>NZ_VIVR01000001.1:6055127-6357884 GCF_007828955.1 Kitasatospora atroaurantiaca | reverse complement strand
CTTGCGGGTGGTGCTGGTGGCGGACTGGCTGCCCGCGTCCTGCGGCCAGGTACGCATGCCGAGCATCGGCGCGGCCAGTGCGAGCAGCACCACCAGCGAGGCGAGTGCGCCGGCGAGCGGGCGCCGCCCGATCAGGCGGGCCCAGCGCTCCGTCCGGGTCGGGCCCTCGGCCTCGGCGCGGGCGGGGTTGCTGCGCTCGGCGCGGCGCAGCAGGCGCGGCCCGGCCAGCGAGCAGAGGGCGGGCACCAGGGTGAGCGAGGCGAGCATCACCGCGCCGACCACGGCGAAGGTGGCGTAGCCGAAGGAGGAGTAGGTGGAGAGCCCGGCCAGCCGCAGTCCGAAGAGCGACACCAGCACGGTGGAGCCCGCCACCACGACCGAGGAGCCAGCCGTGGCGGTCGCCTCGGCGGCGGCCTGCTCCTTGGTCAACCCCTTGCGCAGGCCCTCGACATGGCGGCTCACCAGCAGCAGCGCGTAGTCGATGCCCACGCCCAGGCCGACCATGGTCGCGACGGTGGGGGCGGTGGCGCTGATGTCGGTGACGGCGGCCAGCAGGGTGGTCAGCGCGGTGCCGAGGCCGAGCCCCGCGATTGCCACCAGCAGCGGGAGACCGGCCGAGACCACGGTGCCCAGGGCCACCACCAGGATCACCAGCGCGGCGACCACGCCGATGATCTCGGCGGTGCCGTCCGGGGCGGAGAAGTTCTCCGGCACCTGTCCGCCGAACTCCACCTGCAGCCCCGCCTGCCGGGCCGGACCGGCGGCGTCACGCAGTGCGTCCAGGCCCTCCGAGCCCTTGAACTCGGTGACGGGTATCCGGTAGCTGACGGCGAGCAGGGCGGTGTCGCCCTGGGCCGAGAGGGCCGGCGGCGCCACGGTGGCGGCACCGCGGACCTGGGTGAGGCGGGTGCGCAGCTCGTCCAGGACGCCCGCGGGCAGGCGCTCGCCGTGCAGGTCGTGGACGATCACCCGGGCGCTCGCGCCCGACATCTCGGGGAAGCGCTCGGCGAGGAGGTCACTGCCGGCGGTCGAACGGGTGCCGGGCACACGGTAGTTGTCGTGCGGCTCACCGCCGAACGCGGCCGACAGGCCGAAGACGGCGGCCAGCAGCAGGAGCCAACCGAGCAGGGTCCGCCAGGGTCTGGCGGCTGCGGCGCCGCCGAGGCGGCCGAGGAGGGAGGACATGACGGGCCTTTCGGCGGTCCGGTGACAGTGTCCCGCTCAGCGTGGCCGGTCCTGCTTGGAACCGACTTGGCATCCACCAGTAGCCGGGCAACTCCAAGGGCGACCCGAAGGACTTGGAGCGACCGCCAGTAGCCGGGGCAACCCCAGGGGCGCGAGGAACTGCGCGCAGCGGCAGGGCACAGGCCGATGCCTTCCGATCTCGCGCAGTTCCCCGCGCCCCTGAAAAGCCTGGCCTACTCTGCAGAAGAAAAGTGGGCCCGCCCTGCGGAGAGCCTGGCGGAGCCGCTCAGCGGTCGGCGGGGGTGAGCTCCGCGAGGGAGCGGAGGGCATCGGCCTCCCAATGGGGGGCCTCCCAGCCGCGGGCCACCTCGGCGGCGTGCCGGAAGTGCTGCGCGGCCTCCTCGTACCGGCCCAGGTGGCGGGCCAGCTCGCCGAGGGCCTGGGCGACCGGCCGCAGCGCGATCGAGGTACTCGCCGTGCCCGCGATCATGTCCCGCAGCGGCAGCAGCTCCACCAGCAGGTCCGCCGCCTCCTCCCGCTCGTCCAGCGCGATCACCGCCATCGCCCGCAGGACCAGGAAGAAGGACCGGTAGTAGTCCGGCGGGATGGTGCGCCGCGCCGCCCTGGCCGCCCGGGCCTCCTCGACCCGGCCGTTCCCGAGCAGAGCCAGCGCGAGCAGGTCGTCGGCCAGCGGCCCGTACTCCGCTCCGATCGCCTGAATGAGCGTCAGTTCATCGGCGATCCGGCCCTGTTGGAGCGCCAGGGTGAGCCGGTAGAGCGCGCTGAAGCCCGCGGCGTGCAGGGAGTTGCGGGCTCGCAGCCCGTCGATGGCCCGGCCGTAGAGGCGCTCGGCCTCCTGGGTGCGGTCGGCGATCAGGGCGACCATGCCCTGCTGGCAGAGGCCGACGTCGACCAGCTCGGGCAGCCCGTAGCTCTCGGCGATCTGCATCGCGGCCCGCATGTGCGCCCGCAGGGCGGGCAGGTCCCCCCGGACGGCGGCCGCGGTGCAGAACAGGTGCTCGGCGTGCCAGCGATAGGCGGGGAGATCGTGCTCGACGGCCAGCGCGGCGAGTTCGGCGGCGATCTCGGTGCGCAGGCTGGTCTCCAACTCGTAGTCGTGGACCCGGGCCTGGGCCGCCAGGGCGAGCGCGAGCAGGCGCGGGTCACGTTCGGCGCGGGCGATCGCCACCGCCTCGGCGGCGGCCGTCCAACCGGCCTCGTCGCCGGAGCAGTCGAGCTCGTAGGTCAGCGCGTCGAGCAGTCGGCAGCGGGTGGCCGGCGGCAGGTCCGTGCGGCGCAGCAGGGCGGTGAGGGCGTCTACGGCGGCCCGGTCGATGGTCCCGTACGGGTGCGCCACCCACGGGGTCGGCTCCGTCCAGGCCGTCCACGCCTCGATCAGCAGGTCCTCGCGCCCGCTCTCGCGGGCCAGCGCCACGGCTGCCACCCGGGTGTCCAGGGCCGCCGCGACGGCCCCGCTTCGGACCTGGGCGCGCAGCAGGGCCCCGAGCAGGGCGATCCGCCGGGCCGGGCGGTCGTCGCCGTCCTGGACCAGCGCGAGGTTGTCCAGCGCCTGCCGCAGCAGGGCCGCACAGGTCTCGTGGGCGTACCGCCGCTCGGCGGCCTCGGCCGCCCGGACGCAGAAGTCCACGGCGAGGTCGGCGGTACCGGCGGCGGCAGCCTGGGTGAAGTGGTGGGCCAGCGCGGAGAGTTGGTCGGGGTGCAGGACCCTGAGGGCCTCGGCCACCCGCCCGTGCAGGCGGGCCCGCCGCAGCCGGCTGAGGTCGGCGTACAGGGTGTCGCGGACGAGGGCATGCGCGAAGCGGACCACCCCGGGCCCGGGCTCGGTGAGCAGACCGCCGGCCAGCGCGGCCTCCAGGGCGTCGAGCAGCCGGTCCTCCCCGCTGCCGGACGCCCGGAGCAGCAGCTCCACCTCGGCCTCACGCCCGACCACGGCGGCGAGCCGCAGCGCCTCGACGGTGGCGGAGGGCAGCCGGGTGAAGCGGCGCCGCAGCACGTCCCTCACTCCCTGCGGGACCTCCTGAACGGCCACCAAGGCGCCCTCACTGGCCAGCAGTTGGGCACTCTCGACCAGGTAGAACGGGTTGCCGCCGGTGCGTTCGGCAAGCGCCCGGACGGTCGGCATGTCGACGGCGGCGGCGCAGACTGACTCGATCAGCTGTCCGGCCTCGGCCTCGTCGAGCCCCTGGAGCGGCAGCCGGTACGGCGAGCGGCGGGCCAGCACGGCCAGGGTGTCGGTGAGCTCGCCCTCGCCCGGCCGGTGGGCCGGTACCAGCAGCAGGCCGGGGGTGGCCGGGCCGCCCGCCAGCTCGGCGAGCAGCGCGAGGGTCTCCCGGTCGGCCGCGTGCAGGTCGTCGAGCACCATGGCGACCGGTTGCGCGGCGGCGGCTCTCCTGAGCCAGTCGCCGACGGCGCGGTGCAGCCGGAAGCGTCCGGCCAGTGCATCGCTGTCGTGACGATCCGTCAGCTCCTGGTGCTCGCCGTCCAACAGGGGGGCCAGCGCTGCGGCCGACTCCGGAGCGGGGCGAGCATGCTCGGCGAGCTCCCGGAGGGCCTCCGTCCAGGCCCAGGCCGGCGGTGCACCCTCGGTCTCCGGGCAGCGGCCGGACGCGACCAGCCAGCCGCTGCGCCGCAGTTCGTCGCGCAGCCAGCCCAGCAGGGTGGACTTGCCCGCCCCGGCCTCGCCGCTGACCAGGACCACCGCGTGCCCGCCGGCGGCAACCTCGGCGGCGGCCTCGCGCAGGGTGCGCAGCTCGTCGGCACGTCCGACGAACACCGCCTCGGGCGGCCGGGTGCCACGCGCGGCCGGGGCCGGGGCCGAGGCCGGAACGCGTACCGGGACGGCGGCGGCCACGGGCGGGAGGAGCTCGGTGCGCTGCTGGAGGATCGCCGACTCCAGCTCGGTCAGGGCCGGGCCTGGATCGAGCCCGAGCTCCTCCGCCAGGACGTGCCGGGCGCGGCGCAGCGCGTCCAGCGCCTCGGCCTGGCGCCCGTCGGCCCAGAGCGCGAGCGCCAGCAGCCGCCAGCCCTCCTCACGCAGCGGGTGCTCCTCGGCCAGTGCGCGGGCGTCCGGTACGGCCTCGCCCGGCCGGCCTTCCCCGAGTGTCAGGGTGACGGCCAACTCCCGTGCGGAGAGCCGGAGTTCGGTCAGCCGCGCGATCTCGGCGGCGGCCCACGGCTCGTCGGCGAACTCCGCGTACGCATCCCCCGCCCAGAGCGCCAGCGCGTCCCGGACCAGCCCGGAGGCCTGGCCGTCCCCCGCGGCGGGGCCCGCGGCGGCGCGAGCGCACCGGAGCAGCCGCTCGAAGTCCCAGGCGTCCACCGACCCCGCCGCAGGCAGGCGCAGCCCGTACCCCGGAGCCTCGCTCACCAGCAGGCGGGCGGGCTCACGCGGGCCGCGCTCGGGTTCGAGCAGCCGGCGCAGGTTGGACACGTACGCCTGCAGCGAGGCCGCGGCCTTGGCGGGGGGCCGGCCGCGCCAGAGGTCGTCGATCAGCCGGTCGGCCGGGACGACCTCGCCTCGGGCCACCAGCAGCTGGGCGAGCACTCCGCGCTGACGCGGCCCGCCGAGGCCCACCGGGCGCCCGGCGACCACCGCCGAGAGCGAGCCGAGGACCTTGATACCGACCGGTGCGGGGTCGGCGACGCCGGAGGACACCTGGTTCGCTGCTGCTCCGCCCTGCCGCACCTGCCCTCCCCCGCCTGCCGTCCGCCCTGGTCCGGCCGAGCCTATGCGATGGGCGGGCAGCCGTTCCAAGCGGACTCCAAGTGCGTCCTCGGCCCGGCAGCCGGAATCCCGCGACGGCGTCCTGCGAGCGCCGTCCGGCTCAACTGCGGAGCAGGACGGCGGCGAGTGGCACGAAGCCCCCGGCCCCGCCGTCCGTGGCCTCCCCGGAGGTCCGGCGCAGCATCGCGAGCGCGATCCGCTCGCCCTGGGCCTTGGCCCGGTCGGCCACCGGCCCGCGGTGCAGGCCGTCCACGGTGGCCGTCCAGAGCTGGACCCAGCGGCCGAAGTGCTCGGCGGTCATCGGCTCCCGTTCGTGCAGCGCGGTGTGGG
Source organism: Kitasatospora atroaurantiaca (assembly GCF_007828955.1). Lineage (NCBI taxonomy): Bacteria > Bacillati > Actinomycetota > Actinomycetes > Kitasatosporales > Streptomycetaceae > Kitasatospora > Kitasatospora atroaurantiaca. The sequence continues at coordinate 6,352,624 of NZ_VIVR01000001.1, read as the reverse complement.
GCGCGAAGGCGTTGCGGCGGTAGTCGGCGCTCCGCAGCAGCGCGCTCTCCCAGAAGTCCGTGATGTGCGGCAGATGGGCCTCGAGGTCGAGGCCGGCGATCTCGGTGAAGTACGGGCCGATCAGCGGATCGGCGAAGGCCGCCCCGTAGAAGCGGCGCAGCAACCGTTCGAGGTCCGCCCGGTCGGCGATGTCGGGGTGCGGCTGCATCGGGCGGCTCCTCACGTACGGCTCGTCGCCAGCGTACGCGGCGCGTGGCCGGAACCGGCAGGGCCAATGGTCCCTGACCTGGGGCCGGAGCTGGCAGGATGCAGGGCATGACGTACCTCGCCGCCGATGACCGCTACTCCTCGATGACCTACCGCCGCGCCGGCCGCAGCGGCGTGCTGCTGCCCGCCGTCTCGCTCGGCCTGTGGCACAACTTCGGTGACACCCAGCCGCTCGAGGTGCAGCGTGCGGTGCTGCGCCGCGCCTTCGACCGCGGGATCACCCACTTCGACCTGGCCAACAACTACGGCCCGCCGTACGGCAGCGCGGAGAAGAACTTCGGCACCCTGTTCGCGCAGGACTTCCGCCCGTACCGGGACGAGCTGTTCATCGCCTCCAAGGCCGGGTACGACATGTGGCCGGGCCCGTACGGCGACGGCGGCAGCCGAAAGTACCTGCTGGCCAGCCTGGACCAGTCCCTGGGCCGGATGGGCCTCGACTACGTCGACGTCTTCTACTCGCACCGCTTCGACCCGGAGACCCCGCTCGAGGAGACCATGGGCGCCCTGGACGCGGCCGTCCGGGCCGGCAAGGCGCTCTACGCGGGCATCTCCAACTACCCGGCGGAGCAGCACCGGGAGGCCGTGGCCATCCTGCGCGAGCTGGGCACACCGGTCCTGATGAACCAGGCTCGGTACTCGATCCTGGACCGGGGCGTCGAGGAGGGCGTGCTGGACGCCGTCGGCGACACCCAGACCAGCCTGATCGCCTATTCGCCGCTCGCCCAGGGCCTGCTGACGGACCGTTATCTCAGCGGTGAGGTCCCGGCGGGCTCGCGGATGTCGGTGGGTCACTTCCTGCGGGAGGAGGCGCTCAGCGCGGCCAAGCTCGACCAGCTGCGCGCGCTGAACAAGGTCGCCGAGCAGCGCGGCCAGACCCTCGCGCAGCTCGCGCTCTCCTGGGTGCTGCGCGACCCGCGGGTGGTCTCGGTGATCATCGGTGCCAGCAGCGTCGCCCAGCTCGACCAGAACATCGACGCGCTGAACGGCGCGCCGCTGAACGCCGCGGAGCTGGCGGAGATCGACCGCCTCAGCCGCTGACCCTCGGACGAGGCCCAGGTGCACCGATCAGGATTGGGCATCCCAGCGGCGCGGGGAACTGCGCGAAGCGGAAGGCTGCGGGGCCGGCACCTTCCCATCTCGCGCAGTTCCCCGCGCCGCTGTGGTTACCCCTCTGCCTCAGCTGCCACCGCAGCCGCTAGGCCACCGGCGTGTACTTGTAGCCCACCCGACGGACCGTCACGATGCTGTCCCGGTAGGCCGCGCCCAGCTTGCGGCGCAGCCGGGCGACGTGCACGTCCACCGTGCGGCCGTCGCCGACGTGGCCGTAGCCCCAGACCGCGGAGACCAGGTGGTCGCGGGTGTGCACCCGCTGCGGGTGCTCGGTGAGGTGGGCGAGCAGCTCGAACTCCAGGTAGGTGAGGTCGAGCGGCTTGCCGTCCACATGGGCGCTGCGCCGCTCCAGGTCGACGCTGATGCCGCGGGCGGCGGGCTGCTGCTGTGCCGGGCGGGGTGCCGGGACGGAGGCCGGAGCGGGAGCCGCCGACTCGGCCGGCACCAGCACCAGGTAGCCGACCAGCGGGTGGCCGGACCCGGCCGTCGCGCCGAGCTGGGCGCCGTACTGCGCCAACAGGCTCTGCGGGAGCGCCGATTGCGGCAACGCCGCGACGACGGTGGCACCCTCGGGGAGGGCGGTGAGCAGTGCCTGCGCGGGCTGCGGGGCGGGAAGGTGGTGGCCGGCAGCCGGGTGCTGGGCGGAGGCGGGGTGCCATCGCTCGGCGGTCGAAGGGACGGACCGGACCGCGCGCAGGTGCGGGGTCGCGGACGGGAAGGGAAGGGTGGCCGTGGAGGAGGAAGACATGGTGCCGCTCTTTCGCGCGTGACGGGTGAAGGGAGTCGTCTGCGCGTCGACCGGGCCGTGCTGCCCTGGCTGACCTCGGGTCAGCGGGCGGAGAGCCGGGACGCGCGAAGCGAGCCCGGACACGTCTGGTCGAAGAGGTGCGGCTGCCGGGACGGCCAGAAAGGCTCAAGGTCGAAACGACCTTCAGCGCTGTCCTCGACACGGTTCATGCGGCTATTCAACCAGATGAACGGCGTGCTGCATCCCATCGCGCGATGTGACGTTCGATGGCGGCTCACTTCGCCCGCTCCGGAAGGGTGTCGACGTTCAGCAGGTGCGCCCGGACGTCGACCGGGCCGTCGGTGAGCCGCTGCTCGGCGAAGAGCCGGGCGACCTGCTCGAGCCGTACGGCGTCGGCGTCGGTGATCGGCTGCACCGGCGCGGCCCCCTTGCCGAAGTCGACCAGCAGTCCGCGCTGGTCGGCCGCCACGGCCTGCGGGCCGCTGTCGGTGAAGACGTTGAGGTACGCGGCCGGCTCGCCCTGGGCCTTGGTGCTGGCCTCGTGCAGGTACCCGTAGAGGGCCTTGACCACCTCGGGGTGCTGCTCGGCGAAGGCGCTCCGGACGGCCCAGATCCGGTAGTTGTCGGAGCTCACCCCGCGCCCGCTGGCGACGAAGTGCGCGTTGGCGTGGGTGAGCGCCGGGGCCACGGGTGGCCCGTACACGGCCCAGCCGTCCACCTCACCGGACTTGAAGGCCAGGGAGGCGTGCTCCGCGTCCAGGTACACCCGCTCGACCGCGCCCACGGGGACAGCGTTCTTGGCCAGCGCCTTCAGCAGCAGGTACTCGCCCGTGCCGCCGTGGTCGACGGCGACCTTCCGGCCGGCCAGGTCCTTGACCGTCCTGAGCCTGGAGTTGTTCTTGACCAGCACTCCCTCGCCCATCAGGTCGGGCTGCGAGACCCCGAACAGGGTGAAGCCCGGCCGCTTGCCGAGCGCACCGAGGCCGTCGGCGATGGTGCCCTGCGCCACGTCCAACTGCCCCGAGTCGATGGCCTGGGCGGAGTCGGCGAAGGCCACCGGGACGTTTGTCCAGGCCACCTGGGCGTGGACGGCGGCGAGCGCCCGGTCCAGCGAGCCGTCCTTCTTGGCGACGGCGAGCACCCCGGAGTTCCCCGGGTCGGGGAGGCGCACCTGGACCGTCTCGGCAGGCTTTGCGGCGCCCGCCGAGGCGGTGGGGCCGATGGTGGTGCCGCATGCCGTCGCGGCGAGCAGGGCCGGAGCGGTCAGGGCGAGACGGGTGAGCTTCACGAGAGGTTCTCCGCAGAACGTGGGCAGGCACGGCTGCGCACCGGCGCACTGGGGCCGGGACGCGGAAGATGACGGAACGTCAGAACGGAAGGCGGGCAGGCAGCCGGGCAGGAAGAGCCGGCCGAGCCGAAGGGATGTCTACCGACAACAGGCGCTGCAGATCAGCGCGAGGTCGATGTACCGGCGGATCGTCAACGCCGGGGTGGCCGGGGCACAGGGGCAGGCGATACGGGACCGGCGTACGGTCATGGCACTACCCTCCCCCCGGACGGTGCGGGCACGGAGCCCGATGGTCTGTCGCGGGAAGCCTTCCACGGCCGGGACGCCGGAGGCAACCGGAACCGGCCCGTAGTCCCGCTATCCGGACGCCCGTCCCGTCAGGTGGACGGGAATCCCGCGATCCGGACGATTCGCCGTCAGACGGCCGCCCGGCGGCCGGCCGCGTGCTCGACCAGCCGGATCAGCAGCTCCTTGCCGTCCTCCCGGCGCCGCGCGTCGCAGAGCAGCACGGGCACGCCCGCGTCCAGGTCGAGTGCGGCCCGGACGTCCTCGGGGGCGAACACCTCGGTGCCCTCGAAGCAGTTGACCGCCACCACGAACGGGATCCCGCGCTGCTCGAAGAAGTCCACCGAGGGGAAGCAGTCGGCCAGCCGCCGGGTGTCGGCCAGCACCACGGCGCCCAGCGAGCCCTGCGCCAGCTCGTCCCAGACGAACCAGAAGCGGTCCTGCCCCGGCGTGCCGAAGAGGTAGAGCGCCAGGCCCGGGCGCAGGTCGATCCGGCCGAAGTCCATCGCCACCGTGGTGGTCCGCTTCGCCTCGACCCCCGCGGTGTCGTCCAGGGGGCGGCCGAGCTCGCTCAGCTGCTCCTCGGTGCGCAGCGGGCGGATCTCGCTGACGGCGCCGACCAGCGTGGTCTTGCCCGCGCCGAAGCCGCCGGCCACCAGGATCTTGAGGGCGACGGCACTCCACGGGGAGGGTGGGGCGTCAGAGTGCACGGAGGCCATTGATCACGTCTCGCAGCAGGCGCTCGTCGGGGAGTTGGGCGAGCGGAACGGGTCGGGTGACGCTGATCAGCTCGGCGTCGTGAAGGTCTCCGAGGAGCACCCGGACCACACTGACCGGCAGGTCGGTGTAAGAGCCGAGCTCGGCGACGCTCAGCGGCGCGTCGCCGCAGAGCGCCAGGATCGCGTGGTGCTCCGGGTCCAGGGCGGGCTCCGGCGCGTCCTGTTCGCTCCGATCGACCGCCGTGACCAGCGAGATCAGGTCGAACAGGCCCTCGTCGGCGGGCCTGGTACGGCCGCGGGTCATCGAGAACAGCCGCACCACCGGGCCCGCGTCGTCGTCGAACCAGCGGTCGTCCACGGGCGTACGCGGGACGAACAGGTCGACCTCGGGCGGCTCGACGACGGGGTCGGGCGCGGCGTCCTCGATGCTCATCGGCTCACTCATCTCCCCGGCGGCGGAGCGGGCTCGGTACGGGGCTCGGCGGACAGGTGCTCACCGACCCGCTTGACCAACAGCGCCATCTCGTACGCGATCTGGCCGACATCCGACTCGGCCTCGCTCAGGACGGCGAGGCAGCTGCCGTCGCCGGCGGCCGTGATGAAGAGGAAGGCCTCGTCCAGCTCGACCATGGTCTGCCGGACGCCGCCGACCTGGAAGTGCCGCCCCGCGCCCTTGGCCAGGCTGTGGAAGCCGGCCGCGACCGCCGCCAGGTGCTCGGCGTCCTCCCGGCCGAGGCCGCCCGAGGCACCGGTGGCCAGTCCGTCACTGGAGAGGATCACCGCATGCCTCAGGGCCGCGACCCGTCCCACGAGGTCGTCCAGGAGCCAGTTGAGGTCTCCTGACGGCTGTGCCGTTGCGGTCATGATTCGGTTCCTTCCGCTGGTGCAGGCTGAGCTTGTGGTGCGGGTGTTGCGGGTCCACCGGGTCGACCGGGTCCACCAGGTGCCGGCCGAACGGGCGCTGCGGGCAACGCCGGTGGTACGGGTACGGAGGGGAGCGCGGCACGGGGCCGGAGCACCACGGGTGCGGGCGACGCCGGTGCGGGCGGCGCGGGCGGGTCCGGGACCACGGTCAGGGAGGCGGGCTGGAGTCGGTCGCCGCGGCCGCGCTTGTAGCCGCGCTGGAAGGACGCGAAGGTCGACCTGGCCTCCTCGGGCGACCGCTCCCGAGCGGCGTCCGCCGCCGCGTCCGGTGCGGCCTCCGCGGCTGCCGCGGCCTTGAGCTGGGGGGCGAGGCTCGCCTGGCGCACCCGCCGGGGCAGCAGCCCGCCGGCCGGGGCCGGCGCCACGTGCGCGGGGGGCGGCGTCGGGGCCGGTGCGGCGGCCGCCTCCTCGGCGGGGCTGTCCGCCCGGCGGTGGCGCCCGGTGCCGGCCGCGTCGGCGGGCACCAGGGCGGGCCCACCGGTGGCGGCCCGTCGGCGGGGCAGGCCGCCGGGCGTCCGGGCGGGTTCGGCCGCCGAGGGGCGCGGCCCGCCGGTCGGGCGGGGGACGGAGCGTACGGGCTCGTCGCCGGCGACGGGCGCGCCCTCGCTGCGCCGGTGCCCGCCGTCCTCGGCGAGCGCGGGGACGGCGACCAGTTCGCGCTGGCCGCGTCGTCCGGCCGGCGGTGTCGCGGGCGGGGCGGCCACCGGCGGGGCGGGCTCGCCCGCCTGGTCGGGTGCCTCGGCGAGGAGTTCGCGGGGGATCAGGACGACGGCCGCCGTACCGCCGTACGGGGAGGGCCTCAGGTGCACCCGGATGCCGTGCCGGCGGGCCAGCCGGCTGACCACGAAGAGGCCGAGCCGGTCGGTGTCCGCGAGGTCGAACTCCTGCTCCACGGCGAGCCGCTGGTTGATCTCGGCGAGCGCCTGCTCGCTCAGCCCGAGGCCGCGGTCGTCGATCTCCAGACAGAACCCGTGGGCGACCACCTCGCCCTGCACGGTGACCTGGGTCTGCGGCGGGGAGTAGACGGCGGCGTTCTCGACCAGCTCGGCGATCAGGTGGGTCACGTCGGCCACCGCGCTGCCGAGCAGCCCGGTGCCGGGGAACGGCCGGACGATGACCCGGGCGTAGTCCTCGACCTCGCCGACGGCGGCCCGGACCACGTCGACCATCCGGACCGGCTTGCGCCAGGCCCGGCCCGGCGAACCGCCGGAGAGGATGATCAGACCCTCGGCGTGCCGGCGCATACGGGTCGTCAGGTGGTCGAGCTTGAAGAGGTCCTCCAGCTCGGCCGGGTCCTCGGTGCGCCGCTCCATGGTGTCCAGCAGGGTCAGCTGGCGGTGCAGCAGCACCTGGCTGCGGCGGGCCAGGTTGACGAAGACCGCCGAGACGCCGCGGCGCAGCTCCGCCTGCTCGACGGCCGCCTCGACGGCGACCCGCTGCACCTCGTTGAAGGCCCGGCCGACCTGGCCGATCTCGGCGGGGCCGAAGTCCAGGGCGGGTGCCTCGGCCGCGATGTCCACCAACTCACCCCGGCGCAGCCGGAGCATCATCGACGGCAGCCGGGTGCCGGAGAGCTCCAGCGCCGCGTTGCGCAGCCCGATCAGCTCCCGGGCGAGCCCGCGGCCGATCCGGTACGAGATCACGATGGAGAGCACCACCGCGACCAGGCCGATCAGGCCGGCGATGCCGCCGCGCACCAGCTGGTTGACGGCGTAGGACTTGGCGCGGGCGCCGATGGTCTCGGCCAGCCGGGTGTTCAGGTCGGCGAGGTCGTTCAGGGCCCGGTCGGCGGCGTCGCGCCAGGTGTTCTCGGAGATGTTCTTGACGGCCTGGACCCGGTCGGGCGAGTCCTCGAAGAAGGCCTCGGCGCTGACCAGCGCCATCCAGTTGTTGCCGGTCCGCAGGTTCCGGTAGTCGGTCTGGTCCTGGGGGCCCAGCTCGGAGACGTAGACGTTGAACAGCGCCCGCTGGTTGTGGAGGCCGTCGAGCGCCGCCTGGAGCATCGCGCTGTCGGGCTTCGGCGTCAGCCGGAGGCCCTCCATCGCGGCGTCCTCCTGGGAGAGGTACTCGCGGGCGCGGGCCAGCTCGATCAGGATAGTGCCCTGCCTGGGCAGCTGTCCGCTCTGCTTGCTGACGAAGGCGGAGCGGAAGGCGAAGACCGGCTGGACCAGGTCGCTGTACTGGTCGAGCACGTACGCCCAGCTGTTGGCCTCGCGGTTGACCTGGCCCCGGATCGCGGCCAGCTGGTCGGCGGAGGTGAGCACATCCTGGAACTTGACCCGCTGGTCGGCGTCGAGCTTGCCCGCGTCCGAGCCGTCCGCCTTGTAGCGCAGCAGCTGCAGGTCCCGGTCGGTGACGGTCTGGGCCTGCTGGTACGCCTCCTTGGCCGCCTTGGAGTCGGAGTCGGCCAGCCGCAGGACGGCGGCACGGCGCTCGGCCTGGACGTCCTGCGCGTACTGGTCGGTCGGGCTGCCGAACGCGCGGTAGCCGGCGCTGACGTCCAACTGGTCCCAGACGTCGCCCGTGGTCACCAGGGTCGCGTAGACCCACAGGCTGGTGAGCGCGACGATGGGCACCATGAGCAGCGCGATGATCTTCGCGCGGATCGAGCTGCTGCGCAGACGCATGGAGTCCTCGGTCGGGAAGGGCCAGGCGCGGACGGGTGTGGGGTCGTAGGGCTGCAGGTCGGGCGGGGTGCTGCCGAGGGCAGCCGGAACCGGCCCGGCGACTCGGCCGGGCCGTTCGATCTGCGCGAGCTTACTACTCCCTGACCACTCGTTCGAAGGGTCGAAATCATTGTTCGGGGCAAGCTGTCGCGATCATCCCGATTTGCCGCGAAAACGAGGTCTGTCCGCCACCCGGCGGAGGCGTCGATGCGCTTGGCACGTGCCGATCTCGCGCAGGCGGGCGCCAGCCCTGGGCAGCGCTCCGACGATCCGGTAGCTTCGCAGCCATCCGTCCGACCGGCTCGTCTCCGGCCGGCCGACAGCTCGGGAACCACGGGATCGGGGGCAGCGTGCGCGAGTTCAGCAGCCCCGCCGCGCCCGTTCCGGCGGTGGGCGGGCTGGCCGACTCGGTGTACGACGCCGCCGAACGCACCCCGGGCCTGGTGCAGCTCTCCCGACGGCACGGCGAGCGCTGGCAGGACGTGACCGCGCTTCAGTTCCGGGACGAGGTGATGGCCCTCGCCAAGGGCCTGCTGATCCGCGGCGTGCGGTACGGCGACCGGGTCGCGGTGATGTCCTCCACCTGTTACGAGTGGACGCTGTTCGACTACGCCCTCTGGTCCATCGGCGCCATCTCCGTCCCGGTCTACCCGACCTCGGCCGCGGAGCAGGTGCGCTGGATCCTGGCCGAGACCCAGGCGGTGGCCTGCGTGGTGGAGCACGAGGACCATGCGATGACCGTCGGCGCGGTCTGCGACGCGCTCCCGGAACTGACCGGCATCTGGCAGCTCGACCGGGACTGCGTCACCGCGCTGGTCGAGGACGGGCAGGGCGTGCCCGACAGCCTGGTGCACCGCCAGCGGCTCGGCGTCACGCCGGACTCCGTGGCGACGGTCATCTACACCTCCGGCACCACCGGGCGCCCCAAGGGCTGTCTGCTGACCCACGGCAACTTCGCCGCCGAGGCGGACGCGCTGCTGGACGGCTGGGGCGAGGTCTTCCGGGACACCGGCGGCGCGGCACCCGCCACCCTGCTCTTCCTGCCGCTGGCCCATGTCTACGGGCGGGTCGTCCAGGTCGCCGCGGTGCGCGGCGGCATCCGGATCGGCCACCACGGGCAGCTGACCACCGACTCCCTGCTGCCCGCTCTGGCCTCCTACCGGCCCACCTTCCTGCACGCCGTGCCGTACATCTTCGAGAAGATCTACCAGCGGGCCAGGGAGGCCGCCGAGGAGGCCGGGCGGGGCGAACTCTTCGCACAGGCGGCCGAGGTGGCCGTGGAGTGGGCCGCCGCGCGCGAGCAGCGCGCCTTCGGGCGCGGCTCCGGGCCGAGCCCGGCGCTCCGGCTGCGCCACGCCGCGTACGACCGGATGGTGTACCAGCGGCTGCGGGGCGTGCTCGGCGGCCGGGTGCGCAACGTCATGTGCGGCGGCTCCACGCTCAGCCGGGAGCTCGGCCTGTTCTTCGCCGGCGCGGGCATGACGGTGTACGAGGGCTACGGCCTCACCGAGACCACCGCCGCGGTCACCGCCAATCCGCCCGGGAAGGCCAGGTTCGGCACCGTCGGCCGGCCCATTCCCGGGGCCTCGGTGGCGATCGGCGAGGACGGTGAGGTCTGGGTGCGCGGCGGTACCGTCTTCAGCGGCTACCTCAACCACCCGCGCTGCACCGAAGAGGCCCTGTACGACGGCTGGTTGGCCACCGGGGACCTGGGCTCGCTGGACGAGGACGGCTACCTCACCATCACCGGCCGCAAGAAGGAACTGATCGTCACCAGCAGCGGCAAGAACCTCGCACCGGCCGCGCTGGAGGAAAGGGTCCGGGCCCACCCGCTGGTCGGCCAGTGCGTGGTGGTCGGGGACGACCGGCCGTACGTCGCCGCGCTGATCACGCTGGACGCCGAGGCGCTCGCCCACTGGCTCAAGATCCGGGGGCGGGAACAGCTGGACGCCTGGGCCGCACTGGCGGACGAGGAGCTGCACGCCGAGATCCAACGGGCGGTGGCGGCGGCCAACACCGCGGTCTCGCGGGCCGAGTCGATCCGTGCCTTCCGGCTGCTGCCACGGGAGTTCAGCGCGGAACAGGGTCTGCTGACGCCCTCCCTCAAGCTGCGCCGGCAGGCCATCGTCCAGCTCTACGCGGACGACATCGAGGAGCTCTACTCGGCCTAGAGGCTCCGCCGGTACGCAATCGGGTCACCACAAGGGGCGCGGGGAACTGCGCGAGATCGGAAGGCACCGGCCTGTAGCCTCCCGCTGCGCGCGGTTCCCCGCGCCCCTGTGGTGACCCATTGCCTCCGCGATCGCCTTCGGCCCGGGCCTCTTGACGGGGCGTGTGGTCCAGTCCATTGTGTGGCACGGCCTGTGTGCGGCATGCCGCCCCCTCCCCTCCCTCGGGGAGCACTCCGCCGTTCCCCCACACAGGAGTTGCTTTCGTGCCAACGCCTCTCCGCCGCCTTGTCGTGTGCGCCGCAAGCGCGGCTCTCACGCTCCTCGGCGTCGCCGCGCCAGCCGGCGCGGCCGAGCCCGTGGCCAACCTGGCCACCAACCCCGGCTTCGAGATCCCCACGCTGCCGCTGGCCGACTGGGGATCCGTCCCCGGCTGGAACTGCGGCACGGGCGAGGCCGTGCTCAGCAGCTCGGCGCACAGCGGGAGTTCGGCACTGTCGGTGACCCCGGCCGGCGCCGACAGCACGGGCGAGTGCGGCCAGACCGTCTCGGTGCGCCCGTCCACCAGCTACACCGTCTCGGCCTGGGTCCGCGGCTCGTACGTCTTCCTCGGCGCCACCGGCACCGGGCACGACGTCGCACCGTCCTGGACCGCGGGCACCGGCGACGGCTGGCAGCTGCTCACCACCGGCTTCACCACCGGGGCGCAGAACGACTCCGTCCGTCTCTACCTGCACGGCTGGTACGGGCAGGGGGCGTTCTCCGTGGACGACGTCCGGCTGAACGGCCCGGCGCCGGCGCCCGCACGCGCCACCTGGAACGTACCGACCGGCGAGAAGCTCGTCTTCCTCACCATCGACGACGGCTGGCAGCGCACCCCGGAGGCGGCGCAGTTCATCGCCGACCACCGGCTGCCGATCACGGCCTTCCCGCTGCCGATGCCCTCGGGCTTCGAGCCGGACTACTTCCGGCGCGTCACCGCCGTGCCCGGGTCCTCCGTCCAGGACCACAGCGTCTCCCACCGCGACCTGACCACCCTCTCGCCCACCGAGCAGCAGGCCGAGATCTGCAGCGCCAGGGACACCGACCTGAAGCTGTACGGCACCGCCCCGACCGTCTTCCGCCCGCCGTACCTGGCCTGGAACGCCGACACCCTGCAGGCCGCCGCCAACTGCGGCATCCGGACCGTCCTGACCGCCACCGCGGACTTCAGCTGGGGGCAGTCGACCATCTACCACGGCGGCGCCCTGCAGCCGGGCGACGTCGTGCTCCTCCACTTCACCGACACCCTGGCGAGCGACCTGCAGCGGGCCCTTACGGCCGCCGAGGAGGCCGGCCTCGAGCCGGCCGGGCTGGTCGACCACCTGAAGCCCTAGAGGAACGGCGCCATCCGCCCTGCGCACCCCCACTCGCACGGGGCGGCTCCTCCCCCACTCCCCAGGAGGTTCCACCATGGAACGTGCCCGGATCCACCCGCCCACCCACCGAAGGCGCCGCCTGCGCGGCCGCGCGCCGGCCGCCGTCCTGCTCGGCCTCGGTCTGCTGGCCGGCGGTGTCGGCGCTCTGACGGCCGGTGCGTCGGCCGCCACCACCACCGCGCTCGGCAGCAACTGGTACGCCAGCGCCCCGTACCTGATGCCCGAGGACAACAGCCCGCCGGACGCCGCCGCGGTGATGGACGCGACCGGCCAGAAGGCCTTCCAGCTCGCCTTCATCCTGGACGGCGGCAGCTGCCGCCCGGCCTGGGGCGGCACCTCGTCCATCGACACCGACACCACCATGCCCGCCGTGATCAAGAAGATCCGGGACAAGGGCGGCGACGTCTCGGTCTCGATCGGCGGGTACGGCGGCACCAAGCTCGGCCAGACCTGCGGCAGCCCGGAGGCCACGGCCGCCGGGTACCAGAAGGTCGTCGACAAGTACCAGCTCAAGGCACTCGACTTCGACCTCGAGGAGCCCGAGTACGAGAACGCCGCCGCCATCCACAACGAGATCGGCGCGGCGCGGATCCTCCAGCAGAACAACCCCGGGATCTACATCTCGATCACCACGGCCGGCACCGGCGACGGCACCGGCTGGTTCGGCAAGCAGCTGCTGAACGAGGCCAAGTCGCAGGGCTTCACGCCCAACAACTACTCGATCATGCCGTTCGACGGCGGCTTCAACGGGGCGGCGGCGCAGACCGACGCTCTGGTGAAGTTCAACGCCCTGCTGCAGTCCACCTTCGGATGGAGCGAGGCCACCGCCTACGCCCACGAGGGCGTCTCGCTGATGAACGGGCGGACCGACGCCGCCGAGTACTTCCGGCAGGCGGACTTCCAGACGGTGCTGGACTTCGCCACCGCGCACAAGCTGGCCAGGTACACCTACTGGTCGGTCAACCGGGACCGGCAGTGCGCGGGCACGGTGGACCCGGGGCTCTCCGGCTCCTGCTCCAGCGTGGTGCAGAACGACTGGGACTTCACCAAGTACACCGTCCGCTTCGCCGGCGCCACCCCGCCCACCACCACGCCGCCCACCTCGTCCTCGCCCTCGCCGTCCTCGCCCGGCTCCTGCACCGCGCCGGCCTGGGACAGCACCAAGGTCTACACGGCGGGCAACGTGGTCTCGTACGGCGGGCACAAGTGGCACGCCAAGTGGTGGACCCAGAACGAGAACCCGAGCGTCAGCGGCCAGTGGGGCCCCTGGGCCGACGACGGCCCCTGCTGACGGCCGACCCTGCTGACGACGCGTCGGCCGCACCCCTTCGAAACGGGGTGCGGCCGACCGGTGGTACGTCAGACCCCTGCGGTGAAGGCGGGCAGGTAGCCGCCCGACTGGCCGGAGGCCTTGGGGTGGTAGCTCTCGTCGACCGGCAAGGTGGTGCTGTTCAGCCACACCGTGCCACTTGCGCAGATCTCGTGTCCTGTGAACAGGCCTCTGACGTCCTCGTAGGTGAAGCCCGCGTTTGCTGCTCTCTTGGCGATGACGTCGTCGAGGACGTCCGCCGCGCTGTTGATGGCGCTGCGCTTGGTGTCACCGATGCCGAAGATGCAGCTGCCGCCGATCTTGTACAGGTGCGGGTAGCCGAGCACCACGACGTGCGCGTTGGGTGCCTTGCCGTGGATGGCCGAGTACACCTGGTCGAGCTGGCCGGGCAGGGTGTTGGTGGCGTAGGCCTTGGCGTTCGCCACGGCGGTGAGGCAGGCGCTCTCGCTGTTCAGCACGCAGGTCTGCATGGTGCTCGCGAAGCCCGCGTCGTTGCCGCCGATCGTGATGCTCACCAGCGTGGTGCCGGAGTTGAGCACCGAGAGCTGGTTGTTGAGCACGTCCCCGGTCCGCGCGCCCGAACAGGCGGCGAAGGCGAAGGCCGACGGGCCGTGGGCGTTCTTCCAGAGGTAGGGGTAGGCGTTGGTGCTGCGCTTGCAGCTACCGCTCTCGCTGGTGTAGCTGCCGGCTCCGACGCCGGCGGAGTACGAGTCCCCCAGTGCGGCGTAGTTGACGGTGGCGGCGTTCGCGGTGGTGGCGGCGGCGAGGGTGGTCAGGGAGAGAAGGATCGCCAGGCTGGCGACGGACACGGCACGGGCAGGGCGCATGAGCACCTCCACGGGAGTGACGCGGGTCACACTTTTGATACCAGGCAGTAGCTTGGCCGGATAGTGCCCATGCCAAAGTTGTTGAGAAGAAGACGAGTTGGGGCACTGCGCGCCAGACGGAGTGTCAGCTGACGTGGCGCCGGATCACCGGGGGAAGACCGACCCGCCGGGCGGGAGCTCCTCGATCGTCTCGTTGGCCGCAGCCGGGACGCCGAGCCTGACCACGGCGGTCGTGACGGCGGCACGGGCCTGCCGCAGGCCGGGCGCGCCCCAGCCGAGCAGCTCGACCGCCAGGCCGGGGGCCACCAGGAGGCGCCGGTAGTGACGGCCGGAGGCCGGGTCGGGCGCGGTCGGCCCGACGGCGTGCAGGGCGGCCGCCATCCGGACTCGGGCGCACTCGTGACCGCCGTTGGCCGAGCCGACCCGGTCGTAGAGGTAGCCGAGGTAGTAGGGCGGGCCGATCACCGCCTGGGCCTCCTCGCCCGCCTCGCGGGCCAGGGCCGCCCCCGGGTCGCCCTCGTCCTCCGGCTCCAGCGAGCCGCCGGGCAGGCTGACCACGCCGTCCTTGGGGTTGACCAGGGTCAGCACCCGCCCGTCCGGCACGAAGAGCCAGCCCCAGGACTGCTTGACCGGCAGCCCCTCGGGCACCGGCTCACCCGGCCGCCAGGGCCAGCCGGCGGTGGGGCGGCGCCGCACGCGGCCGAGCAGCTCGGCGATCTCCGCGCTGTACTCGATGCGGCTCATTCGTCCCCCTCCGGCGTCGGGCCCCTAGGGCGTGCGGTACGTGGTCTGTCCTGGTCGGCCGTGCGGGCGGCGCCCGCACCGCGCTCCGACTGTTGATCTTCCCCGAACATGCGGTCGATGAACAGTCCTGGCCGCCGCTCGGGGCATGGCGTGCCGGTACGGCCCGGGGCGAGGGCGAGGCCTCGCCCCGGGGCGCGAATCCAGGTGGGGCGGTCAGCGGCCGGCCTCACCCACCCCTCCTGCCTGCGGGGACGGCCCCTCGGCCGACCCGGCCTGCGCGGAGCCCTCCCACGGCGCGGGGGCCTGGATCGGCAGGGGGAACCCGGGGCACGGCGCGACCGCCTCGGCCGGGCCGTCGGCCGCCCCGTCGCCGGTCGCGGCGGCCAGCACCGCCGCGACCTCCACCGCCGACATCGGACGCAGCCACCCGTCCACCAGCGCCCAGCCGTACACCTTGCGACCACCGCCCGCGCCGGCCGGGCCGTGCAGCAGGAGCTCCCCCGCCCCGTACCCGGCCACCGCCGCCGCCAGCGTGACGCAGAAGGCCTCCACCCCGCGCCCGGCGGCGGACAGCTCGCCGGCCTCGACGCGGAGCTCCCCCGAGGCGGCGAGCTCGTCCCCGTCGACCAGACCCACCGAGCGCAGCGTCAGCCGGTGGCAGCCCTCGCCGGCACCGGCCGCGAGCGCCAGGTAGACCTCGGAGACGTACTGCAGCACGGCGGCCAGCCGCTCCTCCGGCTCCTCGTCCCAGCCGATCGCGGTGAGCAGTGCCGCGCAGCCGATGGAGATCCGGACCCTGGCCAGGTGGTCCTCCAGCAGGGCGGGGATCAGCCCGGCCAGCCGCTCGCCGGTGTAGAGGAAGGGCTCCCCGGCGAGCTCCGGGTCGGCCGCGTAGGCGACCCGGGCGACCGGGTCCTGCGGGTCGAGGAGGTGCTCCTCGCAGAAGTCCTCGAAGTCGGCCGGCTCGAGGACCCGCAGGTGCACGTCCACCCCCTGGCCGCGCAGGGCGCGGAGCTGCACCTCGGTGCGCCGCAGGTAGGAGGCGTAGTCGGCCTCGCCGAACATCCCGTGGCGGCGCAGGCAGTCGTAGTCGGCCGGATCGGCGGCCACGGCGAGCGCCACCGGCTGACGCAGCGGCGCGCCCCGGGAGCGGCCTCGCCGGCCGGGCCGGTACGGACGGGTGGAGTGGTCGGCGTGCTGGTTCCTGGGGGTGTGCTTCTTCGACATGGACCCTCCCTCGGGGAACGACCGTCGGAGTGCCCGCTGCAGTCGGGCCACCGACGCCGGAAACATACACAGCGTCACTGACAAGTCACTCCGGGCGATCGTCCGGGCGCCGGTGTGAGAGCGGAACGGTCACGCGTTGTCAGTGGCTCCCGTTAGGGTCGTGCACCATGCGACTGCTGCATACCTCCGACTGGCATCTGGGCCGCTCCTTCCACCGGGAGAGCCTGCACGATGCCCAACGCGCCTTCCTCGACCACCTGGTGGCGGTGGTCGAGGAGCAGCGCGTCGAAGCCGTGCTGGTCGCCGGGGACGTCTACGACCGGGCACTGCCCGGGCTGGAGGCGGTCGCACTCTTCGACGAGGTGCTGCACCGGCTCGCCGCCCTCGGCGTGCCCACGGTCTTCATCAGCGGGAACCACGACTCGGCCCGCCGGCTCGGCGTCGGCGCCGGCCTGATCGACCGGGCCGGCATCCACCTGCGGACGGACCCGGGCGGCTGCGCCGTCCCCGTCATGCTCGCCGACGAGCACGGCCCGGTCGCCGTCTACGGCCTGCCCTACCTGGAGCCCGCGCTCACCCGCGAGCGCTTCGGCCTCGACAAGGGCGGCCACGACCGGGTGCTCGGCGCCGCGATGGAGCAGGTCCGGGAGGATCTGGCGTCCCGTCCGCCCGGCACCAGGGCGGTGGTGCTGGCACACGCCTTCGTGACCGGCGGCGAGGAGAGCGACAGCGAGCGGGACATCACGGTCGGTGGCGTGGCGAGCGTCCCGGCCGCGGTGTTCGACGGGGTGCACTACGCCGCCCTCGGCCATCTGCACGGCTGCCAGACGCTCGCCCCGCACCTGCGCTACAGCGGCTCCCCGCTCGCCTACTCCTTCTCCGAGGTGCACCAGCGCAAGACGATGTGGCTGGTCGACCTCGCCGCCGACGGCTCGGTGTCCGCCGAGCGCCTCGACTGCCCGGTGCCCCGCCCGCTGGCCCGCCTGCGCGGGCGGCTCGCCGAGCTGCTGGCCGCCCCGGAGCTCGCGGCCCACGAGGATTCCTGGGTGCAGGTCACCCTCACCGACGCGGCGCGGCCCGCCAACCCGATGGACGAGCTGCGCAGGCGCTTCCCGCACACCCTCCAGCTGCTGTTCGAGCCCGAGCACGCACCGGGCGAGGAGCATCCCTCGTACGCGGCCCGGGTCAGCGGCCGGCCCGACCTGGAGGTCGCCGAGGGCTTCGTCCGGCACGTCCGCCCCGGCAGCGAGATCGACGAGCTGGAGCGCGGCTGGCTCCGCGAGGCCTTCGAGAGCGTCCGGCAGAGCACCGACCGCGCGCAGGAGCTGCCCCGATGAGACTGCACCAGCTGACGCTCACGGCCTTCGGCCCCTTCGCCGGCACCGAGCAGGTCGACTTCGACCTGCTCTCCTCCGCCGGCCTCTTCCTGCTGCGCGGCGCCACCGGGGCCGGCAAGAGCAGCGTGCTGGACGCGGTCTGCTTCGCGCTCTACGGCGAGGTGCCGGGCGCCCGTAAGGGCAACCCGCTGCGCAGCGACCACGCCGACCCGCTGGTGCTCACCGAGGTCCGTCTGGAGCTCACCCTCGGCGGGCGCCGGCTGGAGATCACCCGCAGCCCCGAGCAGCAGCGCCCCAAGCGCCGGGGCTCGGGCATGACGACGGAGAAGCCGCAGACCCTGCTGCGCGAGTGGTGCGCCGGCCTCGGTGACGGCACGTCCGGCTGGCGGCCCCTCAGCCGCTCCCACCAGGAGGCCGGCGAGGAGATCCGCCGGCTGATCGGGATGAGCCGCGAGCAGTTCTGCCAGGTCGTCCTGCTCCCCCAGGGCGACTTCGCCCGCTTCCTGCGGGCCGACGCGAACGACCGGGCCGCACTGCTGCGCCAGCTCTTCGACACCGGCCGCTTCGAGCTGGTCGAGCGGTGGCTGGGCGAGCAGCGGCGCAGGCACGAGGCCGCCGTCCAGGACGGGCGGCTGCGGCTGCGCGACCTCGCGGGCCGGGCGGAGGAGGCGGCCGGCCCGGCGGCGGAGCCCTCGGAGGCCTGGGTGCCCGCCGAGGACGGCTCCGCGAGCAGCTCGGCGAGCGGACAGGCTGCCGGGGTGCTGGCATGGGCCGCGATCCTGCGCGGCGGGGCGGCCGAGCAGCTCGCGGCGGCCCGCTCTGCGGTCGACCTGGCCGAGACCACGTACGCGGCGGCCCAGCAGCGCCAGGAGCGCGCCCACGAACTGTCGGACCGCCAGCGCCGTCACCGGGCGGCCGTTCTGGAGGCGGCCAGGCTGGCCGAGTCCGCCGAAGAACGGGCCGATGACCAGCGACGGCTGACGCAGGCTCAGGCCGCGGCCGTGGTCGAGTCGGTGCTGCGCCTGCGGGACGGCGCGGCCGGCGCGCACCTGGCCGCCGAGCGGTCGGAGCAGGCCCGCCGGGCCGGGGTCACCGAGCCCTCGCTGGCCCGGGCGGACGCCGAGGCGCTCGCCGAGGCCGAGCGGCAGCTGCGGGCGGAGCTCGGCAGGCTGGAGGCCGCCCGGGCCGACGAACGACGCCATGCCGCGCTCGGCCGCGAGCAGGAGCAGGCGGCCGCCGAGCGCGGCCGGGCCGAGGAGCTCGCCGAGGACGCCCAGGACTGGCTGGTCGACTTCGACGCCCGGCTGGAGGCCGTGCAGGAGGAGCAGACGGCCGCTCGCGCCGCCGAGGCCAAGGTCGAGCAGCTCGACGCCCAGCGGGCCGAGCTGAGCGGCCGGCTCACCGCTGCCCGGCACCGGGACGAGCTGCGCGGCCGGATCACCGACGCCGAGCGCGAGCTGCTCACCCTGCGCGGCCGGGCACAGGACGCCCGTGGTCACAGCCTGGATCTGCGCGAGCGGCGGCTCACCGGCATGGCCGCCGAGCTGGCCGGGCAACTGCACGGCGGCGAGCCCTGCCGGGTCTGCGGCTCCGCCGTCCACCCCTCCCCCGCACAGCCCGCCGACACCCAGGTACGCGCCGAGGACGAGGAGCTGGCCCGTACCGCCCAGATCCGGGCCGAGCAGGCGCTGGCCGGGGCCGAGGCCGCCCTGACGGCCCTGCGGGTCGACGAGGCCTCGGCGGCGGGCGCGGCCGGCGCACAGAGCGTCGCGGAGCTCGGCCAGGCCCTCGACGCGGCCGAGCAGAGCCGACGCGAGGCCCTGCTGGCGGCCGACGGTCTGGGGCTGATCAGCCAGCGGATCGCCCAGCTGACGCAGGAGCAGAGCAAGCAGCAGTCCCAGCTCCGCCAGGCCGCGGCGGACAGTGCGGCCCTGAGCGCCAAGCTGCAGACCCTCGCGGCCGAGCAGCAGGAGCTCGGCCGGCGGGTCTCGGCCGCGCGCGGTGACGCTCCGTCGGTCGCCGCCCGGGCGGCGTCGCTCGGCGCGCTCGCCGACGCGGTGGCCGCGGCGCTGGCCGCTGTACGGAGCCGCTCCGAGGCGGCGGCCCGGCTCGGGGCGGCGGAGCAGGAGCTGGCCCAGGTCAGCGTGGCGGCGGGCTTCGCCGACCCGGAGGCGGCGCGCGCCGCACTGCTGCCCGCCGCCGAGCGTTCGGCCCTGCAGGAGCGTCTGGAGCGCATCCGCGCCGAGCGGGATGCCGCCGAGGCCCGGCTGGCCGAGCCGGAGCTGGTCGCCGCGGCAGCGCTTCCCGCCGTGGACCTGACGGCCGTGCAGGAGGAGCTGAGGGACGCGACGGCCCGGCTGCGCGCCGCCTCGGCCGAGGAGACGGCGGCGCGGGAGCGCTGTGCCGCCCTTGCCAGGATCGGCCGGCAGCTCGCCGAGCTGGCCGCCGGGCTGGCGCCGGCCCTGGAGCGCTACGGCCGGATCAGCCGCCTGGCCGGGCTCGCCGCAGGCACCTCCACCGAGAACGTGCTGCGGATGCGCCTGGAGTCGTACGTCCTGGCGGCCCGCCTCGAACAGGTCGCGGCCGCCGCCAGCGACCGCCTGGTACGGATGTCCGGCGGCCGCTACACCCTGGTCCACAGCGACGACCGGGTGGCCGGGAACAGGCGGTCCGGCCTCGCGCTGCGGGTGGTCGACGCCTGGACGGGCATCGACCGGGACACGGCGACGCTCTCCGGCGGCGAGAGCTTCTTCGCCTCCCTCGCGCTGGCGCTCGGCCTGGCCGACGTGGTCACGGACGAGGCCGGCGGCATGCCACTGGACACGCTCTTCATCGACGAAGGCTTCGGCAGCCTGGACGAGCAGGCCCTGGAAGAGGTGATGGACGTCCTGGACGGCCTGCGCGAGCGGGACCGCGCCGTCGGCATCGTCAGCCATGTCGCCGACCTGCGCTCGCGCATCCCCGCCCAGCTCCTGGTCAGGAAGAGCCGCCACGGCTCGACCCTGCGCCTGGCCGCCCGCGAGGACGGCTGACCCCGGCTGCTCGGGCGGCGGGTCAGCCCGAGCAGGCGATCCGCTGGGCCTGCTGCCAGGTGCAGAGCGGGCAGAGGGTGAGGCCCGGGTGGTCGGCGGGCAGCTCGGTGGGCTCACCGCACTGGACGCAGTCGGCCCGCGGCCCGGTGAGCCCGGGGTCGGCTGTCAGCGCCAGCACGGCGTCGGTGGCCGGTGCCAGGGCACAGTGCCGGGTGTCATCCGTCATGCGGCCTTCCTACCCCGACGGTCCGGCGGCCCGCAAGCAGCGCCCGGCCCTCGGGCACGCGGTCAGCCGTTCACGACCTCAGGAGCGCTGAGCCTCCTAGTGCGCGTATCGAGTCGTGATCATCGGGTGGTCCTGGTGAGGTCTTTGATCCAGATCATCGAGGCGTGCAGGCGGAGACTGGCGAGGTAGCTGTCGGGAGTCTTGTCGTATCGGGTGTCTCACCGTCCCAGTTCCGGCCTCCTGGTACATCACGCTCTGGGGCGGGTGAGGCACGTGGAGCCGACGTGAGCCGACCGGTGCACCTGATGTCCGGGCGGGGACTCATGGGACATGGCCCGGCACCCGGCTCAGGTTCCGGGGAGGACACGGCGCGTTTCGTAGGCCCACATCGCGATCTCGACCCGGTTACGGGCACCGAGTTTGGCCATCAGGCTGGCCAGATGCGTCTTCACCGTGCTGAGGCTGATGTGCAGTGCATCGGCGATCTCGGTGTTGGTCAGCCCGCGAGCGACGGCGAGGAGCACCTGCTCCTCGCGGGCGGTGACGGGTGAGACCGGCTGGGCCGCGGGCCGGCCGGCGGGCAGGTCCGCGAATGCCTGGAGCAGACGGACGGTGACGCTGGGCGCGATGAGCGCCTCCCCGTCGGACGCCGACCGCACGGCCTGGGCCAGAAGGTCTGGTCCCGTGTCCTTGAGGAGGAATCCGCGGGCGCCGGCACGCAGCGAGCCGTAGACGTACTCGTCGAGGTCGAACGTGGTGATGACGACCACGGCCAGCGGGTCGGCGACGCCCGGGCCGGCGACCAGACGGGTGGCCTCGAGCCCGTCGAGTACGGGCATGCGGATGTCGAACAGGCAGACGTCGGGGCGCAGTTCGCGGGCCAGACGTACCGCTTCCCGTCCGTCGGCGGCCTCGCCGACCACCTCGATGCCGGGCTGGGCGTTCAGCATGATCCGCAGCCCGGTGCGGATGATCGTCTGGTCGTCAGCGACGAGGACGCGTATGGACACCGCTCTCGCTCCTCGCTCTCGGCAGCTCGGCTTCGACATGCCAGCCCCGGTCGGTGCCCGGGCCGGCTCGTAGTGTGCCGCCGATCAGGGTCGCGCGCTCGCGCAGTCCGGTAAGTCCGTATCCGTCGCGACCCCGGCCGGTGCGCCGGCCGTTGTCCCGCACGCTCACCCGTACCGTGTGCCGTTCCGCGGCGACCCGGACGACGACCTCGGTCGCGTCGACCGCGTGGCGCAGCGCGTTGGTCACCGACTCCTGCACGATCCGGTAGACGGCGGCGTCCACGGCCGGGGGCAGCGTGTCCAGCTCGCCGTCGAGCCCCAGGTCGACCCTGATGCGACCGCCGGGGGTGCGCACCAGGCGCTCCAGATCCGCGACGCCGGCAGGGGGCGCCAGCTCGGCGCCGACCCCGCGGTCGCGCAGCGCGGCGACCATGGCGCGCATTTCCTCCAGCGTGCGCGCCCCTTCCTCCTCGATCCCCTCCAGCGCCTCGACCGCGGCGGACGGGTCGGTGCCCGCAAGCACCCGGCCCGCCTGGGCGATGATCACCATGGCCGACACGTGGTGGGCCACCGTGTCGTGCAGTTCCCGGGCGAGCTGCTCGCGCTCGCGGGAGCGCACCTGCTCCAACTGCCGCTCGCGAGCGGTCACCCGGAACCGCACCGCAGCCCCGACCACGCCGGGCAGCAGCCCGAAGAGGAAGCCCACGACCTTTTCGACGACCGGGGTCTCGTCCGTGAAGGCACACAGCGCGCACGCCGCGACGATCATCGCGCCGCCCAGCACGATCTCCCGTCCCGATCCCCACCGGGGCAGCGCGTACACCAGCACGAGCACGACCGCGCCGGTGTACAGGCCGACGGGCTCGCGCGGTGCGGCGACGAGCGAGGCCACCTGAAGCAGGATCACCGAGCCGAACCCCAGCGTGGCCATCGCCAGCGGGCGGGTCCGGCGCCACAGGGGCAGCAGGCACAGCCATACGGCGAACACCACCGCCACCGGACGCCACACGACGTTCTCGCGCAGAGTGGCCTCCAGCGCCACACCGGCAAGGCCTGCGGCGAGCAGCGCCCAATCCTGCCGCAGCCGGGCGGGCGCGTCGGGCGGCCGGGGTTCGGTCCACAGGGTTCGCAGGTCGTCTCGGAGCACGGTTCTCAGCCTAGGGACCGCGGCGTGCCGCGCATCGGCCGAAAGGACGGGTCGTCACTCCGCCCCGGGGCCGACGGATCCGCGGCCCGCGGGCCGATGCCGCGGAGCGCCGTGGCGACGAGCCTCGGCATCGGCGGCCGTACAAGGACGGCCGACGAGGTGGTTGGAGGACCCGATGCTCTCGAAAGCCCTGTTGCGCCTGGGCGCAAGCGCCGCCCGCCATCCCTGGCGGGTGATCGCGGCATGGCTGGTCGCCGCCACGCTCGTGGTCCTCGCCGCCGTCGCCTTCGGCGGGCGGAATGCGGATTCGATGACCGCTCCGGGACTGGACTCCCAGCGGGCCGCGGAACTGATCGAGCGGGCCGGCACCGGCCAGGAGGGGATGACCGCCCAAGTGGTCGTCACCCCCCTCGACGGCGCTGCGACGTTCTTCGACCACGACAGTGCGCGCACCGCTCTCACGCGGCTGCAGACCGAGGTGCAGCGGCTGCCGCACGTGCTCGGCACGAGCGACCCGGCGGGGGCACTCGATGCAGGCGGGGACACCGCCGTGCGCGGCGGCCTCGTCTCGGTCGACGGGCGGATCGCGGTCGTCCGGGTGCAGTACCCCGACCAGAGCCGGCTGTCGGCCGAAGACCTCGACGCCCTCGTCGATCTCGGCGACCGGCTGCGCGCCGAACTGCCCCTGCGTATCGAGATGGGCGGGAGCCTCTTCTACGCCTTCTCCGACCCCGACGGCGGCGCGAGCGAGTTGATCGGCCTCCTCGCCGCGGCCGCGATCCTGTTCCTGGCGTTCGGTTCGCTCGTCGCCGCCGCGCTCCCGATCGGCATGGCGGTCTTCGGACTGACCGTCGGGGTCGCCACGATGACAGTACTGGCGGGGGTGACGGACGTCCCCACCTTCGCACCGGTCCTGGGCAGCATGGTCGGGCTCGGAGTGGGCATCGACTACGCGCTGTTCGTGCTCGCCAGGCACCGGGAGTACCTCGCGCGCGGGCTTGATCCCCGCGAGGCGGCGGGGCGAGCGGTGGCCACGGCGGGGAGGCCCGTGGTCTTCGCCGGCGGCACCGTCGTCGTATCGATCCTCGGCCTGGCTGTCGCGAACGTACCGTTCATGACGGTGGGCGGGCTCGCCGTCTCGATCGTCGTTCTGACCATGGTGGTCGCGTCGGTGACGCTGCTGCCGGCCTTCCTCGGCGCCGCCGGCCCACGCCTGGCCCGGGCCGGCCGGATCGGCCGGGCTCTGCAGACCAGGAAGCCGGGCCGACTCGCACGGCGGCGGACCCCGGCGGCAGGCGCCGCCCACGCCGCCGGGTGGCGTCGCTGGATCGGGCACGTCAGCCGGCACCCGGTGCCGTACGCGGTCGGCGCGGCGGGGCTGCTGCTGACTGCGACGCTGCCCGTGCTCGGCCTGCGCGTCGGCCTGCCCGACGACGGCTCACTGCCCCCCAGCCGTACCGAGCGCCGGGCCTACGACCTCGTCGCCGAGGGGTTCGGCCCGGGCACCAACGGTCCCCTCGTCATCGCCGCGGACCCCACCGGTGATCCGGGAGTGCTGGACCGACTCGTCGCAACGGTCGCGGCGGATCCGGGCATCGCATCCGTCTCGCCGACGCACATCGATCGGGCCACCGGCATCGCGACCCTCGTGGTGTTCCCGACCACCAGCCCTCAGGACAAGGCCACGGCCGACACCATCGCCCGGCTGCGCACCGACGTGCTGCCCACGGCGATCGGGCACGGCCCGGCCAGGGCCCACGTCGGCGGCGCCGCCGCGAGCCTGTCCGATGTGGGCCAACGCACCAGCCAACGCCTGCCGGTGCTCGTCGCCGCCGTGCTGGCGATGTCGTTCCTGCTGCTGATGCTGGTCTTCCGCTCGGTACTCGTACCGCTCAAGGCGGTACTGCTGAATCTGCTGAGCATCGGCGCGGCCTACGGCATCATGGTCGCGGTCTTCCAGTGGGGCTGGGGAGGCGCACTCATCGGGCTGGAAGCGACGGTTCCGATCGTGTCGTTCATCCCGATGTTCCTCTTCGCCATCCTGTTCGGCCTGTCGATGGACTACGAGGTGTTCCTCCTCTCCCGCGTACGCGAGGAGTACCTGCGCACCGGCGACAACGGCACGGCGATCGTTGAGGGCGTCTCGCGCACCGCCCGGATCATCACCTCGGCCGCCCTCATCATGGTGGCGGTCTTCCTGTCCTTCGCCGTCGCCGAGGACCCCTCCACCAAAATGTTCGGGCTCGGCCTGGCCACCGCGATCTTCATCGACGCCACGGTCGTACGCATGGTGCTGGTACCGGCGACCATGACACTCCTCGGCCGGACCAACTGGTGGCTGCCGAAGTGGCTGGACCGGGTGCTTCCCCGCGGCCCGGTCGGCACCGACGACACCGACGCGGAATCCACGGGTGAGGCCCCGCGTCCACGGCTGGTTGACCGTTGACTCAACTCCTGCCCGCCCTTGGCGTCCGGCACCTCAGCGCGTCACCCAGGGGCATATCGAGTCGTGATCAGCAGGTGGTCCTGGTGAGGTCCTTGATCCAGATCATCGAGGCGCGCAGGTGGAGACCGGCGAGGTAGCTGCCGGGAGTCTTGTCGTATCGGGTGGCGATGCCTCGCCATGCTTTGAGCTTGTTGATCAGGCGTTCGACGGTGTTCCGCGCCTTGTAGAGATCGGCGTCGTGGCTGACGGGTCGGCCACCTCTGGAGCCCTTCTTCTTCCGGTTGGCGGCCTGGTCCTTCTTCTCCGGGATGACCACCTTGATACGGCGTTTGCGCAGGTGGGCGCGGTTTCCGCGGGACGAGTACGCCTTGTCCCCGGCGACCGCGTCCGGCCGGATGCGGGGTCGGCCGACGGGCCCGCGTACCCGTACCTTCTTCAGGACGGGGATGAACTGCGGGCTGTCCGCTGCCTGGCCTGTGGTCAGGATGAACGCCAGCGGGCGGCACTTGCGGTCGGCGGCGAGGTGGACCTTGCTGGTCTGCCCGCCTCTGGAACGTCCGAGGAGGGCGGCCTTCAGCCGGAGTTTCCGCCGACGCCGGATGCGTCGTCGTTCTTCCAGCGCGGGATCACTTTCGGTCTCTTGCCCGTTTTGCTCTTCGAGGCCGCCCCCTTTGACCGGGCCTTCTTCCTCCCCGGCCGCGGCTTTCTCCAGGGCGGTGACGACGTCCTCGTCGAGGTGCATCCCGGCCACGTCGTGGTGGGCTCGGGCGATGGTGGAGTCGATGCTGACCAGGGACAGGTCCACCTCACCCCGCTTCGCGGCTTCCGTGATCAGGCCCTCCAGCAGGGCCTCGAAGACGCCGGCGTCACGCCACTGCCGGAAGCGGTTGTGGACGGTCGACCAGGCGCCGAACTCCGTCGGCATCTCCCGCCACTGCCCGCCCGTCTTGAACCGCCAGATCACGCCCTCGAACTGCTGCCGCAGTCGCTCGGGGTACGGGCCGTACTCGCCGATCGGCAGGTACCTCTCGATGAACTCCCAATCCGGATCGGTCAGTTGCACTCGCGTCACGTAAGACCGTCTATCGGACCGGACCGTACCACGAAGGCACATCCCGCAAATTGATCACGACTCGATACGCGCCCTAGCCGAGGAAGGTGAGCCGCACCGTCCGCCGCGGGTTGTCACCGTTGGTGTCCACCAGGACCACCGACTGCCAGACGCCCAGCGCCAGCTGTCCGCCGATCACCGGCAGGGTGGCGTGCGGGGCGACCAGTCCCGGGAGGACGTGGTCGCGGCCGTGCCCGGGGCTGCCGTGCCGGTGCCGCCAGCGGTTGTCGGCCGGCAGCAGCTCGCGCAGGATGGCCAGCAGGTCGTCGTCGCTGCCGGCGCCGGTCTCGATCACGGCGATCCCTGCCGTGGCGTGCGGGACGAAGACGTTGAGCAGGCCGTCCCGCCCGGCGGCCGCCGTGTTCAGGAAGGCCGTGCAGCGGTCGGTGATGTCGAGGGCGACCTCGGCCGTGCCGGTGGTGAGGTCGAAGGTGATGGAGTGAAACGTGTCCGCCATGGTGCCATCCTGGCCCACCGTCGACCGGACAGTGCCGCCCAGCACGCCGGACGGACTGAGGAAAACAGCTCGCCGGGAACGCCAGAGACCCGATGGACCGTCGAGTCCATCGGGTCGCCTCGCCGGGCGCGGGGCCGGAATTCCTAGCCGCGCCCGCCGAACAGGCTCCGCCGCAGCCGACGCAGGGGCGCCAGCAGCGACACCCGCGCGGTACGGCGCGGGGCGGCCGGAGTGCTGACGCCGCGTGGCGTCAGCTCTCTTATCAGGCCGAGCGCCTCGGCGGTGTCCACCGTCGAGAGCGCCGGTGCACCGAGCACCGACAGATGACGGTCGATCCGACGGCCGGTCGCGCCGACACCGCACTGGATCGCCGGCACCCGGGGCCGACTCCGCACTTGCATGTGTTCCATCAGTTTTTCCCACCCCTACGAGGCGCCAGGGCCGTGAGGCGAAGACTATCCGTGTGAGACGGCCTTCGCGCAACCGTCCTGGTGTTCTGCCACCGTATCGTGCGAAGCGAACTGACGCTTCACCAGATGGCCGTGGTATCGGTCACGACTGCGCATCAACGGTGGTGAGATGGTGGTGAACTGCGCCCGGCCATGCGTGCTGATCAGGCGGTACGCGCCCGTCGCACGACCGGCGGCTCGGGTGCTCCCGGAGCTCCGGGCACCTCCGGCGGGTCCAGTAGTACGGACACCCCGACACCCGACAGTCCGAGCCCGGTGAAGGTGAGCAGCACCAGCACCACAGCCCAGGCTCCGGGCGAGCTCCAGCTCACCTCGTCCGCGAACCGGACCAGGCCGGCCAGCCCGAGGACGCCCGTACCGACCAGGGCCGCCATGCCGTTCCGTACCCGGCGCAGCTCGGCCTCGCGCCAACTGAGCAGCAGGGCCGCCCCGAAGGCCAGGCACCAGGCGCCGATCACTCGAACGTCCAGGGCGCTCACCTCCCACGGCCAGTGCCGTACGGCCGGCCCGGGCAGCGCGTACAGGACCAGGCCGACCGCCGTGACGACCGATCCGTTGCCGATGACCGGGGCCGCGACCCACCAGGGCAGGCGCGGCGGCCGAGGCGGCTCCCCTCCCTTCACCCGCCACTGCGCGGCGAGCGCCACGAGCCCGATGAGCGGTGCCGCGGCGTGCACGGCCAGCCAGACCCAGGCCGCCAGCACGGCGAATGCCGCACCCCCGGTCAGCTGCAGCGTGCCGCGCCCGAGCAGGCAGGCGCCGAGCATCAGCAGCATGAAGAGCGAGCTCGCCGTGACGGCCACCCGCACCCTGACCCACTGCCGCGCGCGTACGGCCAGGGCGAGCATCGCGCAGCTGCCGCCGTACGCGGCGCCGACGAGGGCCGCGGTCACGGGCGACATCCGCCAGGCGAAGAAGCTCGCGGTGCTGTCACTGAGGAAGGTGAGAGTGAGGAAGACGTAACCGGCGGCCAGTGCGAGCGGCACCAGCATCAGCGCCTTGAGGGCCGGGCTGACCTGGCGCGGGAGGTTCGGCTGCCGGCTCACTGGCGCTCCTGAGGGAAGGACGGCGATCCTTATGAGACTGCATGTCAATATAGGAGCCTCCAGCCGCCTCGGCAATGACCTGGACGCGACTTCAGGAATTGAACACATCCGGGGGATTGACGCGGCCGAAACCTACAAGCAATATCTGTATCGACACGGAAGCCCGGGCCACCCACCGGGTTCACTCGGTCGAATGATTTCGACAGATGAAAAGAACTTCCGACACCAGCAGTGAGTCACTGCCCGGCCGTCTCGACGCTGCGTCGGCCCGACTCCTCATGGTGTACGGATCGGCGGCCGACCGTTGAGGGTCGGTCCGGCCGCCACCGGACTGCCGGTGCCGCCGCTCGCACGGCGCGGCACCGGCGGTCGCATTTTCCGCCGCCTCCAGGCCACCTGCGCGCCACTTCGACTCCACCGCGAGCGAACCCCCGGGTCACCCCCGCTCGGTACAGTGTCGGTACCGGGCGGCATGCCGACAGCCAAGCACCCATCGCGGAGTGAACGAGCGTGAGTCCCCTCCTCAGCATTGTGCTGCCAGTCCATGGGGTGGAGCGCTTCCTGCCGCGCTGCCTCGACTCACTCGGGCTCGGCGCCACCCCGCTCGACTCCAGCGCCGCCGTGGAGATCATCGCGGTGGACGACCGCTCCCCCGACGGCTGCGGCGCCGTCCTGGACGAGTACGCGGCCCTCGACCCCCGCCTGCACGTCCTGCACCTCACCGAGAACCAGGGCCTCGGCGGCGCCCGCACGGTCGGCCTGGCCGAGGCGAGCGGCAGCTACGTCTGGTTCGTCGACAGCGACGACTGGATCCCCGAGGCCACCCTGCCGGCCCTGCTCGCCGAGCTGGAACGCGAGCAGGCGGCCGACACCCCGTCGGACGTCCTGCTGACGGACTTCACCCACGTCTACCCCGACGGCAGCACCGAGCCCAACCCCTGGCGCCACCTGCTGCGCGGCTCGCCGCTGGTCGAGGGCTGCACGGCGCGCGAGCACCCGGCCCTGCTGCAGACCGTGATGGCGGTCTGGAACAAGATCTTCCGCCGCGAGTTCCTGCTCGGCCTCGGCGTCTCCTTCGGGCGCGGCTACTACGAGGACATTTCGGTCACCTACCCGGCACTGCTCGCCGCCCGCCGCCTGCGCTACCTCGACCGCCCCTGCTACAACTACCGCCGGGGCCGCCCCGGGGCGATCACCAACACCGCCTCGCCGAAGCACGCGGACGCCTTCGCGCAGTACGACGCCATCTTCACCTTCCTGAACGAGCACACCGCCTTCGCGGACGAGCACGGCCCCGACCAGCACCTGCGCAGCCTGGTCTTCGACCGCACCGTCAAGCAGGCCCTCACCGTCTACGACACGCCCGGTCTCGTCCCGACCGAGCTGCGGGCGGAGTTCTTCCGGCGGATCGCCGACCACTTCGCCCGCCACCGCCCGCCCGGCTACCACTTCCCCTCCGGGCTGCGCGGCTTCCAGTACCGCCTGGCGGCCCGGGGCGCCCAGCGTGCGTACGGCGAGCTGCGGCGCACCGGCCGCCTACCGCGCGGCCTGCGGCGCCGGGCGAGGGCCGTCGCCCCGGCCGTCCGGCGGGGCGTGCGGGGCGGGGCCCGCTTCACCGCGTACAACGCCTTCCGGCGGCTGCCGCTGGACGAGCACCTCGCCGTCTACGCGGCCTACTGGCACCGGGGTTACGGCTGCAACCCGGCCGCGATCTACGAGAAGGCCCGCGAACTGGCGCCGCAGGTGCGCGGCGTCTGGGTACTGGAGACCCGGGAACAGGCGGCGACGCTGCCGGCCGGCGTGCCGTACGTGATCGTCAACAGCCCGGCGTACCTGCGCGCGATGGCCACCGCCAAGTACTTCGTCAACAACGTCAACTTCCCGCACACCATGGCCAAACGGCCGGGCACCGTGCACGTCCAGACGCAGCACGGCACCCCGCTCAAGGCCATGGGCATGGACCTGATGGACCATCCGGTGGCCGCCGACGGGATGGACTTCGACCGGCTGCGCGAGGCCGTCTCCCGCTGGGACTACCTGGTCTCCCCCAACCCGCACACCAGCGAGCACTTCAGCCGGGCCTACCCCGGCCGCTACGAGCTGCTGGAGACCGGCTACCCGCGCAACGACCGGCTCGCCGTCGCCACCCCGGCCGAGGTCGCGGCCATGCGCGAGCGCTTCGGCCTGGCCGAGGGGCAGCGGGCGGTGCTGTACGCCCCCACCCACCGCGAGGGCCAGGGCGGGTACGTACCGCTGCTGGACCTCCGCGAGCTGGCCGAGCGGCTCGGCCCCGGGTACACCCTGCTGGTGCGCACCCACTACTTCGACAGCGGCGGGCCCGGGGAGCTGACGACCGGTGAGCAGGCTGCCGCCGTACTGGACGTCTCCGGGCATCCCACGGTCGAGGACCTCTACCTGGCGGCCGACGTGCTGGTCACGGACTACTCCTCGATGATGTTCGACTACGCCGTGCTGGACCGGCCCGTGGTCGTCTTCGCCCCGGACTGGGCGGAGTACCGCCGGGTGCGCGGCGTCTACTTCGACCTGATGGCCGAGCCCCCCGGCGCGCTGGCCACCGACGCCGCGCAGCTGGCCGAGGCACTGCTCGCGGGCGACCCGGCGCCGGAGGCGCGGGCGGCCTTCCGCAAGCGCTTCTGCCCGTGGGACGACGGCGGGGCCGCCGAGCGCGTGGTCCGCCGGGTCTTCCCGGTCGGCGGGCCGCGCAGCCCCCTCACGGGGACGGCGGAGCTGACGGCCTGAGGACGGCCTGAGGGCCGAGGCGTCAGAACTCCCCCAGGCCCGCTTCCTCGAGGTCCAGCGCGCGCTGGAGAGTGCCGCGGACCGGGTCGCTCACCTTGTGCTCGGCGTACAGGCGCTGGAGCGTGGCGCTCTCGACCGCGATCAGGTCGCGGCGCAGCCGGCGGTAGGCCGTGAGGGTCTCGGTGTCGGCCTCGGCCTCCTGGTCGGACAGGGCCAGCTGCGCCTGGTCGATCCTGGCCTGCAGATCCCGGCGCATCCGGTCGGCGACCACGGGTGACACCGCGTCGGCCTCGGTCATCTCCTCCAGCCGGTCCAGTGCGGCGACCAGGATGCGGTTGACGGCCTGGGCCTCCTCCCGCGCGGTGTCCTCGGGCTCCAGCGCGATGCCGGAGGCCCGTACCACCGGGGCCAGCGTGAAGCCCTGCACGACCAGGGTGAAGGCGACCACCGAGGTGGTGAGCACCAGCACCAGCTCCCGGCCCGGCAGCGGCGCGCCGTCGTCCGCGGTCAACGGGATGGTGAGCGCGGCGGCCAGCGGCATCACCCCCCGGGTGCCGGCCCAGGTCATCACCGCCGGCACCCGCCAGCTGAGCTTGGCGGGCACTCCGACGGCCTGCGTCCGGTGCCGCTGCATGAACCAGGCGGTCGGCCCGATCCAGAGCACCCGGATCACGATCAGCGCCAGCGCGATGAGCAGCGCCTGCCAGGCCCACGACCACTCCTCGCCCTCCAGGTCGCGGATCCTGCCGGGTAGTTCGAGGCCGATGATCGCGAAGACCACGCTCTCCAGCATGAACACGACCGTCCGGTAGACCGCGTGCACCTGGAGCCGGATGTGGGCGTTGGTCAGCCGGTGGCTCTGCGCGCCCAGCGCGACCCCGGCCACCACGACGGCCGTGACACCCGAGGTGTGCAGGTCCTCGCCCAGCACGTACGCCGCGTACGGGGTGACCAGGGAGGTGACCGTCTCCAGCACCGGGTCCTCGGTCCGGCTGCGGATGAACGCCACCACGACCGCCACCGCGCCGCCGACCAGCGCACCGCCCCCGGCCAGCAGGAAGAAGTCCCCGACGGCGGACGCGGCCGAGACCGAGCCCGCCATGACGGCCATCGAGACCGCGACCTTGAACAGCACCAGGCTGGTGGCGTCGTTGAAGAGGCTCTCGGCCTGCACCAGGGTCTGGATCCGCGGCGGCAGGGCAAGCCGGCGGCCCAGGGCGGTGACCGCGACCGGATCGGTGCTGGCCAGCACGGCGCCCAGGACGAAGGCCATCGACGGGGAGAGCGGAGTGATGGCGCTCGCGATCGCCCCGACGCTGAAGGCCGAGGCCAGGACCAGGCCGAGCGCCAGCACGGTGACGGGCCGCCAGACCGCGCGCAGCTCCCGCCAGGAGATCTCCTCCGCCGAGGCGTAGAGCAGCGGCGGCAGGACCGCCACGCTGATCACCTCGGGCGGCACCTCGATGCCGGGCACGAACGGCAGCGCCCCGACCAGCACACCCGCCACCACGAGCAGCGACGGGGCGGGAACGCTCCACCGCCGCGCGCCGGTGGCGACCAGGGTCGCCAGCACCACCAGCAGCAGGACGGTCGTGACACCAGTCACCGCGACACGCCTCCATTCGGGTCCACGGGTGCCGATGCGGCGTCACCCGGTTGATCGATTTCGCGCACAACCATACGCAGGGCGTGACGAGGATCGCAGCCGTCCACGGACCGGTTCGGTGGACGGACGGCGGGGGGCATGTCGTACTCTGCGGACTGACCTCGGCCCCGTCGTGAGCCGGGGACGTCAGCCGGCCAGGGAGGGTCCATGATCAACCTCATCACGAAGCTCGTGCTCAAGCCGGTGGCGAAGGCGGTCTACCGCCCCGTCATCGAGGGCCTGGAGAACGTGCCGCGTGATGGTGGGGTGATCCTCGCCAGCAACCACCTCTCGTTCATCGACAGCGTGGTGATCCCGCTGACGGCGCCGCGTCAGGTGTTCTTCCTGGCCAAGGCCGAGTACTTCACCGGTACCGGGGTCAAGGGCGCGCTCTCCCGCGCGTTCTTCGGCGCGATCAACGCGGTGCCGGTCGAGCGCGGTACGTACCGCTCCGCGCAGGCCTCGCTGGAGTCGGCCCTGGAGATCCTGCGCGACGGCAAGGCCTTCGGCATCTACCCGGAGGGCACCCGCTCGCTCGACGGGCGCCTGTACCGGGGCAAGACCGGCGTGGCGTGGCTGGCGCTGACCGCAGGGGTGCCCGTGGTGCCGGTGGCCCTGGAGGGGCCGGAGCAGATCCTGCCGGTCGGCAAGCGCATCCCCCGCCTGCGCAAGGTGACGGTCCGTTTCGGCGAGCCGCTGCACTTCTCCGAACTGCACGGCCAGGCGCGCACGGCCAAGGCCCGCCGCCAGGTGACCGACGAGGTCATGGCCGCCATCCAGGCCCTCTCCGGCCAGGAAACGGCCGAGGTCTACAACGAGCGCCCCATGGCCGCCTGACGGGACAACTCACCCAGGGGCACGGCCAACCTTCGCTCAGGGGCATGCCCGAGGGGCGGGGGGAACCTTCGCTCAGGGGCATGCCCAAAAGGGGCGCGGGGAACTGCGCGACCAGGCCCCCACGTCGCCGCACGCACGCTCACACCTGCGCCATGCACCACCCAGGGGCGCGGGGCTCTGTTTGATCAACTGCGTGCGCGATCAGGGCCCTACGGAGGTGCCTGGCTGGCAGCGCAGTTCCCCGCGCCCCTCCTTGGTTGCCCCGACGCGTTGCAGCTCCCCGCTGCCAGGATGTCCCTACACGATCGCGAACTCCGCCGCGCCCGAAGGCAGCTCCCGCCGCAGCAGCGCCGCATAGCGGCCCCCCAGCGCGAGCAACTCCTCGTGCGTACCCAGTTCGGCCACCTCCCCCGCATCGAGCACAGCGATCTGGTCCGCGCCCCGGACCGTGGAGAGCCGGTGGGCGATGGTGATGGTGGTACGGCCGACGGCCAGCGCGTCGATCGCCTGCTGGACGGCTCGCTCGGTCTGGTTGTCCAGGGCGCTGGTGGCCTCGTCCAGGATCAGGACGGGCGGGTTGCGCAGGATCGTCCGGGCGATGGCCAGCCGCTGCTTCTCGCCACCGGAGAAGCGGTAGCCCCGCTCGCCGACCACGGTGTCGTAGCCGTCCGGCAGCCCCGCGATCATCTGGTGGATCTGCGCCGCCTCGGCCGCGGCGACCAGTTCGGCGTCGGTGGCGTCCGGCTTGGCGAAGCGCAGGTTGTCGGCTACCGAGGCGTGGAAGAGGTACGTCTCCTGGGAGACCACGCCGACCGCGTCGGCCAGGGTCTCGAAGGAGAGTTCCCGCACGTCCGTCCCGTCGATGGCGACCCGGCCGCCGGTGACGTCGTACAGCCTCGGGACGAGGTAGCTGAGCGTGGTCTTGCCCGAGCCGGTCTCGCCGACCACGGCGAGGGAGGTGCCCGCGGGCACCCTGAGGTCGACGCCGGCCAGGGTGGGGCGCGGCTGGTCGGGGTTGTAGCGGAACTCGACGCCCTCGAAGGTGACGTCCCCTCGGACCTGCTCGAGGCGGACCGGCCTGGCCGGCTCGGCGATCTCGACGGGCAGGTCGAGGTACTCGAAGATCCGCTGGAACAGCGCCAGCGAGGTCTGCACCTGGACGCCGGTGGAGAGCAGGCTGACGGTGGGCCGGAACAGGCCCTGCTGGAGCGAGACGAAGGCGACCAGGGTGCCGATGGAGACGATCGGCGCACCGCCGGCCGCGGCCAGCCCGGCCGCCCAGTAGATGGCGGCGGGCATCGCGGCCATCACGATCCCGATGGTCGACATCCGCCAGCGCCCGGCCATGCTGGACCGGACCTCCAGGTCAGCCAGCTCGTCCGACTGCTCGGTGAACTCCTTCGACAGCGAGTCCGAGCGGCCCATGGTGCGGCCGAGCAGGACACCGCTGACCGAGAGCGACTCCTGGACGGCCGAGCTCATCGCGGCGAGCTGCTTCTGCCGCTCGCCGGTGATCTTCTTACGCTCGCTGCCGACCCGCCGGCTGATCCAGACGAAGACCGGGAGCAGCAGCAGCGAGACGACGGTGAGCCGCCAGTCCAGGGCGAGCATCGCGACCACCGAGGCGATCACGCTGGTTACGTTGGAGACCAGCGAGGTCGCGGTGGAGGTGACGGTGGACTGCATGCCGCCGATGTCGTTGGCGATCCGGGACTGCACCTCGCCGGTGCGGGTGCGGGTGAAGAAGGCCAGCGACATCCGCTGCAGGTGCGTGTAGACCGCGGTGCGCAGGTCGTGCATCACGCGCTGGCCGACGGTGGTGGAGATCAGCGTCTGCAGCACGTTGAAGATGCTGTTGACCACCGCCGCCGCGATCATGCCGAGCGCGAGCAGGCTGAGCAGCCCGGTACGGCCCTGCGGGATTGCGGTGTCGAGCACGGCGCGCAGAAGGAACGGCGTGGCCACCGAGACGACCGCCGAGGCGGCCACGAGCAGCCCGACCACGGCGAGCCGGCCCGCGTACGGGCGGAACAGCGCCAGGATCCGCCGCAGCTGCGCAGGCGGCTTCGGCTCGCCCTCCGCGCGGGCGGGCGGGGTCCAGTTGATGCCGTCGGGCCTCAAGGGCGACCTCCTGGGGGTACGGGTGCCGGCAGGCTGCCAGCATACAGAGAATAGCTCATAGTTAGCCAAGCTAATAATGAGGTACCGTCTATTCCTGCCAGCCTGCCACGGCCGCCCCTCAGTCGGTGCGGTAGGTCAGTCGGTGCGGTAGGTGCGCGCCGCCTTGGAGGAGACCCCGCCGAGCTTGCCGGAGGGCAGCAGCCGGCTGACCGCCACGATCGCCTTGTAGCGCTTGCCCGGGACGGACAGCGAGCGGCCGCGCGCCAGGTCGCGCAGTGCCTCGTCCACCACGCGCTCGGCCGAGAGCCAGCTCCAGGCCGGGATGTTGGAGGTGCCCATGCCCGCGCGCTGGTGGAACTCGGTGCGGGTGAAGCCCGGGCAGAGGGCGAGCAGGCGCACCCCGCTGCCGCCGACGTCCCGGGCGATGCCCTGGGTGAAGCTGACCACCCAGGCCTTGGTCGCCCCATAGGTACCGCGCGGCAGGAAGGCCGCGACGGAAGCGACGTTGATGATGCCGCCCCTGCCCCGCTCCTGCATGCCCGGCAGAGCGGCGGTGGTGGTCCGCAGGACGGCCTCGACATGCACCTTGAGCATGTCCAGCTCGGCCTCCAGCGGGACGGTCAGGAAGGCGCCCTTGTTTCCGAAGCCGGCGTTGTTGATCAGGATGTCGACCGGGCGCCCGGCGTCCCGCAGGCGCTCCTCGACTGCGGTGATCCCGGTGTCGGTGGCCAGGTCGGCGGCGAGGGTCTCCACCTCGACGCCGTACGTCTTGCTCAGCTCGGCGGCCGAGGCCGCCAGCCGCCCGGTGTCACGCGCGACCAGGACGAGGTTGCGGCCGTCCTTGGCGAGGCGGCGTGCGAAGGCGGCGCCGATTCCGGCGGTTGCGCCGGTGATGAGGGCAGTGGTCATGAACCGACCGTACTGGGTGGTAATCCCGATGCGCACCACGGCACCCGCGCGCCGCCCGCACGTTCCACCGGTGCGGGCGGCGCGTTCATCGGCGCCGGGTCAGGCGCGGTACGCGGCCCAGGAGTTGGTCATCCTGGCGACCTGGCCCGCGGTGAACTGGGTCATGCAGGAGTCGTAGGTGTAGTCCATGAAGTTCTTGATCGGGTCGACACCCGGCTTGCTCGCGCACGAGTCGCGGCCCACCGGGCACTGGAAGGCGGCGCTCTTCTCGGCCGGGGTGTCGGAGACGTAGTCGCCGTTGCCGTTACAGCCGCCCTGGAAGGTGTGGTAGAGCCCGAGCCAGTGGCCGATCTCGTGGGTGGCCGTGTCGCCCTCGTTGTAGTTGGCCGCCGAGCCGCCCGGCAGCGAGCTGTCGAGGATCACGACTCCGTCGTCGCTCGGGTTCGACTTGTAGGAGCTCGGGAAGGTCGCCCAGCCGAGCAGGTCCTGGCCGAGCTTGGCCGTGTAGACGTTGAGCGTGCCCGCGCCGCCCTTGCGCAGGGTGCTCTTCATCTGCTTCTCGGCGGTCGAGCCGGGCGAGATTCCGTTGTACCAGGAGGAGTTGTCGGTGTAGTCGGTGGCGACCAGCTGGAACTGGAACGGGCTGGCGGTGTTGCCGGAACCCTGGCCGCCGTATGCCGCGTTGAGGACGGATATCTGCTTGGCGATGTCGGTCGAGGTGAGCTTTCCGGTGGTGCCGTCGTGGACCACGTGGACGTAGACGGGGATCGTGGTGGCGGCGAGCGCGCCGGAGAGGAGCCTGCCGCCCTCGGGCGACTTGCGGAGGTGGTCGACCTTGGCCTGGAGGTCGGCGTCCATCGCCTTGGCCTGGGCGTCGGTGACGGCGTTCGGCTCGTGCGAGGTGCTCCCGGCCGCGCGGCGCGCGGACGCGTCCTGCTCGCCGCCGTCCACGCACTGGGCGGCCGCACCGGGTGCCGCCGACACCGAGAAGGCGGTCGGGGCCGCGAATTGGGCGAGGCTGAGGGTGCCGGCGAGGACGGCGACGCTGAGAAGTCTGCTGGGGACGCGGACAGATCGACGCATCTGCTCTCCTGGGGGAGTGTGGGGGTGGCGGCCGACGGCCGCCGAGCAGAGGCTACGCATCGGCCACGTGTACGCGTCAGATGCGATCCGGTCGTGAATTCCTTGCGACAAATCGCCCCAAATACCGGATGTTTACCGGGACTTGGCCGCTTGAGGTGGAGTCTTTACGGCCGGGTGACATTGCCCGGCCGTCCGAAACCGGCCCCTGAGCGTCACCCGCCGGGCAGGGGCACCCCACGAGGGGTGCGTGGGGGCACCTCCCGGCCGAAGGCTGGGGGAGAACTGCGCGAGAACGGAAGGTGACACCATTCACCCTCCGCCTCGCGCAGTTCCTCACGCCCTGGGGTCGCCGTACGGTCCGGCCTCAGTCGACCTGTGAGCCCTGGGCCGCCGAGTCCGCCTCGCCGCCCGCGCCGACGGGACGCAGCCGACTGGCCGCGGTGGCCTTCAACTCCGGTGCCAGCCGGGCCACATCGCGCGAGCCGACGGCGGCGATCAGCCCGGGGAGCAGCCAGCGGACCGGCTGCATGCCCCGCAGCCAGGCCTGGGCATAGACGTGCGGCGAGCGCCGGGCGATGCCCGCGACCAGCCGGTCGACCGCCGGGCCGAGCGGGTAGGTCTTGTTGGCCGGCCAGGGCAGCCGGGCTCGCATCTGCCGCAGCACGGTGTCCTGGTCGGCGCCGCGCACCATGTCGGTGTCGGTCCAACTCAGGTACCCCACAGCGACCTTGACGCCCTGGTAGGCGACCTCCGCACGCAGCGCGTGGGCGAAGGACTCGACCCCCGCCTTGCTGGCGCAGTACGCGGCCATCAGCGGCGCCGGGGTGATCGCGGCCAGCGAGGCGATCTGCAGCAGGTAGCCGCCGCTCTCCACCAGGGCGGGCAGGAAGGCCCTGGCGGTGGCCACACTGCCGAGCAGGTTGACCTCGATCACCCGGCTGAAGGCGCGGTGGTCGCTGTCGAGCAGCGGCCCGCCGATCGCGATCCCGGCGTTGGCGACCACGGTGTCGATCCGCCCGTAACGGTCCTTGATCGCCCGCGCCGTAGCGCTCAGCGCCTCGATGTCGGTGACGTCCGCCTCCCAGTACGAGGCCTCGGGCCCGCACTGCGCGGCGACCTCCTTGAGCTCCTCGGGCTCCAGGCCGACCAGGGCGACCTTGGCGCCGCGCTGGGCGAGCTTACGCGCCGTCAGGGCGCCGACGCCGCGGGCGGCTCCGGTGACGACCACGACCTGGGCGGAGAGCGGCGGGGTCCCACTCATTCGATCACGCTCTTCTCGCTGAGGGCACCGGAGTTGACGAAGCGCCGGATCTCGGCGGCCACCTCGGCCGGCCGCTCGACGGGGGACATGTGGCCGACGCCGGGGAGTTCCAGTACGCCCTGCGGGTCGGGCAGCGCGCCGACCATCCGGCTGACGTGCACGGGCGGGGTCAGCTTGTCGTGGGTACCGACGATCACGCCGGTGGGCGCGGCCAGTTTGGCGAGCTGCGAGTGGAGGTCGAGCTCGCCGAGCACCTTGGACCAGCGGTGGCGGACGACGGTCGGGCAGGCGTGCACGACACGCGCCGCCGCCTCGACCCGTCCGGCGGGCGTGTCAGGCCCCATCGTGGCGTACTTCAGCAGGGCCCTGCTGACGCTGTTGACCGGGCCGAGCGGCAGCCGGGACTCCAGGATCAGCCGGTGCAGCAGGCGCCGCAGCCCCGTGCCGCGCACGGCGGGCGGGACCACCTTGAGCTCGGCGACCAGGTCGCCGGGCCCGGTGCTGATCAGCACGGCGGCCGCCGTACGCGCCGCCACCTCGCCGCGGTCGGCGGCGGCCATGATGGTCATGCCGCCCATGCTGTGGCCCGCGAGCACGGCCCGCTCCCCCGCCGGGACGAGCTCGGTGAGGACCGCCTCGAGGTCGTCCGCCAGCTTGGCGGTGGAGTAACCGGCGGCGGTCGGCGGGATGTCGCTGCGGCCGTGGCCGCGCTGGTCGTAGGCCAGCACCCGGTGGTCGGCGGCGAGTTGGTTGATCACCGGCGCCCAGAAGGCGGTCGAGCAGGTCCAGCCGTGGGCCAGCACCACGATCGGTGCCCCGGCCGGGCCGTACGCCTCGGCGTGGATCCAGTGGCCGTCGGCCGAGCGGATGCGGAACTCCTCGGCGGGGGCGGGCAGTACACAGTCGAGAGGTATCACGCGGGGATCTCCTCGGCCACGGGGGCGGTGCGCTTGATGAGTTCGTACTCGCCGAGGTCCACCTTGCGGGTGGCGCGGCGGAAGCTGCTGGTGGAGCCCGGCCAGAGCACGGTGTTCTTGCCCTCGGCGTCCAGGTACCAGCTCGTGCAGCCACCGGTGTTCCAGACGGTCCTGGTCATCTTGTGCTGGAGCTCGAGGTTCCAGTGCCGCTGGGCCTGGGCGGTGGGCTGCATCGCGGTGGCGCCGACCGCCGAGAGGGTGGTCAACGCGTCGATCAGGTAGTTCAGTTGGGACTCGATCATCAGGATCATCGAGCTGTTGCCGAGACCGGTGTTGGGGCCGATCACGAAGAACAGGTTGGGGAAGCCCCGTACGGTCGAGCCGCGCAGCGCCTCCATACCGCCCTTCCACTCCTCGGCCAGGCTCCGGCCCTCGACGCCGAACACCCGCTCGGCGATGGGCATGTCGGTGACGTGGAAGCCGGTACCGAAGACGATCGCGTCCACCTCGTGCTCGCTGCCGTCGGCGGCGACCAGCGTCGAGCCGCGCACCTCGGCGAGGCCGGAGGAGACCACGTCGGCGTTGGGGGCGGCCAGCGCCGGGTAGTAGGTGTTGCTGAGCAGGATGCGCTTGCAGCCGATCCGGTAGTCCGGGGTGAGCTTGGCCCGCAGCGCCGGGTCCCCGACGCCGCGTTCGATGTTGCGCACCGCTATCTGCTGGACCAGCCTGAGCGCTCCGGGGCGGCGGACGAAGGCGTCCACCTGCAGCTCGCGCAGCGCGAACAGAGTGGCGCGGCGCAGCTTCCCGGTCGGCGGGAGCTTGCTGTGCAGCCACTTCTCAGCGGCGGAGATCTCCCGGTCGGCACGCGGCATGACCCAGGCCGGCGTCCGCTGGAAGACCGTCAGCCTGCCGACCAGGGGCTGGATCGAGGGGATGATCTGGGCCGCCGAGGCGCCGGTGCCGACCATGGCGACGCGCTTGCCCGCGAGGTCGTAGTCGTGGTCCCAGCGCGAGGAGTGGAAGACCTTGCCGGGGAACTCCGCCAGGCCCGGGATGTCGGGGATCTGCGGGTCGGCGAGCGGCCCGGCGGCGGAGACCACGGCGTCGGCCGTCCAGGTCCCGACCGTGGTGGTGACCCGCCAGCGGGTCTGCTCCTGCTCCCAGCGCAGCTCGGTGACCTCGGCGTTGAACCGCAGGTGCGGGCGTAGGCCGAAGGTGTCGGTGACGCGCTCCAGGTAGGCGCGGATGTCCGGCTGGTGGGAGAAGCTTCGCGGCCACTCCGGGTTGGGGGCGAAGGAGAAGGAGTACAGGTGCGAGGGGACGTCGCAGGCGCAGCCCGGGTAGCTGTTGTCGCGCCAGGTGCCGCCGACCGAGGCGGCGCGCTCCAGGATCACGAAGTCGGTGATCCCGGCACGGCGCAGCCGGACGCCGGCCCCGAGGCCGCCGAAGCCCGAGCCGACGACCGCCACGCGAACGTGCGGGGTCGCCGGGGGCGACTGTTTGGTGCGCTTGGGGCTGGGTGGCATGCGGCGGCCTCCTGGGGGGTGGGGGCGAGGGTGTCCACGTCAATTAAAACCGCGCCAGCAATCACTGGCACGATTGGCAGGGTAGCTCTTGCTGACAGTTCGCGGAAGAAGCCCGACAGCATCGGTTTCCCGGGGCCTCGGGCCGGACCCTCCGTCGCTTGGGGGGCGGGTGAAGGAGCGGCGTTGGGGTGCGCGCATCGCAAGGCGGAGGAGGGAGGAGCAGCGGAGCAGCGGCGACCGACGACAACGCGGCGGTGGGCCCCTCCTGCCCGTTGGCGGGCAAGGAGGGAGCGTGCCCCGGCGTCGCGACGCCGCCCCCGCAAGCGACGGAGGGTCCTATGCTGGCCGCGTGGCGGAGATCAAGAAGACGGCGGGCGAGCCGCGCGAGTACCGGGTCGAGGAGCTCGCGCAGGCTGCCAGTATCACCACGCGTACGCTGCGCTTCTACCGCGAGCGCAAGCTGCTCCAGCCGCCGCGCAAGGAGGGCCGGATCGCCTGGTACGGCGAGGAGCACCTGGCCCGGCTGCGGGTGATCGCCGAGCTGCTCGACCGGGGACACACCCTCGGCGGCATCGCCGAGCTGATCGGCGCCGGCGAGAGCGGACGGGACGTCGCCGAGCTGATCGGCCTGCAGGCCGCGATCACCGCCCCCTGGTCGGACGAGACGCCCGTACGCCTGAGCTGGGCCGAGCTCACCGAGGCGTTCGGCGAGCAGCTGACGGAGGCCAACACCGCCGAGTCGATCGACCAGGGCTACATCACCGTCCACGAGGACGGCATCACCCACATCAGCCGCCGCCTGATGGACGCCACCGTCTCACTGGTCTCCGAGGGCGTTCCGCTGTCGGCCGTGCTGGCCGCCAGCCGTAAGGCCCAGGAGTACGCGGATGCCGTCGCGGAGGTCTTCACCACCCTGATCCGCGATCAGCTCCTCGGCGCCCTCACCCACGTCGAGACCCTCACCCCCGGCGAGGCCGCCCGGCTGACCGAGCAGATCCGCCGCCTCCGCCCGCTGGCCCGCACCGTCGCGGACGCCCAGTTCGCCCTCGCCATGGACCGCCGCGTCCACGCGGAGTACGAGGCCCTGCCGCACCACCGCGAGGAGCACTAGCTGGCCGCGATCTGGTCTCTCCTCCAAAGCCCGGCCCCCGCCCGAGGACCGCGAACTGGGTGATCCCACCCTTCCGCCCGCGCCGTCCGCGCCCGTACGGTCGAGGCTCACCCGCAGGCCGATCACCTGTCAGGGCCGGCGAACGGGAGGCGGGCGCCCCGAGCCGGTCCGTGTGGGGGCACGCCTGTATGGCCGTGATCACGACGTTCCGGACGGCCGTACGCCTGACGGGGGGTCGGGTGCTGCTCTGGTCGCTGCTGGGGCGGCTGCCGAACGCGATGTGCCCGATCGGGACGCTGCTCCTGGTCACCCACAACTCAGGGAGCGTGTGGCGCGGTTCGGCGGTGGCCGGTGCGCTCGCGGTGAGTCAGGCCCTGGGCGGGCCACTGGTCGGACGGCTCGCCGACCGGCGCGGGCAGCGCCCGGTCGGGCTGGCTGCCGCCGCCGTCAACGCCCTGGCCATCGTCGCCCTGGTGCTCGCCTCCGAGAACCGGCTGCCCCTGACACCGCAGATCGTGGCGGCCGCCCTGATCGGCCTCTCGATGCCGCTGATCGGACCGCTCTCCCGCAGCCGCTGGGTCCGACTGGCCGGGGGCGACCCGGAGTTGACCTCGGCCACGCTGTCGCTCGACGGCACCGTGGACGAGGTCAGCTTCACCGCGGGCCCGGCCGTGATCGGCCTGCTCGCCACCCTGCTGGACCCGGCCGCGGGCCTCCTGCTGGCCGCCGGACTGGTCGGCGTCTGCGGGACGCTGTTCGCCCTGCATCCCACCGCTCCGCCCGGAGCCGTAACCGAACGCCGCACCGGCGGACGGCTGTTGAGCACCCCGTACGCACTACTGCTGGCCGGTATGGCGCTGCTCGGGGCCTGCTTCGGCTCCATCCAGGTCGGGGTGACCGCCACCACCGAGCACCTCGGCCACCCGGGCGCGGCCGGGCTGATCTACGGATTCCTGGGCGGCACCAGCGCGTTCGCCGGTGTGGCCACCGCCGCCCTGCCGAGCCGCTGGGACCTGCCGGTCCGGCTGCGGGTGGCGACGGCGCTGCTGCTCGGCGCGTCACTCCCACTGCTGGCCGTGCAGAGCGTGACCGGGCTCGCGCTGGCGATCGGCTGCCTGGGAGTGGCCATCGCCCCTCAGATGATCACCATGTTCGGCCTGGTCGAGCGCACCGTCCCGGCGGCCCGGCTGGGCGAGGCCATGGCCGCCCTGGTCAGCAGCATCACTCTCGCGCAGTCGGCCGGGACCCTGGCCGCCGGCTGGGTCGCGGACCGGTACGGCCCGACCTCCCCCTTCCGCGTCACCTGCGCCGCCGCGGCGGCCGCCCTGCTGCTCGCCGCCCTGACGGCGACCTCTCGCCGCTACCGGCGGCCGGTGTCCAGTGAAGAGCGCGCTCCGGCGGCCGAGTTGATGGCCCGCTGAGCCGACGAGGCTGGTCAACGAGGGTGGCCGGAATCGTCCGTGGTGAGGGACTGGGTGTTGAACTTGATCTGCCACACGACGACGCGGCCGTCCGCGCG
Source organism: Kitasatospora atroaurantiaca (assembly GCF_007828955.1). Classification (NCBI taxonomy): domain Bacteria; kingdom Bacillati; phylum Actinomycetota; class Actinomycetes; order Kitasatosporales; family Streptomycetaceae; genus Kitasatospora; species Kitasatospora atroaurantiaca. The sequence continues at coordinate 6,308,932 of NZ_VIVR01000001.1, read as the reverse complement.
CTCGCACATCACCGCGCCGTCCTGCCAGATGCCGTCGGTCGCATACCACTGGCTGCCGAGCGGGTCACCCTGGTTCAGGTGGACGTCGTGGACTCCGAGGCCGGTCGTGAAGCGCTGCCCGAAGACGTAGATCCTGGTGGACGCCTGGAGGTACGGGACCAGGACGTCGAGCGCGTTGTCGCCGTTGCTGGAGACCCAGGGGAAGAAGCGCAGGTGGGGGTGGAGTCCGCCGAACCACCTGTCGCCCTCGATCTTCCTGCGCAGTTGCAGCAACCGCTCGGCCAGGCTGTCGGCCAGGTCCGGCCCGTAGGACGGGCTGCCCGGGGGCGGCTTGCTGACCGTCCGGTACACCGTCCCGGTGAGCGAGGAGAGCCACTCGAACCACAGGCGGTTGCGCAGCAGCGGACTGCGCACGTAGTCGAGGGCCCCGGAGGACAGCACGGAGGCGAGCGGGTGGAACCCGTTGGCTAGGGCGCGGACGGTGGCAATGTCCGCCACCCGCAGGTCGTCCACCAGGCGGTAGCTGACGCCGACGCTGGCGGGCGCGTCCACGTCGAGGGCCGCCTGGTAGACGCCCTCGGGCGTGTCCAGGGACAGATGGCCGTGGTACCAGTGGCCGAAGTCGTGGGTGGGGTCGCGGGAGAAGTCGTGGAAGGTGCCGATCGCGACGCCGTAATGGGCAAGCGGCATGGTGCTCCCCTCGGAACGGGCCCACGCACAGGCCACCACCAGGTCGTCTCCACTCTCCGCTCGCCCTGAGAGACAGGCAACAGGACCGCAGCGGGCCGACCACAGGGGGCGCGGGGAACTGCGCGAAATCGGAAGGCAACGGCGCCGCACCTTCCGCCTCGCGCAGTTCCCCGCGCCCCCGGTGTGCTCACACCTACTGGCGGACGCCCTCCGGTGCGGCGAGGAGTTGACCGACGAGGAGGGCCAGCCGCTGGTCCCGGTGGTCCTCGCGCAGTCTGCCGCCCCTGGTCAGCGTGACCAGCCCGTGCAGGGCGCTCCAGCCGACCTCGGTGAGGGTCTCCGCGTCCCGGCCGTCGGCCAGCGGAGCGAACACGCCGAGCAGCTCGCCGAAGGCCGCCTTCAGGGCGTCGGGCGCATCGGGGCCGCCGAACCGGAGGTCGCTGGCGAGGGTGAACATGGCGTCGTACAGCGCCGGGTTGGCCTGGGCGAAGTCGGCGTAGGCGCCGGCGACGGCCTCGAGCGCCTCGGCGGGACCGGCGGCCGCCGAGCGGGCCCGGTGCAGCGCACCGGCCAGCTCCTCGAAGCCCTCCAGCGCGACCGCGCCGACGATGGCGTCCTTGCCGGCGAAGTGGCTGTAGAGGACGGGCTGGCTGTACTCGATCCGCTCGGCCAGGCGCCGCGTGGTGACCGCGTCCCAGCCCTCGGACTCGGCCAGCTCACGGGCGACCTTGACGATCAGTTGGTGGCGGTGGGCTCGCTCGCGCTCTCGACGCTGCTGGATGGACATGCCTTGATTCTAGCAGTGCTAGAAATCCGGACAGCGGCATGCTACGTTCGCTACGTCATCTAGCAGTGCTAGAGATCCGAGCGTGGGAGAGAGAACATGTCCAGGAACCGACTGCTCGACGGCCTGGCCGCACTCGGCGGCATCGGCATCATCCTCATCGGGACGAGGTTCCTCCTCGACCCGGACGGCGCCGCCTCGGGCTTCGGCATCCCGTCCTGGCCGCACGGCGAGGCCGCCGGCTACCTCGACGTGAAGGGCCTCCGTGACATCGTGTCAGGCCTGGTGATCCTCGCACTCCTGGCGACGGGTCAACGCCGCGCACTGGGCTGGGCACTGATCATCGAAGCCGTCACCCCGACCGGCGACATGCTCATCGTGCTGAGCCACGGCGGAACGGCCGCGGCGGCCTTCGGCATCCACGGCGCAACCGCCGCCGCGGTGGCAACGCTCGGAGTCCTCACCCTTCGCGGCACCCGGGAAGCCCACACCCACGCGGTGGCGGCGGCCAACCCCTAGGCCTCCAGCCGGCGCACCCGCTCGGCGTCGCCGGTGCGCGGGCAGGTGAGGCAGGTGTCCGCCGGGCGGATCGCGTAGTACAGGCAGCAGCCGAGCCGGGTGCGGGTGAGGTGGGTGCGGCCGTCGGTACCGGGCAGGCGGCGGAAGTCCGCGGCGCCGAGGAAGGGCGGGGTGTCGCCGGGCAGGACCGCCGCGGCGACCTCGGCTGCACGTTCCTCCTCATCGAGCATCCGGCCCAGGTACCAGATGCCGGAGACCAGATCGTCCGTCACCATCCCCCAGAGGGCGCGCGGCCCGCGCTTCACGTACGGCTGGAATGCGTCCAGCGCCGGCTCGACATACCCCGCGACGGCCTCGCGCAGCTCGCGCTCACCGCCGGGCTCGGCCACACCCGGGCGGACCGCGAGGTCGCCGGTGGAGACCTCGATCGCGAGGTCCTCGGGCCGCAGCCGGGGCACCTGCCCGGTCAGGTACCAGGGCCCGCTCAGGAGGAGGCAGGCGGACCAGAGGTAGTGGTGCAGCAGCCGGGAGGCCGCGACGTGCATACGAGGCGCGCACCCGTGCTCGGCCTCGATACGGGCGGCCTCCGCGGCGATCAGGGCGTCGACTCCCCCGGCCAGCGCGGAGGCCCGGACCCAGCCGTCCTCACGCTTCGGAAAAGGCTGACCCGATGTCATCAGGTCGACGCGGAGCCCCCCGCCGATCCCGGCCAGTTGCCGATAGGTTTCGGCCAATCGATCGGCGGCATGCGGTGGCACGGCCGTCATCTGGAGCATCATGACTCCCGAGATCAACTAAGGTGAGCCTCACCTTATAGGCATCTGACGCCATATCGCGACAGTGCCGCTCGGACTTGACGAAGTTAGGTATGCCTAACCTAATCTGGTCTCGTGCTTACCACCGATCTGCCGGCGTCCACAGCCTCGGCTCAACGGTCCCGGACGGTACGGCGGCCCCTGCTGCTGGCCCTCGGGATCGGCGTGCTCGTGCTGTGCTCCGCCTTGAGCCTCGCCCTGGGATCGCGACCGATCCCGCTCGCCACCGTTCTTGACGCACTGTCGGGATCGGGCCACGGGAGCGACGCGGACGTGGTCACCGGCCTGCGCGTTCCGCGCACCGTGATCGGTCTGGTGATCGGTGCGGCTCTCGGCGCGGCCGGTGCGGTGGCCCAGGGCGTGACGCGCAACCCGCTCGCCTCGCCGACCACGCTCGGCATCAACGCGGGTGCCGGCCTGGCCGTGGTCACGGCGATCTTCGCGCTGCACCTCACCCAGCCCCTGCAGTACGTCTGGTTCGCCGTCCTCGGGGCAGCCGCTGCCGCCGTCCTCGCCTATGCGATGGCCCGCCGTTCGGGAGACCTCGACCCCGTACGGCTCGCGCTCGGCGGCACCGTCCTCACCGCCGTGCTCACCTCCTGGACCTCCGCGTTGATGCTCGCGAGCCGCCGCACCCTCGACGAGGCCCGCTTCTGGCTGGCCGGCTCACTGAGCGGGCGCAGCCTGGAAGTCCTCACCCCCGTCCTGCCGTTGATCGCGGTCGGTGTGGTGCTGGCGCTCCTGGTCTCCCCCGCGCTCAACGCGCTGGCGCTCGGCGACGAGGCGGCCCAGTCACTGGGCGTGCCCGTGGTCCGGATCCGGCTGCTCGGCGGGCTGGCGGTCGTCCTGCTCGCCGCGAGCGCGGTGGCCGTCGCCGGGCCGATCGCCTTCATCGGGCTGGCCGCGCCGCACCTGGTCCGACCGCTGCTCGGCAACGACCACCGCTGGCTGGTACCCGGCTGCCTGGTCGCCGGCCCGATCCTGCTGCTCGCCGCCGATGTGCTCGGACGGCTGGTGACCCGGCCGTCCGAGATCGAGGTCGGCATCGTGACCGCCTTCCTGGGCGCGCCGCTGCTCGCCGTACTCGCCCGGAAGGTGGCCCGGTGAACGCCGTCCACACCCGGCGCCGCCGTACGCTGCTGCTCTGCGCCGCGCTCGCGGCCGGCCTGGTGCTGCTCACCGGCCTCGCGCTGAGCACCGGTCAGGTGGAGATGCCGTTCACGGACGCGCTGCGCGCCCTGGTCGGCCTCGGCGACGCCGGGGACGTGCTGGTGGTGCAGGAGTTCCGGGCGCCCCGGGTGATCTCGGCGCTGATCGCGGGCGCCGGCCTGGCCGTCGCCGGCTCCGTGCTGCAGCGGCTGTTCCGCAACCCGCTCGCCTCGCCGGACGTCATCGGCGTAACCGGCGGCGCCTCGTTCGGTGCGGTGGTACTGCTGGCCACCGGCGCCAGTCAGGCTCTGATCCCGCTCGCCGCGCTCGGCGGCGGGGTGCTGGCCGCGGCGCTGCTGGGCGGCTTCGCCTGGCGCTCCCGGATGGCCGTCAGCCGGCTGGTGCTGGTCGGTCTCGCGGTGCAGGCCGGGCTTGCGGCTGCGGTCAATCTGATGATCGTGCGGTTCCCGGCCGAGCTGGCCACCTCCGCCCTGCAGTGGACCACCGGATCGCTGTACGGGCGGACCTGGACCGAGGTCCGGGTCGGTGGGACGGCGATCGCCCTCACCGTCGCGGCCGTGTTCCTGCTGCACCGTCAGGTCTCGGTGCTGGACCTGGGCGACGACTCGGCGGGCGGACTCGGGCTCGACCCGAACCGCGCCCGGCTGGGTCTGCTGCTGCTCGCCGTCGTGCTGGCCTCGCTGGCCGCCGGACTCACCGGCCCGGTCGCCTTCGTGGCGCTGGCCGTGCCGCACCTGGTGCGCTTCCTGGCCGGGCCGCCGACCCCGGCGACGCTGGCGCTCACCGCGCTGACCGGAGCGGTGCTGCTGCTCGGCGCCGACCACGTCGTCCTGCACCTGCTGCCCGTCCACGGCCTGCCGGTCGGCGCCGTCACCGCGACGCTCGGCGCGCCCTGGCTGCTCGTCCTGATGATCCGCCGGAGCGGGCTGCCCCAGAGGAGAGAATCGTGACCGTCAATCAGCTGGCCACTCAGGGGCTCGACCTGCGCTACGGCAACCGGGTCATCGTGCAGGGCCTCGATCTCACCCTCCCCGGCGGCGCGGTGACCGCAATCGTCGGGCCGAACGCCTGCGGCAAGTCCACCCTGCTGCGGGGCCTGGTCCGCCTGCTCGGCCCGGCCGCCGGCACGGTCACCCTGGACGGCTCCGACATCCACCGGATGCCCGCCCGGGCGCTCGCCAAGCGGATGGGCCTGCTGCCACAGCAGCCGGTCACCCCCGAGGCGATCACCGTCGAGTCGCTGGTACGGCTCGGCCGTTACCCGCACCAGCGGATGCTCAGCCCCTGGTCGGCGGCCGACCAGGCGGCGGTCGAGGACGCGCTGGCCCGTACCGGCACCGCCGAGCTCCGCGACCAGCCGGTGGACCGGCTCTCCGGCGGGCAGCGCCAGCGCGCCTGGATCGCGCTCGCCCTGGCCCAGGACACCGAACTGCTGCTGCTGGACGAGCCGACCACCTTCCTCGACCTGCGCCACCAGCTCGACGTGCTCGACCTGGTCGCCGACCTGCACGCCGAGTCGGGCCGCACCGTGGTCATGGTGCTGCACGACCTGGGCCAGGCCGCCCGGTACGCGGACCACCTGGTCGTCCTCGAGGGCGGAAAGCTTGCCGCCGCCGGGCCGCCCGCCGAGGTGCTGACGGCCGAGTTGGTCGAGACCGTCTTCCAGGTCCCGTGTCAGGTCATCCCCGACCCGGAGACCGGTACCCCGCTGGTCGTCCCCCGATCCAGGACGCACCGCCCCGCGGCCGTCTGACTCCCTCTCGAACCCTCGAATCTCCGGCACCGCCGCCGGTCCCTGCACCCTGCCCGAAAACACCCCAGCAAGGAATGATCATGAATCAGCGCAGACTGCCCGCCGCCGTGCTCGCCGTCGCCCTCTCCACCACCCTGCTGGCCGCCTGCGGCAGCAGCGGCTCCTCCGGCGAGGCGAAGTCCGCCGGTCAGAGCCAGAACGCGGACGCGACGTTCCCGCGCAGCGTCCAGCACGCCATGGGTACCGCCGAGATCAAGGCCCAGCCCAAGCGAGTGGTCGTGCTCGACAGCGGTGAGCTGGACGACGTCACACTGCTCGGCATCACCCCGGTCGGCGCGGTGGCCCCGCACCTCAAGACCGAGGGCGGCTTCCCGGCCTACCTCAAGGGCAAGATCGACGGCACCAAGGACGTCGGCCCGATGGCCGAGCCCAACCTGGAGCTGATCGCCTCGCTCAAGCCCGACCTGATCCTCTCCTCGAAGGTCCGGCACCAGAAGGTCTACGACAAGCTCAACGCGATCGCGCCGACCGTGCTCGCCGAGACCACGGGCTTCCCGTGGAAGGACAACCTGGCGCTGTACGCGAAGGCGCTCGGCAAGGAGGCCGAGGCCAGGAAGGCCCTGGAGGACTACCAGGCGCGGGCCGCCAAGCTCGGCCAGGCGATCAAGGAGAAGAACGGCGGCAAGGCTCCCACCGCCTCCGTGGTCCGCTTCGTGGCCGGCCCCACCCGGCTGTACCAGAAGGCCTCGTTCAGCGGCACCGTGCTCAGCGACGTGGGCCTCGGCCGCCCGGCCTCCCAGGACGTCGACAAGTCGATGCTGGAGGTCAGTCCCGAGCAGATCAACCAGGCCGACGCCGACCTGGTCTTCGTCACCGTCTCCGACGACCCGACCAAGACCAAGCAGAGCGAGGTCCAGGGGACGGCGGTCTGGAAGGGCCTGAACGCCGTCAGGAACAGCAAGGTCTTCAACGTGCCGGACGAGACCTGGATGTCGGGTATCGGCGTCCAGGCCGCCGACGCCATGCTCGCCGACATCGCCAAGGCCGCCGGCGTCGACGCCCCCAAGTAGCCCCTCAGGGGCGGGCCGTGAAGGCCCGCCCTTCCGCTCCCCACAGCCCAGAGAGGACTCACCGTGCGGCTGTACCTGCTCGCCCTCAACCCCACCGACTCCGTCACCCAGGGCTTCCTGCCCGCCGCGGCGAGACTCGGGCTGGCGGTCACCGTCCTCACCGACTCCGTCGACGCCCACCGACACGCCTACGCCGGGCTGGACTTCGCGCCCGAGGTCCTGGAGTGCGAGGTCCGCGACCACCGCGAGGTGATCGGGCTGATCTCCCGGCACCACTCCCCCGACGCGGTGTTCAGCAACAGCGACCACCTCCAGAGCCAGACCGCCCTGGCCGCCGAGTACTTCGGCCTCCCCGCCAAGGACTGGAAGGCCGCACTGCGGGCCAAGAACAAGGCCGAGTTCCGCCGGCACCTCACCGCCGCGGGTCTGGACGCCGTCTGGTCGGCCGAGCTCGCCCCCGAGCAGGACGCCGCCGTACTCGACGCGCCCTTCCCGTGCGTGGTCAAGCCCCGCGAGGGCGTGGCCAGCGAGGACGTCGCCCTGGTCTCGGACGCGGCCGAACTCGCGCTGCGCTGCAAGGAGATCCAGCACCGCCGCCCCGACGCGGCACTGGTGGTCGAGGAGTTCCTCGCGGGCGAGCTGTACACCCTGGAGACGCTCGGGGACGGCCGGATCCGGCATGTGCTCGGGGGCTTCCACACCCGGCTCTCACCGCCGCCGCACTTCATCGAGGAGGTGCTGGAGTTCGTCCCGGCCCACCCGGAGCCCGTCGTCGACCAGGTGCTCGCGCAGCTGGACGCGATCGGCGTCGGCCTCGGCGCCTGCCACACCGAGTTCGTCGTCCAGCCCGACGGCCGGGCCAGGATCATCGAGGTCAACTACCGTGCCATCGGCGACCAGTGCGACCTGATGCTGGCCGAGATCCTGGAGATCCCGTACTTCGAGCACGTCCTCCGTGCCCACCTCGGGCAGCCACTGCCCGCCGACCTCGGCGCGCGCAGCGACCTGCGAGCCCGCAACGAGGCGGTCTGCGCCGACCGGGCCGGCATCCTCACGGCGGCTCCCGGCCCGTACGACCAGGACGCCGACGGCGTACGGCTGGCGTACCGGCCGGTGCGGGCGATCGGCGAGCGGCACGAGCTGTACCGCACCAACCGCGACTACCTCGGCGTGATCTGGGCGGTCGGCCAGGACCAGCAGGCCGTGGACCGGGCCGTGGCGGAGTTCATCGCGTCCAACACCTGGGAGATCACACCGTGAACGTGGCAGAGGAGTTGACCCTCCGGGTGCTGGGCGCGCTGCTGCGCGAGGACGTGCTCGGACTGCGCACCACGAGCGTGCCCGCGCAGCGCTCGGACGGCACCTGGCTGCGCACCGGGACTCTGGCCGTGCCGGTGACCGCGGACGGCTTCCAGAGCGAGTACACCGCCCGGTTGCCCCTGCTGGAGGTGGAGGGCACCCAGGTCACCGAACTCTCCGAGATCCTGGGCAGGTTGGGAGAGCTTGCCGACCCCGAGGACCGCGCCGGGTACGCCGCGTTCGCCGAGGAGTGCCACCAGACCCTGACCACCATGAGGCTGCACGCCGCCGCACAGGACGAGGTGCACAGCGCGCTCGCCAAGTGCTACGGCGACGACCCGGCCGACTGGACCGGCCTCGGCGGCAGCCTCGCCTTCGACGCGCTCGCGGCCTACCTGGACCACCCCGTGTACCCGACGGCGCGCGGCCGGTCCGGGCTCGACGACGGGCAGCTGCGGGCGTACGCACCGGAGTTCCACCCCTCCTTCGAGCTCCGCTGGCTCGCCGTACCGGAGGATGCGCTCACCGTTCACGGCATCGCGCCGCTGCCCACCTGGTGGCCGACGGTGGACCAGCTCGGGCTCGGCGGGCTGAAGGGGCCGCGTCTCACCATCCCGGTGCACCCGCTGACGGCCCGGGCGGCGCTGGACGCACTGCCGGGCGCGGTCCTGGCCGAGCGGCCGTACCTGGAGGTGGTGCCGACGCTGTCGATGCGTACCGTCGCCGTCGTCCAGGACCCGTCCTGCCACCTGAAACTGCCGCTGGCCACCGCCACGCTCGGCCTGCGCAACCGCCGCACCATCAAGCCCGGCACACTCGTGGACGGCGCCGCCGGCCAGCGTCTGCTGGAGGCCGTGATCGCCCGCGAACCGCGCTTCGCCGAGCGCGTGCTGCTCGCCGACGAGCAGTGCTACGCCCATGCCGGCCACGAGCTGCTGGCCGTCCTGGCCCGCCGCTACCCCGCCGGTCTCCAGGACGCCGTGACGGTACCGCTGGCCGCCCTGCCGGCCACCGCACCCGGCGGGCGCCTGGTGATCGACCACCTCGCGGACCGCTTCTACGACGGCTCCCCCGTGCGGCTGTACGAGGAGCTCCTCGACCTGCTGCTCGACTGGCAGACCACGCTCTTCGGGTACGGGATCGCGCTGGAGTCGCACCAGCAGAACACCTCGCTGGTGCTGGACCGGGTCGCGGGCCGGACCAGGCTGCGCCTGCTGTACAAGGACAACGACGGGCCCCGGATCAACCCCGCCCGGCTCAAGGAACTCTCGTGTTTCCAGGGCGAGTTCGACGACCCGCGGACGTTCGGGGAGGGCGACCGCGCCCTCACCGACCTCTTCACGACCATCACCGGCCATCTCTGCACGGCCTCGCTCGCCTTCGCCCTGGCCGCGCACGGCCGCGCGCCGCTGGCCGAGACCCTGGGGCTGCTGCGTACCAGGCTCGGCACGGCCATCGACCGGCTCGGCCCGGACGGCGACCCGCTGCGCAGAGCGCTGCTGGACGCCGACCGACTCCCCGTGAAGGCCATGGTCACCGCCGGGTCCCTGCTCAGCAAGGAGCGCTCCGGCGCCGCCGACATCAACAAGCACTACACCACCGGACCGAACTATCTACGGCAGCCCGGGGTGCCGCGGTGAGCGCCGAGGCCCCGGAGCGGCCGCTGACTGCCCCCGCACCGGGCGGGCTCGCCCGGCGCCAGGTGCACGCCGTCGCCGCCTGCTACTTCGTGGCCTCGTTCGCTGCCCTGGGGCTCCCGCCCTATCTGACCGCGATCCTGCCCGGCCTGGGCGACGCGAACGGGGACTGGGCCGGGGTGCTCTACATCGTGCCCACCGTGTTCAGCGCACTCGGCGCACCGCTGTGGGGCCGGCTCGCCGACCGCTTCGGCCGTAAACGGCTGCTGCTGCGAGCCCAACTCGGCCTGACCGTCTCCTTCCTGCTCGCCGGGGCGGCCGAGAGCCTGGCCGCCTTCACCGTCGCACTGATGCTGCAGGGCTTCCTCGGCGGCACCTTCGCCGCCACCAACGGCTACCTTGCGGCCGCCCTGGAAGGCCCGCAGCTGTCGAAGGCGCTCACCCTGATGCAGGGCGGCGCCCGCGCCTCGCTGGTCGCCGCGCCGATCCTGGTCGGCTCGCTGTCCCCGTGGATCCCGCCGCACCGGCAGTACCTGCTGATGGCCGTCCTGCCGCTGGCCGCCGCCGGCCTGCTGGCCCTGCTGCCCGAGCCCGACCGTCCACCGGTCCGCGCCCCCGAGAGTGCCGATAGCGCACCCGCACCCGGCTCGCTCCGGCTGCTCTACGCCTTCGAGTTCGCGTTCGTCTTCTCCACCATCATCTCCTTCCCCTATCTGATCGCCCTGGTCGAGCAGCGACTGCCGGGCATCTCCGGCACCGCCTCGGGCGTGCTCTTCGCCCTCCCCCACCTGTGCTACCTGCTGTTCGCCGGCCGCGTGCACACCGTCTTCCTGGCCAGGCCCAGGACGGGCATCGCACTCGGCTTCGGCTTCGTCGCTCTCGGCCTCGCCGGGCACGGTCTCGCCCACTCCCTGGCCGCCTTCACGCTGGCCCGGCTGCTGCTCGGCGCCGGCCTCACCCTCGGCCTGGTCTGCCTCTCCGTGCTGGCCGCCGAGGCCGCCCGCGGCCGGGCCCCCGGCCGGATGTTCGGCGCTCTCGAATTCGTCTCCAAGAGCGGTGCCGTCGCCGCCGGAGCGGTGGCCGCGCTGGTGAACAGTGCCTTCGGCCCCACCGCTCCCGTGCTCACCGGCACCGTCACCGCGCTGGCCGCAGCCGCGCTCGTACTCCTCTCCCGTTGGAGCAACTGATGCCCTCTCGTCTCGACGCCCGCCATCCGATGAGCTCCGCGCCCACCGAGCTCCCCACCGCCGACCACGCCGTCGCCCACACCCTGCTCAACTGCCTGCTGCGCGAGGTCTCCGGCCCCGAGCACCAGACCGCCGTCGCGGACGGCAGGCTGCACCTGCGTCTGCCCAGGCGCGGCGTCGTCCTGCGGATCGCCCTGCGCCGCACCTCGCTGACCGGAGCGCACCGCTTCACCGGCCCGGTCTTCGAGGAACGGGCCACCGGATGGGAGGAGTTGAGCTGGCGCGAGCTGGCCGAGCACGTCCAGGCCGAGCTGACCCTGCGCAGCGGTCTGGGCAACGAGGAGTTCCTGACCCAGCTGGCGTCCAGTCACGACGGCGTCGCGGCCGCTCTCGCCGACCGCCCGGAGGCCGGCCGGGACCGGTACCTGGAGTCGGAGCAGGCCCTGCTCTTCGGCCACCGCTTCCATCCGGCCCCCAAGGCCCGTTCGGCCGGCCGGGACGCGTGGACGGCGTACGCGCCGGAGGCCCGCGCGGCGTTCCGGCTGCGCCACCTCGCCGTACGCAGCGAACTGATCGCCGAGGACACCACCGATCCGGCCGCCCTCGCCCTCCTCGACGGGCTCGCCGCCGTGCCGGACGGGTACCGGTTGCTGCCCGCTCACCCCTGGCAGTACGAACTGCTACGTGACAACCCGCTGTTGCAGGCCGCGCTGGAGCGTGGGGACGTGCTGGACCTGGGGCTCGGCGGCGTCCCGTTCACGCCGACCGCCTCCGTGCGCACGCTGTACGGCGCCGGCGCGTTCCTGAAGTTCAGCCTGAACGTCCGGATCACCAACTGCCTGCGCAAGAACGCCGCGTACGAGCTGACCGGGGCCGTCACACTGACCCGCCTGCTGGCCGAACCGCTGGCCGAGCTGGCCGGACGCTTCCCCGACGCGGCGATGCTGCGCGAGCCGGCCTTCCGCACGCTGGCGCTGCCCGGAGCCGACGGCCTTCCGGACACGTCTCTCTTCGAGGGCTTCGGCCTGATCGTCCGCGAGGGGCTGGACGGGGTGCTGAAGCCCGGGGTGACCCCGCTGCTGGCGGCGGCGGTCGCCGACGAGTACCCGACCAGCTCCGCGCACATCTCCGCACTGCTGGACGGTGCGGGTCCGCAGGAGGCCCGCGCGTGGTGGGCGGCGTACCTGCGGCTGCTGGTGCCACCGGTGCTGGCCGCCTACTTCGACCACGGGGTGGTGCTGGAGCCGCACCTGCAGAACGTGGTGCTCGCGGTGGACTCCGCCGGCCGGCCCGCACAGGTGCTCTTCCGCGACCTGGAGGGCACCAAGCTCCTCCCCGAGCGGAACGCCGCGCTGCTGGACCGCCTGCCGCCCGAGGTGGCCGCCCCGATGGCCTACGACGCGCAGCGCGGCTGGGACCGGGTGGTCTACTGCCTGCTGGTCAACCACGTCTCGGAGCTGCTGGCGGCGCTGGCCGACCAGCACCCCTCGCTGGAGGCCGCGCTGTGGGAGGAGGTGCGGTCGGTGCTGGAGGAGCACGCGGACGCGTACGGCCGGGCACCGCGACTGAACGCCCTGCTGGCCGGAGTCCCGCTGCCCGCCAAGGCCAACCTGCTCACCCGGTGGGAGCGCAAGGCCGACCGCGCGGCCGGCTACGTCCGGCTGCCGTCCCCGCTCGCCGCGGACGTCCTGGCCGAGGCCGGGCGCAGCTGGGGTGCCCGATGAGCCTCTCCCGTCACGTCGAATCGCTGACGTCCGATCATCTGCCGTCCTACATCTACGATCTCGCCGCCCTGCGGGAACACGTGGCGGCCGTCCGGGCCGCGCTGCCCGAGCGGGTCGAGCTGTACTACGCGGCGAAGGCCAACCCGGAGTCACGGATCCTGGCTGCGCTTCGCGGCTCCGTGGACGGCTACGAGGTGTCCTCCGGTGGCGAGTTGGCGCATGTCCGGGCAGGCGTCCCAGATGCCCCGCTGGCGTTCGGCGGGCCGGGCAAGACGCCCGCCGAGATCGCCGACGCGCTCCGCCTCGGTGTCCACCGCTGGCATGTCGAGAGCGAGCACGAGCTTCGGATGCTCGCGGAACTGGCCAATGGACCGGTGGACGTGCTGCTCCGGGCCAACCTGCCGGTCGCCTCCGGCTCCCTGGACTCCGTCGCGCTGGCGATGGGCGGGCGGCCGACCCCGTTCGGCCTCGACCCCGCCAGGGTGGCGGACTGCCTGCGGCTGCTCGCCGAGCCCGGGTACGAGCGGCTGCGGCTGCGCGGCATCCACGCCCATCTGGCCAGCGGGCTGGCCGCGAGCGCTCAGCTGGCGGTGGCCGAGCAGGTGGTCGAGTGGTCGATGGAGCTGGCCGCCGCGCACGGCGTCGAGTTCACCGAGGTCAACGTGGGCGGCGGGATGGCCGTCGACTACCGGGACCCGGACGCCCGCTTCGACTGGACGGCCTTCGGCACCGGCCTCCGGGCGCTGCTGGACCGCCACCCCGGCCTCACCCTGCGGATCGAGCCGGGGCGTGCCCTGACCGCGTACTGCGGCTGGTACGCGACCGAAGTGCTGGACGTGAAGCAGAGCCACGGTGAGGACTTCGCCGTGCTCCGCGGCGGCACCCACCATCTGCGCACACCGGCCACCCGGGGACACGACCAGCCCTTCGCCGTCACCCCCGTCGCCGACTGGCCGCACCCCTGGCCGCGGCCTGCCGTCACCACCGGCCGGGTGACGCTGTCCGGGCAGCTGTGCACCCCGAAGGACGTGCTCGCGCACCAGGCCCCGGTGGACCGGCTGCGGGCCGCGGACCGGGTGGTCTTCGCGATGGCGGGGGCCTACGCGTGGAACATCTCGCACCACGAGTTCCTGATGCATCCTCGTCCTGCCTTCCACTTCCTGGACGCGGACGAGGGCTGAGCGCCGGGCCCGCCGCAGGTCGCGACCGCACCGGCGTGCGAGAGTGGTACCAGCGAAGGGAGCGCGCACGTGCTGATGGAGAAGGTGGCGGAGATCCTCGCCGAGGCCTCGGCCGAGGTGGTCGAGCCGCGCTTCCGGGCACTGGCCGCCGGTGAGGTGATGGAGAAGGCGCCCGGCGAGGTGGTCACCATCGCCGACCGGGAGGCCGAGGTGATCATCACCCGCCGGCTGCGCGAGCTGCTCCCCGTGCCCGTGGTGGGCGAGGAGGCGGTGGCCGCCGACCCGGCCCTCGCCCTGGCCCTGCACTCCGAACCGGCCTGCTGGCTGGTCGACCCGGTGGACGGCACCTCGAACTTCATCGCGGGCCGTCCCGACTTCGCCGTGATGGCCTCACTGGTCCGCGCCGGGCAGACCGTCGCCGCGTGGATCTGGCAGCCGGTCACCGGGACGGCGTACGCGGCCGAGCTGGGCTCCGGCGCCTGGCGCGACGGGCGCCGACTGCTCCGGACGCCCGCCGACGACGCGCCGGAGAAGTGGCGCGGCTCCCTGAAGAGCCGCTTCCTCGACCCGGCCGAGCACCACCGCCTGCAGACCAATGCGCGGGCCTTCGGCCACCTCACCGAAGGCCTGCGCTCGGCCGGCATGGAGTACCCGCAGATCGCCGACGGCGACCAGGAGTTCATCTTCTACTGGCGCACCCTGCCGTGGGACCACGCCCCGGGCTCTCTCCTGATCACCGAGTCCGGCGGCGTCTCCGCCCGTCTCGACGGCTCCGCCTACCGACCCGACCCGCCGGGCTGTGAGGACGGCCTGCTGGTCGCCTGCGACCCGGAGACCTGGGAACGGACCAGGGACATCCTGGCCGGACGGCTCCACCAGTAGGTGCACCGATCAGGATTGGGTATCCCAGGGGGCTGGCCGGCTGCCTGGCCTACCGGCGGAGCCTCCAAGCGGGCACCGGGACCAGTTGCACTGCCCAGGGGGCGCGAGGAACTGCGCGAAGCGGGAGGCTGCGGGCCCGTTGCCTTCCGATCCCGCGCAGTTCCCCGCGCCCCTGTTGTGGCTGATCAGCCGGCTACCAGATGACCGGCAGGCGCTCCGGGAGGCGCTTGATGAAGCCGGGGCGCCAGGCCAGCTGCTCGACCGGCAGGGCGAGCCGCAGGGCGGGGAGCCGCTCGACGAGAGCCTGGAGGGCGATCTCGGCGTGGGTGCGGCCGAGCGCGGAGGCCGGGCAGAAGTGCTGGCCCGCGCCGAAGGCGAGGTGCGGGTTGGACGTCCGGTCGAAGTCGATCTTCTCGGGGTGCGGGAAGACCTCCGGGTCGTAGTTGGCCCCTTCGATCAGCACCAGCACCAGCTCGCCTTCCTTGACCAGCACCTCGCCGACCTGGACGTCGGCCAGGGCCAGCCGGGGCAGCGCGTCGCCGATCGAGAGGTTGACCCGCAGCAGCTCGTCCACGGCCCGGCCGATGATCGCGGGCTCCTGCCGCAGCCGCTCGCCCAGCTCGGGCTGCTGGACCAGCGCGATGATCGCGTGCAGCAGGAAGGCCGAGGTGGAGACGGCGCCCGCACCGAAGAGCGAGAGCGCGACGGTGGCCAGCAGGTCGTCGCTGACCTGGTCGGAGACGTCCGGCGAGCGGCGCAGTTCGGCGAAGCGGCCGAGCAGGCCCTCGGTGGGCTCCGGGTCGGAGTTGAGCTTCTCCACCATGTAGGCGAGGTCCTTGTACCAGTTCGGCGCGGACCCCTCGAAGGTCGCCGGGCTGGTGATGAAGGCGATGTCGATGCCGGACATCAGCCGCCGCCAGTCGTCGGTGGGGATGCCGAGCAGCTTGCAGTGCAGTGCGGCCGAGTACGGCTCGGTGAAGCCGTCCCGCAGCTCGCCGGGCGCGCCCTGCTCGACCAGTCCGTCGATCAGCCGGTGCGCCTCGGCCTCCAGCCAGCCGCCCAACTCCTTGTCCGCGCGCGGCGACAGGGTCTTCATCACGGCGTTGCGCAGCCCGGCGCTGTTGATGTTCCCCATGTTGTTGACCACCTCCGGCGGGATGGTCAGCGCGTACTGGCGCGGCACCCCGGGGTTGGCGGTGTCCTTGAGGCTGAAGCGCTCGTCCTCCAGCACCTGCTTGGCCAGCTCGTAGCTGCTGACCAGCCAGGCGTCGTCGCCCGTCAGGGTGCGGACCTTCGCCACCGGCTGCTTCTCCCGCAGCAGGTTGGCCTCCTCCGGCAGCACGTCACCGCGCCGGGAGAGCGGGAAGGTGAACTCGCGCTGTGCACTCGTGGTCATCTGGCTGGTGCTCCTCTTGGTGGTTGATACGGGGTCAGGCTGCGGTGGCCTGCGGCACCGGCAGCGGACGCACCACGGCGTACGCCTGCCCGGGGACCGCGCGCAGGCCCTCGTCACGCCCGAACAGGACGGGGGTGAGCGGGAGTTGGATGTGGTAGCAGGAGACCGAGGTGGGCACACCGAGCAGGCTCGGGGTGTCCAGGAAGAACGGCAGCTCGGCCGCGATGTATGCGACCCCGGCGGCCAGCTGCGCCGGTGAGGCGGACCTGCCCTCGGTCAGGCGGGCCGCCAGGAAGGCGCGGGCCATGCCCTCGGTCGCGTCCCGGAACACGGGATCGGTGTCCAGCGCGTCCAGCACGGCCCGGTGCAGGCGCTGGTACGCCGGGTCGGGCAGGAAGTCCGAGAGCGCTCGGACGCGTACACCGCTGCGGCCGGACTCCTCCACCCCGCGCTGGATGCGCCGGTGGGTGGCCTTGATCTCCTTGGTGGCGCGCCGCTGCGCGTGCTCGGGCGTGTAGCCGAAGGAGGCGAACTGGGTGTCCACGTGCATATCCGCGTAGACGATGTCCACCGAGTCGAAGAACTGCGTTCCCCAGCGGACGAGTTCGGATATCCGCTGATGGCTGAAGTAGCTGTTGCCGGGGCTGACCCCGATCAGCAGATGGTCGCCTCGTTCCCATATCTCGTGGCAACGGCCGGAGAACGGCAGGGCTTCGAAGAGTGGCAGTGCATCAAGGGTACGGGTGGGTGTGGTGCTCAGGAGCGTCTCGCTCATACCGCTGCCTCCGCGTAGCAGGACCGGGTGCACTGAAGTGGGTTGGTACGCAAGTGATGTGGTGCAGGGCGCAGCCGACCGCAGCGGGTCACCCGGGATGGGAGTGGATTCCGCGCAGGCGGCGGTGCAGGGCGCGCCGGGGCAGGGTGCCGCGCCGGACGGGCCCGGTGGAACGGGGTGAACTAGCTGCGAGGTTGCGAGCGGACCGGTGAATCGGGTGCGACCGACCCAGGCGTCTCGAGACGACATGCCGCAGTAACCGCGAGATCGCGGTCGCGCATGGCGGATCCCCCTCGCGCCGCAAGTCCCGAGGAGCCGTGTGCTCCTGGTGTGGCGGCGGCTACTAGAAGTTACCGCTGATCTTCGGGCGGTCCGCAAGCCCGCACCGGGGGTTGGCGAAATGCAATCCGTCTACGGCTGAAACCAGCTGGACAGAGCGAGGGAAAGTATGTCTACGGAGGCTTTTCGCAGCAGCCCGAACCGGGGCTTTTCTCATCCGGCGACATTCCCGGCCAGTGTACATTCCTCCAATCCCGGAGGCCGGAAATCGCCGATAGTTTGTCAGCTCACGTGCCGTCAGAA
Source organism: Kitasatospora atroaurantiaca (assembly GCF_007828955.1). Classification (NCBI taxonomy): domain Bacteria; kingdom Bacillati; phylum Actinomycetota; class Actinomycetes; order Kitasatosporales; family Streptomycetaceae; genus Kitasatospora; species Kitasatospora atroaurantiaca. Next base: position 6,291,468 of record NZ_VIVR01000001.1, on the reverse strand, counting down.
AGAGACCGCGCGGCACGCACCACGGCGGCCGGCACGGCGGCCACCTCGGCCGCCGTGGCATGCGGGTTGAGCAGGGTCAGCTTGAGCCGGACCCGCCCCGGGCCCTCACCGGGAAGCTCGGTACGCCCCACCACCGCACGGCCCTCGCGCAGCAGCACCCGGCGCAGCTCCGCGTTGATCCGGTCCGCCTCGGCGGGATCACCGGAGGCGGGCAGGTAGCGGAAGACCACCGTGGTGAGGATCGGCTCGCAGTGCAGTTCCAGGGCCGGGTCGGCGCGGACCACCTCGGCTGCGCCGAGGGCGAGTTCATGGCAGGAGTCGACCAGTCGGCCGAGCCCGGCACGGCCGAGAGTCCGCAGGGTCACCGCGATCTTGAAGGCGTCGGCGCGGCGGGTGGTACGAAGCGACAGTCCGAGCAGGCTCGGGTAGCCGGCCTGCTCGTCGTCGGCCGGGTTGAGGTACACGGCCCGGCGGGCGAGCGAGGCGTACGTCTGCGCCTGGCGGACCAGGAAGACCCCGGCGGCGACCGGTTGCCAGCCCAGCTTGTGCCAGTCCAGCGAGACGGAGTCGGCCCGGCCGATGCCGTCGAGGAGCGGGGCGAGCCGGTCCGAGAGCAGGGCCCCGCCACCGTAGGCGGCGTCCACGTGCAGCCAGGCGCCGTACCGCGCGGCCAGCTCGGCCGCCTCGTGCAGCGGGTCGACGGCGCCGGTGTCGGTCGTGCCTGCGGTGGCCACCACGGCGATCGGCGTTTCCCCTGCGCGCACCGCCTCGGCCAGGGCGGCGGCGAGCTGCCCGGCATCCATGCGGAGTTCGCGGTCGACGGGGACGGCCCGCACCGCGTTCTCGCCGAGGCCGAGCAGGGCGGCGGCGCGCTGGACGGAGAAGTGTGCGGCCCGGGAGGCGAAGATCCGGGGTCGCCGGCCGGCGGGCAGGCCGTCCAACTCGACGGTGCCCCCCAGGATCTGGTCGCGGGCCAGCATCAGGCCCATCAGGTTGGACTCCGTCCCGCCCGAGGTCAGCACCCCGGCGGCCCGGCCGCGCTGGAAGCCCACCAGCTCGGCGAGTTCGGCCAGCAGCGCGGTCTCCAGGGCGGTGGCGGCGGGCGCCTGGTCCCAGGAGTCCTGGGAGGGGTTGAGGGCACTCACGGCGAGGTCGGCGGCGACCGCCACCGCCAGTGGCGGGCAGTGCAGATGCGCGGCGCAGGCCGGGTCGGCAGGGTCGGCGCTCCCGTAGGCGAGGAACTCGGTGAGGCGCAGCAGGGCGTCCTCGTCCTCGGTGATGCCCAGGGCGGCCGCGGTCTGCTCGGCGATCAGCGCCGGGGAACCGGCCGGGATCGGGCCGCCGCGGCGCTCGGCGCCGGCCCGTAGGCCGGCCAGTACCAGCTCGAGCAGCGGCCGCAGGGCGTCCGGTCCTGCCGTACCGCCCGAGAGCTCGGTGCTCACTCCGCGCTCGCCGCCTCGATGGCGTCGGCGAGGCGGTCCAGTACGGCGTCTGCCTGCTCGTCGGTGATGGTGAGCGGGGGCAGGAGCCTGAGCACGGCGTCGTGACGGCCGCCGAGTTCGACAATCAGCCCGCGCTGGAGGCAGGCGGCCCGGACGCGTACCGCGAGCCGCGGGTCGGCGGGGTGGGCACTGCAGCCGTCGGGCTCGCCGCCGGGGTCGACCAGCTCGACACCGAGCATCAGACCGCGGCCCCGGACGTCGCCGATCACCGGCAGCCTGCCCTTGAGCGCGGTCAGCCGGGCGGCCATCCGGGCACCGGCCTGCGCAGCCCGCTCGACCAGTCCGTTGGCGGCGACGAAGCGCAGCGTCGCGGCGCCGGCCGCCATGGCGAGGGTGTTGCCCCGGAAGGTGCCGGTGTGGGCGCCGGGCTGCCAGCTGTCGTACTCCTCGCGGTAGACGACCACGGCGAGGGGCAGACTGCCGCCGATCGCCTTGGAGAGCACCATCGCGTCCGGGACGATGCCGCTGTGCTCGACGGCCCACATGGCGCCGGTACGGCCCACGCCCGTCTGCACCTCGTCCACAATCAGCGGGATGCCCCGCTCGGCGGTGATCCGGCGCATCTCGCGCAGCCAGTCGTCCGGCGCGGGGACGACGCCGCCTTCGCCCTGCACGGCCTCCAGGATCATCGCCGCGGGCGGCACCACGCCCCCTGACGGGTCGTCGAGGAGCCGCTCGACGTACGTCGCCGACAGCGCGGCGCCCTCGGCGCCCACCCCGAACGGGCAGCGGTAGGCGTACGGGTACGGGAGCCTGGTCACCTCTCCCCCGCCGGGCAGCGGGGACTTGACGCCCACGTTGCCGGTGACCGCGAGGGCGCCGGCCGTCATACCGTGGTACGCGCCGGTGAAGGCGAGTGCGCCCCGCCGCCCGGTCGCCGTCTGCATCAGCTTGAGCGCGGCCTCGACGGCGTCCGTCCCGGCCGGGCCGCAGAAGTGCACCCTCGACCGCTCGGCGAACTCGCGCGGGAGACTGGCGAAGAGGGTGCTGGTGAAGTCGTCCTTCTCCGCGGTGGCGAGGTCGAGCAGGTGCAGCGGGGCGCCGCTGTCGAGGGTGCGGCGGATCGCCTCCAGGACGACGGGGTGGTTGTGGCCCAGCGCCAGGGTGCCCGCGCCGGACAGGCAGTCGAGGTAGCGGCGCCCGTCCGCGCCCTCCACGGTCATCCCGTGGGCGCGCACCGGCACGATGGGGAAGGAGCGGGCGTAGGTACGGGCGGCCGACTCGCGGATGCGCTGACGGCGCAGGATCGCGTCGCCCGCTGCGGGGGCGGCGGCGGTGTCGACGGTGAGGGTCAAGGCTGGGCTCCCTTAATTTAGGTAAGCCTAACTTAACTCGCCGGGGCCGCTCGGTCGGCCAGGCGCCCCGGAAGTCCACCCGACCGAGTGACGCCGCCTCACCCTTCCAACGACCACCCCACTCCGAGGTCACGTACGCTGCCCGCATGTCCTACGAAGCAGAGCCGGCCCGCACCCGGGAGTTCTTCGCCGCCCGCGCGGCCGACTGGGACACCCGCTTCCCGGACGACGGCCCGCGCTACGCCGCCGCCATCGCCGAACTCGGTCTCCGGCCGGGTCAGTTCGTGCTGGATGCGGGCTGCGGGACGGGGCGTGCGCTGCCCCTCCTGCGGGCCGCCGTCGGGCCGGACGGGACGGTGCTCGGGCTGGACCTGACCCCGGAGATGCTCCGGCAGGCCGCCGCCCACCACTCCGAGGCCCACCTGGTGACCGCCGACGTCGGCCGGCTCCCGCTGCGCGACGGCGTCCTGGACGCGGTCTTCGGCGCCGGCCTGATCTCCCACCTCCCCGACCCGCCGGCCAACCTCCGCGAACTCGCCCGTGCCACCCGCCCCGGCGGCCTGCTCGCGCTCTTCCACCCCATCGGCCGAGCCGCCCTGGCCGCCCGCCACGGGCGCGAGATCACCCCGGACGACCTGCGGGCCGAGCCCAACCTCCGGCCGCTGCTCACGGCAGGTGGATGGGAGCTCACCAGCTACGTCGACACCGACGACCGCTTCCTGGCGCTGGCCACCCGCCGGGCGTGACCGGGTGAAGCTCCGCGCCCGGTTGGCGTGTCGGGAGGCGCGCGGCGGAGAACACCGGCAAGGCTTCGTGGGACGGACTGCGAAGGGAGGACACGGTGTCCATCGAGGACAACAAGAAGCTGGTGCGCCGCTTCTACCAGGAGATCGACGCGGGCAACCTGGATGCCATGGACGAGCTGGTGGCCGAGGACTATGTCGACCACAACCCGCCGCCGTCGTTCCCGCTCCCGCCCGGACGCGAGGGGCTCAAACAGGCCTTCCGCATGTTCTGGGACGCGACGCCCGGCACCCATGACATCGAGGACCAGATCGCCGAGGGCGACAAGGTGGTGACCAGGCTGACCGCCCGCGGCACCCACCGCGGCGACCTGCCGGGCATCCCCGCCACGGGGAACGCGCTGACCATGACCGCGACGGTGATCCACCGCATCGAGAACGGCAGACTCGCCGAGAAGTGGTCCGACAAGGACGTCCTCGGGTTCCTCCAACAGGTCGGGGTCATTCCCCCGCTCAACGAGGTTTCGGACTAGGCCCTGTCTGACAATTCGCGTCGGATCAGCGCGCGGCGTTGGGCGCCCGGCTGGGCGTGCCGGCGGACCGGCCTCGTACTGGGTCGTACTTGGCCGATCCGCCGGTGCGCCCAGGCGGGATGCCCAGCGTCGGGCGCCCGGCGGGAATTGTCAGACAGGGCCTGGCTCAGCGGGAGCTTGCGACGCGCCAGCGGTAGCAGAGCTCGGGCCGGCCGACCTGGCCGTACTGCGGCTCGCGGACGGCCAGGCCGGTGTCGACCAGGTGCTCCAGGTAGCGGCGGGCCGTGATCCTGGAGACGCCCGCCGCGGCACCGGCCGCCGCCGAGGAGAGCCCCTCGGAGGCTTCCCGGAGCACGGTGGCGACCGCCTCCAGGGTGGGCGCGCTGAGGCCCTTGGGGAGCGCGGAGCGATCGGGGGTGCGCAGGACGGCGAAGGCCTGGTCGACCTCGTCCTGGCCGGTGGCCTCGCCGGTACGGGCCAGCGTGTCGCGGTAGCGGGCGTAGCGCTCCAGGCGGTCGTTCAGCGCGGCACTGCTGAACGGCTTGAGCAGGTACTGGACCACGCCCGCCGACACCGCCTGCCGGACCATCGCCAGATCCCGCGCCGAGGTGACCGCGATGATGTCGGTGCCGTGGCCGGCCGCGCGCAGGGTGCGGCAGAGGCTCAGCCCGTGCCCGTCCGGGAGGTAGAGGTCCAGCAGGGCCAGGTCGACCGGGGTGCCGGCCGCCCGGGCGCGGTCCAGCAGCCGCAGCGCGTCGGCGCAGGTGTGCACCGTGCCGGCCACCCGGAAGCCGGGGACCCGCTGCACGTACAGGGTGTGGGCGGCGGCCGCGACCGGGTCGTCCTCGACCACCAGGACGTCGATCATGCGGTGACCTCCCGCTGCAGCGGCAGCCGTACGGTCAGCACCGCGCCGCGATCACGGCCGACCTCGACCGTGCCGCCGTTGCGGCGGGCGGTCTGGGCGACCAGTGCGAGGCCGAGGCCCCGGCCGCTGCTCTTGGTCGTCCAGCCCCGGACGAAGACCTCGTCGGCGGCCTGGGGGTCGATACCGGGCCCGGTGTCGGCGACCCGGAGCAGTAGTTCGCCGCCGTCGACCCGGGCGGTGACGGTGACCTCGGGCGGGCCCGGGTGGGTGGCGGCGCCCTCGATGGCGGCGTCGACGGCGTTGTCGACCAGGTTGCCCAGCACGGTCACCAGGTCCCGCGCGGTGAGGCCGGGCGGCAGCACGCCGTCGTCGATCCGGCTGTCCTCGGTGAGGGTCAGGTCGACGCCGCGTTCGGCCGCCTGGGCGGCCTTGCCGAGCAGCAGCGCGGCGAGCACCGGCTCGCTGACGGCCGCGACGACGCGGTCGGTGAGCTGCTGGGCCAGCGCGAGTTCGGCGGTGGCGAACTCCACCGCCTCACGGTGGCGGTCGAGTTCGATCAGCGAGACCACCGCGTGCAGCCGGTTGGCGGCCTCGTGCGCCTGGGCGCCGAGCGCGTCGGCGAAGCCGCGTACGGAGTCCAACTCACCGGTCAGTGCCTGGAGTTCGGTGTGGTCGCGGAGGGTCACCACGGTGCCGAGGCCGGGGCCGACGGCCGAGGTGTTGAGCACCACCACTCGCTCGGCCGTCAGGTGAACCTCGTCGCGGACCGGAGACGAGGAGAGCATGGCCCGGGTGAGCGACTCCGGCAGACCGAGCTCGGCGACCGGGAGCCCGTCCAACTCACCGGACAGGCCCAGCAGTTCGCGTGCCGCGTCGTTGCAGAGCACCACCCGCTGCGCGCGGTCGAGGAGCACCAGCCCCTCGCGTACCGAGTGCAGTGTCGCCTGGTGGTAGTCGTACAGGTGGCTCAGCTCGGCGGCGCCCATCCCGTGGGTGTGCCGCCGCAGCCGGGCGCCCACCAGGTACGTGCCGAGCCCGCCGAGCACCAGCGCGCCGAGCGCCACGCCGGCCAGTGCGAGCAGCGGCCGGCGCAGCTGGGCACTGATCGAGTCCACCGTGATGCCCGCGCTGACCAGTGCAACCACGTGCTGCTGCCCGTCCAGCACGGGCGTGACCACCCGGACGGAGGGGCCGAGGGTGCCGGTGTAGGTCTCGGGGAAGGTCTCACCGGCGAGGGCCCGGTCGATGTGCCCCAGGAAGGGCTTGCCGATCTGCGCCGGGTCGCGGTGGGTCCAGCGGATGCCGTGGGTGTCCATCACGGTCACGAAGTCCACGCCGGTGTGCTGCCGGACCTGCTCCGCGTACGGCTGCAGCACCGCCGAGGGATCGGGCCGGACGGCCGCCTCCCGCACGGTCGGCGAGTCGGCGACGGAGCGGGCGACCGCCGTGACCTGGCGGCGGGCCGCGTCCTCGGTACGGTCGGCGGTGAACAGGTACGCGAGCACGGCCCCGCCCGCCACCACGGCCGCCACGATCACGATCTGGACCGCGAACAGCTGCCCCGCCAGACTGCGCAGGCGGCGGCGCGGCGGGAGATGCGGGCGCGGGGTCATGTCAGACAGTGTGCCTTGCCGCCCGCGGTTCGTGGTCCGGCCCGGCACGTGAACTCTATGAACGTAAACGTGACCGCCGTCACTCCGAGAGCCCATAGTCGGATCCCGGCCCACCACCCGGGGCCGCCAGGGACTGCAGGGCGAAGGAGCCGCACGATGACGATCACAGGAGCAGACCGGAAGAGACCGGGCGACCGCACCCACTACCTCTATCTCGCCGTCATCGTGGCGGTCGTCGCGGGCATCACGCTCGGCCTGGCCGCGCCGGACGTGGCCGTCGAGCTGAAGCCGGTCGGGACGGGCTTCGTCAACCTGATCAAGATGATGATCAGCCCGGTGATCTTCTGCACGATCGTGCTGGGCATCGGTTCGGTGACCAAGGCGGCGAAGGTCGGCCGGGTCGGCGGCCTGGCGCTCGGCTACTTCCTGGTGATGTCCACCGTCGCGCTGGGCATCGGCCTTGTCGTCGGCAACCTGCTCGACCCCGGTTCCGGCCTGCACCTCACCCAGGCGCTCGCCAAGTCCGGCCACGCCCAGGCGACCGCCGGCCACGCCCAGGGCACGGCGGACTTCCTGCTCGGCATCATCCCGACCACCATGGTCTCGGCCCTCACCGAGGGCAAGGTGCTGCAGACCCTGCTGGTCGCGCTGCTCGCAGGCTTCGCGCTGCAGGCGATGGGCCCGGCCGGGGCGCCCGTGCTTCGCGGTGTCGAGCATCTGCAGCGGCTGGTCTTCCGGATCATGTCGATGATCATGTGGGCCGCACCGATCGGCGCCTTCGGCGCCATGGCGGCGGTGGTCGGGGCGACCGGGACGGCCGCGCTCAAGAGCCTGGCCGTCATCATGGTCGGCTTCTACCTGACCTGCGGGCTGTTCGTGATCGTCGTGCTCGGGCTGCTGCTGCGCCTCGTCGCCGGCGTGAACGTGTTCTCCCTGCTGCGCTACCTCGGCCGCGAGTTCCTGCTGATCCTGTCGACCTCGTCCTCGGAGAGCGCGCTGCCGCGGCTGATCGCCAAGATGGAGCACCTGGGCGTCAGCCGCCCGGTGGTCGGCATCACCGTCCCGACCGGCTACAGCTTCAACCTCGACGGCACCGCGATCTACCTCACGATGGCCTCGATCTTCATCTCCGAGGCGATGGACAAGCCGATGTCGCTCGGGCAGCAGCTCTCGCTGCTCGTCTTCATGGTGATCGCCAGCAAGGGCGCGGCCGGGGTCACCGGCGCGGGCCTGGCCACGCTGGCCGGCGGGCTGCAGTCGCACAAGCCCGAGCTGGTGGACGGGGTCGGCCTGATCGTCGGCATCGACCGCTTCATGTCGGAGGCCCGCGCGCTGACCAACTTCGCGGGCAACGCGGTGGCCACCGTCCTGATCGGCCACTGGACCAAGGAGCTGGACCACGACCGGCTCCACCAGGTGCTGGCCGGCCGGGCGCCCTTCGACGAGACCACCCTGGTGGATGCCGGGCACAGCGAGACCGTTCCGGCTCAGCCGGACGCTCCCAGCCTGGAGAAGACCCCCGCCTGACCTCCCCCGAACTCCCCGCCGGACGCCCCCAACCCCCGGAACGGCGTCCGGCCGGGGCCTACTGGTAGGCCGACCACAGGGGCGCGGGGAACTGCGCGACATCGGAAGGTACGGACCGTTGCCTCCCCGCCTCGCGCAGTTCCCCGCGTCCCTGTGGTCGGCCCTCAACCGCCAAATGCCGGATACCCCTACTCGTACGCACCCCCGCTGACCACCCAGGCCAGCCCCGTCGCCGGATCCTCCAGCGCGAGGTGCAGGTAGCGGAGCTCGTCCGCCGGATCGCACCAGGTGAAGCAGCGCAGCCGGGAGACCAGGGCGTTCACCTCGCGCAGCGAGAGCCGCGGCTCCCCCGTCATCGCCACCAGCACCCGCCAGACCGCGAGCCGCCCCTGCGCCGTGCCGTACGCGGCACCGTCCGAGGCCGCCTGGACCAGCGCGGGGTAGCTCGCCCCGAAGGGCAGGAACCCGCCCGTCACCTGGCGGCCCGAGGCCAGCTGGGCCGCGGCGTCCGGGGCGGTGCCGCGTACGCAGCCGGCCTCGGCCCACGGCGCCAGCCCCGCCAGCAGCCGGGTCGCCGCCAGACCGGGCACCTGGTCCCCGGCCGCGGGCAGCTCCACAGGCCCGAGCCCCTCCCGCCCGGCCGGAAGGGCCAGCAGGGCACGCCGGGCGCCGCCGGTCCGCAGGTACTCGCGGATCCGGCTGCGCTCGTCCCAGCCCGCCATCTCCCACGGCTCCAGCACGGGCGGCACACCCTCCTCGTCGGGCTCCGCGCCGTACCCGAGGTCCTCACCGAGCAGCACCCGGGTGTGCGCGACCAGCCGCCGGACCGGTGCCGGGCCCAGCAGCGGGGCGAGCCGGCGCCAGGAGTGACGCGTGGCCAGCACCTCCCACAGCGGCCCGGCATCGTGGTCGGCCGTACCGGCGGTAGAGCCGGGGCCGCCGTCCGGGTCGAACAGCCGGGCGGCGACCTCGGGCGGCGCGCCGAACGCGATGAGGTGGCCGAGTGGTGCGGCCTCGGCGGCCGCCTGCTCCTCTCCGCGCAGGGCCGCCCCGGCCGCCCGGGTCTGCCGGTAGGCGGCGAGCAGCTCCGGCCAGCGCTCCTCCTCGGCCAGGGTGCGCAGCCTGCGGTCCTCGTGGGTGATCACATTTTCAGCGTACGACTTCTGATCCCCCGTCAGCCGACGCCACGTCCGTCACGCCCGCGAGCGGGCGGGCGGGCGGGCGGCTACTGCGGCGGACGGCCGCCGGTCAGCGCCCAGCGGACGTCCACGAAGCCGCTCTGCTGACCCGTCAGCCGGCCGCCCTTGACCTGCTGGAAGGTCACCCAGGTGTTGACCAGCCGTGGTGACTCGGCGCTGGGCAGCATGTCGGTCATTCCCCAGTTGAGCGGGGGTGTGACGCCGCCGGTGTCGAGCGAGTCCCCGCTGTCCAGCTGCCCGCGCAGGTTCCTGGCGGTGAGCGGCCGCCCGGCCGAGCCGAGCCGGTCGGCGGCCTGGAGGAGCACCTGGTAGGCGACCCAGGTGGTCTGCACCGCGAGGTCCGAGGTGGCGATCCTGCTGTCGCCGGCCGCCGCGGCGCGCAGCCCGTCCCATACCCCCGAGGACTCGGGCGGGTACCAGCCGGTCGCGTACGCGCCGTCCAGCGGGCCGTTCTCGCCGCCGGTGGAGTCGACGACCGACTGCTGGATGCTGCCGATCACCGAGGCCAGCACGGTACGCCGGGGGCTCAGCTGCTTGTAGGAGTCGAGCAGCTTCAGGGTCTGCTCGGGGCCGAGCGCGTCGATCACGCAGTTGCCCTGCCGGTCGTCGCCGACCGCCTTCTGTGCCGCCGTGGCGTAGTCGGCGGACTTCTCCACGACCCGGACGTCGGCCAGCTTGACCCCGGCGGGGTTCAGCGCTCCGGAGAGATATCTGGTGAGGGTGTCCCCGGCCCTGGTGTCCGGGCGGACCACGGCGACCGTCCGGCAGCCGGCCGCCACCAGCTGGCGGCCGCTGCCCGCGATCAGCGTGGGCGTACCGCCCGCCACGGGATAGGAGAGCGGGCTGCTGAACTCGGGCCCCGAGAGGCCGTAGCCGCCGATGTACGGGATGCCGGCGGACTCCAGGGCCGGCATGAAGCTGTCGCCGTACTGGCTGTAGGAGCCGATCACCGCGATCACCTTGGCGTCCACCGCCTGCCGTACGCAGGCGGTGGCCCCCTCCACGGAGTTGTGCTCGTTGCAGGTGAGCACCCGCAGCTTCCGGCCGTTCAGCCCGCCCTTGGCGTTCACGTCGCGGCCGATCGCCTCGGCGAGCGCCGTCACGCCGGGCCGGTCGGCGCTGCCGGTGCCGGACGGGGACCAGGTCATGACCGCGTAGTCGCCGTCACCGCCTGCGGCGTCCGCCGAGCCGCCGCAGGCGGAGGCCGCGAGCAGCGCCGGGAGCAGGGCGAACGCCATGGCCACCGCCCCGGCCCGACGGCTCGGCACCCGTCTCCGGGACAGTCCGGCGCGCCTGTTCATGCTGAATGCCCTCCAAGTTGGTCACGCAACTTGCGCGGCGCTCAGCAAATCGGCCCCAGGGCAAGGACAGAGGGACGACATGCGAACGGCAGGAGGACGTCGGGGTAACACCGGATGGGCAGGCCAAGTGGTCTGACGAAGCGTCAGCTCTTGACCTCGGCCAGCAGTCGGGCCGCGTGCACCCGCCCGGCGTGCTCGACCAGGGTGATCAGGACCTCCTTGCCCGAGGTGCGCTGCCGGGCGTCGCAGATCACCACCGGGGTGTCCCCGTCCAGGTCGAGGGCGCGGGAGACCTCCTCGGGCCGGAAGTCCCTGGTCCCCGCAAAGCGGTTGACGGCCACCACGAAGGGGATGCCCCGGTGCTCGAAGAAGTCCACCGCCGGGAAGCAGTCGGTCAGCCGCCGGGTGTCGGCCAGCACCACGGCTCCCAGCGCGCCCTGGGCCAGCTCGTCCCAGAGGAACCAGAAGCGGTCCTGGCCCGGTGTGCCGAACAGGTAGACCGAGAGGCCGTCGCGGATGGTGATCCGGCCGAAGTCCATGGCGACGGTGGTCGTGGTCTTCTGCTCGACCCCGCCGGTGTCGTCGACCCCCCGGCTCGCCACCGTGAGCTGCTCCTCGGTGCGCAGCGGGCGGATCTCGCTGACCGAGCCGACCAGCGTGGTCTTGCCCACGCCGAAGCCGCCGGCCACCAGGATCTTCAGGGCGAGCACGGGCGTGTCAGAGAGCGCGGAGTCCATCGATGACCTCACGGAGGATGTGCTCGTCGGGGAGCATGGCGGGCGGTACGGGCCGGCTGACCCGGATGTACTCGGCGTCCAGCAGATCGCCGAGCAGCACACGCACCACACCGAGCGGCAGGTCCGTCTCGGCGGCGATCTCGGCGACGGAGAGCGCGTTGTTCTGGCAGAGGTCGAGGATCAGGCCCTGCTCGGGCCCCACGGCCAGATCGGCGGTGTCCGGGGGGACGTTGCTGACCACCAGGGCGATCAGGTCGAACTCCCGCCCGGTGGGCCTGGTGCGGCCCTTGGTCATCGCGTACGGCCTGACCATCGGCCCGGCCGCGTCGTCGTACCAGCGGGTGTGCTGCGGGGGTTCGGACGGGTAGCCGAACGGTGAGTCGGCGACGTACCGGCGCGGCGGGTACGACATCGCCGTCACCCACCGACCGCGCTGCGCGGCGGTGTGTACAGGTGCTCGCCGACGCGGCGGACCAGGCGGGCCATCTCGTAGGCGATCAGACCGAGATCGGCCTCGGCGGTGGAGAAGACGGCCAGGCAGGTGCCCTCCCCGGCGGCGGCGACGAAGAGGAAGCCGTGCTCCAGCTCGACCATGGTCTGCCGGACCTCGCCCGCGTCGAAGTGGCGGCCGGCGCCCTTGGCCAGACTGTGGAAGCCGGAGGCGACTGCGGCCAGATGCTCGCCGTCCTCCCGCCCGAGCCCGGCCGAGGTGCCCATGGCCAGGCCGTCGGCGGAGAGCATCACGGCGAACCTGACCTGGGCGACCCGGGAGACCAGCTCGTCGAGCAGCCAGTTGAGCTCTCCGGCGTGGTGCGTGGTGCCGATCATCGAACCTCTCCTTCGGTGGTGGTGGGACGCTGGGCCTTTCCGCGCGCCCACCCCTGCTGGTAGGCGGACATCGCGGCCCTGGCCTCCTCGGGGTTGCGGCCGGTCCGGACCGGGCCGTCCGGCCTGGGCTTCGGCTGCGGCCGGGGCGGTGCCTCGCGCAGCTGCGGGGCGAGGCTGGCCTGCCGGACGCGGCGCGGGAGTTCGGCCTCGTCGACCGGCTCGACCGGCGAGGCCGGCGCAACCGGTGCGGCGACCGGGCGGACCGCCGTCCGGCGGGTGGGCTCGACCTGCGCGGGCAGCCGGGGAGGACGGGCGCCGTTGGAGCCGAAGGGCGTCGGCCGCAGCACACCCGGGTTGCTGCCCCGGACGCCGAACGGCTGGACCGGACCGGGCGGCACCCTCGGCGGGACGGACGGGGCAGGTGGAACGGGTGGCGCTTCCGCCGGAAGGAAATCGGCGATGTCCAGTTCGGGCGCGACCCCGCGCCTGGGCTGCTGCACGCCCGCCATCTCCAGTGCGGGCGGCTCGCTCTCCTGCCGGGCCTCCAGCAGCGTGGTGGGCAGCAGCACCACGGCGGTGGTCCCGCCGTACGCCGACGGCCGCAGCGAGACCTTGACGTCCTGGCGCTTCGCCAGCCGGCTGACCACGAAGAGCCCGAGCCGGTCGCTGTCGAAGAGGTCGACCTGCTGCGCGGCCTCGATCCGCCGGTTGGCGTCGGCCAGCGCCTCGGCTCCCATGCCCAGACCCCGGTCCTCGATCTCCAGCGCGTACCCGTTGCCGACCTGCTCGCCCCGGATGTGCACCTTGGTGTGCGGCGGCGAGAACCCGGTGGCGTTCTCGACCAGTTCGGCCACCAGGTGGGTCAGGTCGGCGACGGCCGGGCCGATGACGGCGGCGTAGGGGAGGCGGTGCACCTCCACCCGGGCGTACTCCTCGACCTCGGCGACGGCCGCCCGGACCACGTCCATCAGCGGTACGGGCTTGCGCCAGGCACGGCCGGGAGCGGCGCCGGAGAGGATGATCAGGCCCTCGGCGTGCCGACGCATACGGGTCGTCAGGTGGTCGAGGCGGAACAGGTCCTCCAGCTCGGACGGGTCCTCGGTGCGCCGCTCCATGGCGTCCAGCAGGGTGAGCTGGCGGTGCACCAGGACCTGGCTGCGCCTGGCCAGGTTGACGAAGACGCCCGAGACCCCGGAGAGCACCTCGGCACGCTCGACGGCCGCCGTGACGGCCGCCCGCTGCACGCTGCCGAGAGCACCGTGCACCTGGCCGATCTCGTCGTCGCCGTGGGCCGTGAGCGGCACCTCGGCATCCACGTCGATCTCCTCCCCGGCCCGCAACCGCCGCATGGTGGCGGGGAGTTTGCGCCCGGCGAGCTCCAGGGCCGAGTTGCGCAGCCCGATCAGCTCGGTGACCAGGCCGCGCCCGATCTGCACCGAGATCAGCAGCGAGGCGATCACCGCGGCCAGGCCGAGCACCACCGCGGCCCCCGAGGTGGTGAACAGGCCGAGCGCGTAGGGGTCGGCCTGTGCGGCGGCCGCGGCACCCGCGTTGACCTCGACGGTGCGCAGCGAGCGGCTCACGTTGTCGGCGGCGACCGCCCACTGGTCCTGGCCGACGGAGCCGGCGGCGGAGCGCCCGTCGCCGGCGAAGCCGACGGCGTCCTCGTAGCGGGTGAGGTCGCGGTAGTCGGCGCCGCCGGTGACGGCGAGCAGGGCGGAGCGGTCGGCCGGCCGCAGGTCGCGGGCGGCGGTCTGGGCGAAGAGGCGGCGGGCGAAGACGGCGGCGCCGAAGTCCCGCAGCTGCTGGTCGGTCAGGCTGCCGGAGCTCTGGCCGGTGCGCAGCAGGGCGTCCTCCCGGGCGAGGAGCTCCCGGGAGCGGGCGAACTCCAGCAGCACCCGGGCGTCGGAGGCCACCCGGTGGTCCTGGAACTGGGTGACGGCGCCGGTGATGTCGAAGGCCCGGTCGATGGCCGCGGTGTAGCCCGCGTACGCGTCGGCCCAGCTGACGGTCCGGGCGAGGACCCGTGAGCGCAGCTCGGGCAGCGCTCCGACGGCCTGGCCGAGGGCGTCGACCCGGGCGGCCGTCTCGGGCCCGAGGCCCTGGGCGTCGGCCCGGTTGTACCGGTCGCCGAGGCTGAGCGGGGCGACGGCCCGGTCGGTGGTGGCGGCGGCGTCGCGCAGCGCACTCTCCCGGGTGGCGCCGGAGGCGGCCAGCAGCTGTCCGGCGGCGGCCCGTTCGGCCTGCAGCCCGACGACGGTGGCGTCGACGGGGCCCAGCAGCGTGCGGTTGACCTCCTGGAGGCGGAGCAGATCCCAGACGTTCTGCGCGGTGGTGACGGTGGCGAAGGACCACAGGGCCAGCACGGAGACCACCGGCACCATAAGCAGTGCGACGATCTTGGCGCGTACGGTGCGCGGGCGCAGCCGCGCCCAGGCCGAGCGGGCGGTGCGGGGTGCGGTCGGCATGGCCGGCAGGGCCGCCTCTCTGGCGGGTGGGCCCGCGTGGGCGCCTCGGCGCTGCCCGGTCGCGCCCGGCCGGACGGGGCCGCGCGCGGCGCTCGGGGTCGCCGCCGGTGCGCTGCGGGTGGAGCCGCGGCGTACTCGCATGGGATGAGGGCCTTTCAGTACTCGGAGGCTGCGGGGGTCGTTGTTTCGGGGGTGCGGAGGCGCGGGCGCGCGGTCAGGCCGCGCGGTCGAGCTCGGTCGGGCGGAGCTCCTCGACGGCGAGCTCGCCGGCCTCGCGGTACGCGGCACGTTCCTGCGCGGTCGGGGAGAGCGCGACGAACGCGGAGGTGAGGAAGAGGAAGGACCCGAGGCCGACGGCCAGCGGGAAGATGAACTGCATCGGGGTGGCGCCGCCCAGGTCGGTGCGCGCCGGGTGCATGTGGACGTGCACGGCCGCCATCCCGGTGTAGTGCATACAGCTCACCGCGATGCCCATGACCAGCGAGGCCGCGCCCGCCGCGAAGACGTTCCGGATGGTGACGGCGGCCCAGAGCGCGGCGGTGGCGGCACCGACCGCGATCACCACCGAGAGGCCGACGGTGCCGGGGTCGTAGGCGATGGCTCCGTGGATGCGGACGGCGGCCATGCCGAGGTAGTGCATCGCGGCGACGCCCACACCGGTGGTGAGGCCGCCGAGCAGCAACGCCCGGCCCCGGTGCCGGCCGTATCCGACCACGAAGACGCCCAGCCCGACCACCAGCATGGCCACCAGCAGACTGAGGATGGTGAGCGGGACGTTGTAGCGGAGCTCGGTGCCGTCCACGGTGAAGCCGAACATCGCGATGAAGTGCATGGTCCAGATGCCGGATCCGATCGCGGCCGCCGCGGTGAGCAGCCAGTTGCGCCGGGAGGAGCCGGTGGCGGCCAGTGCGCGGAGGGTGCAGCGCAGGCCGAGGGCGGCGCCGACGCAGGCCATCACGTACGAGATGGCCGGGGTCAGCCAGCCGAAGCTGAAGTGGTTCAGGGTTCCCATCGGGCCTCCGAGCGACTCGGTCATATGCCAGCCGCATGTGCGATTTCGATCTCGGATGCGGTGGACGCTACCCAGCGTCCGCGCCCGGTCACCCGAAGATGTGAAAAGCTGCCCACCGGGACGGCGGAGTGTGCTCCAATGGGCCCCTCGTATGCGCCCCGCATCATCTGACGCTTCGTCATGTCCACTTGCGGCCAGGCCTGTCCGATCCCTTCTCCGGCGCGGACCACCGTCCTGGGGCCACTCCCACCACCGCCCGCAGCGCGCCCCACCCGGCAGCGCGGAGCCACCGACCACTACAGGGCGTGCTCTGGGTGGCCTTCGACAAGGGCAGCGCGACGGCCGGGAGCACCACCCGGACCATCTACGTCGGGGTGGCCGACAAGGACAACAACGTCTACAGGTCGACCGACGGCCGGCGGCAAGGACACCGGCACGTACGGGCTGTGGCACTCGACCGACTCGGGCGCCTCCCTCGGCAAGCTGGCGGCGGTCGACAAGGCCGACACCATCGGCTTCGGCAAGTCCGCACCGGGCGCCACCTACCCCGCGCTCTACTCCAGCGCGCAGATCGGCGGCGTTCGCGGCATCTTCCGCTCGGACGACGCGGGCGGCAGCTGGGTCCGCATCAACGACGACTCCCACCAGTGGGGTTGGAGGGGCGCGGCGATCACGGGTGACCCGCGAGTGTACGGGCGGGTGTACACGTACGCGGTGAGCGGCCAGTGGAGCGGGTGGCTTCGGCGCCTCGGTCACCGTCAAGAACACCGGCAGCACGGCGCTCACCGCCTGGACCCTCAGGTGGGCGTTCGCCAACGGCCAGCAGATCACCTCGCTCTGGAACGGCGGCTACACCCAGAGCGGAGCCAACGTCACCGTCACCAACCTGAGTTACAACGGCAGCCTGGCGGCAGGGGGCGGCAGCACATCCTTCGGCTTCAACGGCAGCTGGAGCGGCAGCAACACCAACCCGGCCGCCTTCACGCTCAACGGAGCGTCCTGCACCGTCAAGTGAAGTGAAGTGAAGTGAGGTGAGGTGAGGTGAGACGACGGGGGCGTACCGGACGCCCGGCACGCCCCACCGGGCCCCGCTAGCGGGCCGTCAGCCGGATCCGGGCCGGGCCGTCCGCGTGCAGGGTGAGCGCCTGGCCGACCGGCACCTCGGTGTCGACGGCCTCGACCTCGAAGGCGCGCAGCAGTGCGGCCAGTGCCAGCACCGACTCCAGCATGGAGAAGTGCTGCCCGATGCACGCGCGCGGCCCGCCGCCGAACGGGTACCAGGCGTACCGGTGCCGGGCCGCCTCGCGCTCCGGGGTGAAGCGGTCGGGGTCGAAGCGGTCCGGGTCCTCCCAGTGGTCCGGGTGCCGGTGGGTGACCCACGGCGAGAGGACCACCTCCGCCCCGGCGGGGATGAGCCGGCCACCGATCTCGCACTCCGCGACCGCCCGCCGCCCGATCACCCCGGCCGCCGGGTAGAGCCGCATCGCCTCCTTCAGCACCCGGGTGAGGTACGGCAGTCGCTCCAGGTCTCCCGCCTCCGGCCGGCGGTCGCCGAGCACCTCCTCGATCTCCTCCCTGGCCCGCTTCTGCTCCTCGGGGTGCCTGCCGAGGAGGTGGAGGGCGAAGGTGAGCGAGGTGGCGGTGGTCTCGTGTCCTGCCAGCAGGAAGACCAGGACCTGATCGCGGAGTTCGGCCGCGTCCAGCCGCTCGCCGTCCTCGCCGCGCGCCGCCGCGAGGAGCCCGAGCAGATCGTCGGGCTCCGCCCCGCCGCGTTCGGCGGCGCCGGCCCGTCTCTCGATGATGGCGTCGCAGACCCCGTAGAGCTCCTCCTGCGCCGCAAGTGCCCTGCGGTTCCCGGGCGTCGGCCACTGGCGCGGGACCCGGACGGGGGCGAAGCCGCGTTCCAGGATGTACGCCCCGAGCACCGGGAAGCTGCTCCGCACCGCCCCGATCGCGGCCTCGACGTCGGTGCCGAAGAGGATCCGGGCCACGGCCCGCAGGGCGAAGCGGGACATCTCGCCGACCGCGTCCACCACCCCGTCCGGCACCGCGGCCCAGCGTTCGACCAGCGCCTCCGCCTCGACGCCGATCGCGTCGGCGTAGCCGTCCACCCGGCGGCGGGTGAACAGCGGTTGGATCAGGCGTCGTTGGCGCTGGTAGTCGGCGTCCTGCGCGGTGAGCAGGCCGTTGCCGATGCTGGTTCTGACCTCCTCGTACAGCACGTTCTCCTTGCGGAAGTTGGCCGCCTGGCCGCCCAGCACCTGCTGGGCCCCCTCCGGGGAGAAGACCATGTAGAACTCGACCCGCAGCCCCGGCGGCCCCGCGCTGAAGCGCACCACGTCCCCGTAGTCGCGGCGCGCGTCCAGGTAGGTCCGCAGCGGGTTGCGGGTGAGGTCGAGCAGCGAACCGATGAACGGCAGTCCGGGCGGTCCGGGTATTCGGGTGGCCGGCATGGCATCCCTCCTGAGCTGGAACGGATGTACGTGTTCGACACGCTAACTGACGAATCATCAGCCCAAAAGGGGCTCATCGGGGCGTTTATTCGAATACGACCGGACGCCCCGGCCCATGGGGGTGGCGCGGCGCCACGGGCTGCGAATCGGCCAAGGTCGCCGCCCAGTTGGGCCCGCCGGGACGGACGGCCCCCCGGGGCGCTCAGCGGGTTCCACAGGCGGCGGAGCGTGTCGAAGATGGCTGAAACTGGTCGCCTCGACCTCGAATATGCCTATGGGATTTTCGTCGTACATCAACCGCCAGTAGCCTTCCGTGTCGGAAGCGCCACCCGAAGTAGCGGCCTCTGCGGCAGCCTGCGTGCCCGCGGTCTGCCGCCATGCCCCCGAAGGAGCCCGCGTGCCGGGTATCGATGACTGCCTGTCCGAGGCGATGACGATCGTCGGCGCACGCGGCGTGAGCCTCATCGACTGGAGCAGCGGACTCGCCCTCGGCACCGCAGGCGACAGCCCGACCGGGGACCACGAGACCGCCGCCGCGGAGGCAACTGACCTGGTGCGGGCGGCTGCTGACAGTCCCACCTTCACCGACGCCGAGGACCTGCACAGGCCCCTGCAGGACATCATCATCACCGCCGGCCGGAGTTACCACCTGCTCTGCTTCGTCGACACCGTCTTCGACAGCAGGCTCGCGCTGCATCTCTGGCTCGACCGGTCCGAGGGAAACCTCGCCTCCGCGCGGTTCCGGCTGCAGGCGCTGGCCGAGGAGCTGGTCCTGGGATGACAGCCGCCGCACAGGGCGCCGGACACATAACCTTTCAGCCACCTGGCGAGGCCGTCGAGCGCCTGGCCGAGGCCCGCGCGACCGGCGCCCTGCACAGCGAGGCCGGAGCGGTCTACTTCGTGGACGGCATGGTCACCCACGCCGAGAGCGGACGGGCGCCCGGGCCGGCCTCCCTCCTGACCGCATCCGGCCGGGTCTCGCCCGAAGCCTGGCACGAGACCGTACGCCGGTTCGGCCCGGAATGCCGGGTCGGCCGGATGCTCGTCGAACAGGGGCTGCTGACCCAGGGCGAGTTGGAGCTCTGCCACCTGGGGGCGCTCTACGACGCGGCCTTCTTCGCGCTGAGCGCTCGGCCCGCGGCGACCTTCTTCGAACCCGGCGTTCGGCACTGGTTCGGCCCGGTGAGCCCGGTGAGCGCACGGCGGCTGCGGCACGAGACGGTACGCCGCCGGGACCTGCTGGAACGGATCTGGCCCTGGCCACAGGTCGACTCCGCCCCCGTCGTACCCATCGCACGGGCACTGCGCGGACCCGCGGCCGGCCCTCGCCGGAGCGAAGTGCTGCACCACGCCGACGGCCGGAGAACCCCGGCGGAGCTCGCCCGCGTACTGGGCCGCTCCGCCTTCGCCACCATGGCCGACGTACGGCGGCTGGCGGCGGCCGGACTGGTCGCGACCCCGCCGGACGACCGTGCCCCGCCGGACGGCGCCCCCGAGGACGACGCCCGCGGCGCCCCCGCGGGTGGGACGGCCCGCACCTCGGTCGGCCTCCATCGCCGAACGCCCGGTGCGACCCTCCCCGCCGGACACCCGGCCACGGGCACCGGCAGATCCACCGGGGTGCCCGCGCCCCGCCGTCCATGGCTCGCAGCGGACCACCCGCTGTCCGTACTCGACCCGGACGTCGCCCTGCTGACCCGGGTCCTCACCGCACTGGAGGCCCGACTTTGACTTCCTTTCCGCCCGCGGCCCCGCCCTCGTGTCCATGAGGCGGGCTCTGAAGCAGCGCGCCGGAAGGAGACATCTGACCGCGTTGGAAACCGACCTCCTGGCCGAACTCCGTGCGCTGAAACACCGGGTACCGCATCTGGCGGGCGGCCTGGTGGCGAGTGTGGACGGCCTGTTGATGGCTCACGACACGCACGACACCGAGCCCTCCGGCCTGGCCGCCCTGACGGCCGCGGCCCTCGGCGTGGCCCAGCGCCTCGCCGACGTCACCGGGCAGGGCGAGTTCAGGGAGTCCCTGGTGCGGGGGGAGCACGGCTATGTCGCGACGTACGCGGCGGGCACCGTCTGCGTCCTCACCGTGCTCGCCCATCCGGACGTCAACGTCGGGCGCATGCACCTGGAGGGACGACGGTCCGCCGAGCGCGTCGGCACCCTCCTCCACGAGGCCATCGGCCCCAAGGAGGTGGGGTGACGGCGAACACGACCAGAATCCGGCGATGAGTCCCTGCACACCACCAACGACAGCGAAGGAACGAAGACCGACATGGCAGATGTAGACAGCGCACTCCGGCACGCGATGACCACGGTGGACGGGGCCATCGGGGCCGCGCTCGTGGACTACAACAGCGGCATGGCCCTCGGCACCGTGGACGGCGGCCACGGGCTGGACCTGAGTGTCGCCTCGGCCGGCAACACCGACGTGGTGCGCGCCAAGATGCGGACGATGGAGCTGCTCGGCCTCAAGGACGGGATCGAGGACATCCTCATCAGCCTCACCAGCCAGTACCACCTGATCAGGCCGCTGACGAGCCGGACCGGGAAGGGCCTCTTCCTGTACCTGGCGCTCGACAAGGGCCGGGCCAACCTGGCCATGGCGAGGCACCAACTCGCCCGTCTCGAGGCCGATCTGGAGGTCTGAGACCCCCGGGGGGTGTTCCGCTGCTGCGGGGCAGCGGAACACCCCCCGGCCGCTCACTCGTACTCGGTGCCGCCCTTGCGGGTCAGGTACGCACCGCCGACCACCTTGGCGATCGCCCGGCCGCCCAGCACCGTGCTGTACCGCTCGGCCACCGGCCGGACCACGACGCCCTCCCGGATGTGCAGGGCCCGCCCGGAGACCGTCTCCCGGCCCTCGGCCAGCTCGAGCACGGCCTGCGGGTCGAACGGCCCGCTCCACAGCTGCGGCGCCAACGGCAGCTCACCCGCGAGCAGTTCGGCCGCGTCCAGCCAGCGCAGCTGACCGTCGATCACCGCCGATACGTCGAAGGCGGCGTACCCGGGCAGCTCGGTCCGGCCGGACTCCCCGTACGTCAGGTCCTGGACGCCTGCGCCGAAGACCTCGCCGAAGATGCCGACCCGGCTCGCGCCGAGGCGCTCGGCCAGCCGGGCGGCGACCGCCGGGATGCCGTGCGCACGTACCGCGCGCCAGTACAGGTTCTTCTCGTCCTCCTTGAGCGCCAGGCCCTGCGCGCCGATCCCCTTGGAGGAGACCTGCACGGCCCCGGAGTCGGCGTGGAAGGTGACCAGGCAGCAACTGCCGTGCAACTTCTCGGTGACCACCACCGGCTCGCCGGGCTCGAAGATGTCCGGGAAGCGCTTGAGGTTCTCGATGTCCACCCAGGGCAGCAGATCGGGCGCGGACTCGACTTCGCCGTTCATGGCGGTCGGGATCGGCGGGGCCCACTTGGTGATGCCGAGGGCCTCGGCGAAGTCCTCACCGGCCGCCGCGGCCTCGGCCAGGTCCGTACCGGCCAGCGCGCGGGGGCGGCAGACGATGCCCTGGGAGAGCTCGCCGCGCAGCCGTACCGCCTTGACCCTGTCCGCGTTGCTCCCCGCGAGCCGCCCGGTCAGGCCCAGCTCCTCGATCAGCCCGGCCGGCAGCACGGCCTGCTCCGGGATGTAGACGGCCAGCTCACCGGTCCGGTACGCGCCCTTGGCCACCACCGCCCGGTAGAGGCCGATCTGGGCGAGCTCCAGGGCATCGGCGTTCGGGTGCTCCAGGATGGTCAGCCTCTCGGCGGTGACCCGCAATGTCGACATGGGTACTTCCCCTCCCCGTGGTTCTCAACGGGGACAACTCTGGTCGGTGATCACCATCGGCTGCGACAGGTTTTCGACCTTCGGGCCGGTTTGACGCTTCGCACATGCGGGCATCACGCTGCCCAGATCATGGCCTGTGCAATGCGACAGAGGATTTTCAGGCCGCAACTGCGGCACTATGATCGCTATCACCACCGCAGCCCCCGTGCCTACCCGGCACGGCAGGAGGGGAACCACCTCATGATCACCACCACCCGCC
The DNA here is from genome assembly GCF_007828955.1 of Kitasatospora atroaurantiaca. Lineage (NCBI taxonomy): Bacteria > Bacillati > Actinomycetota > Actinomycetes > Kitasatosporales > Streptomycetaceae > Kitasatospora > Kitasatospora atroaurantiaca. The sequence continues at coordinate 6,269,362 of NZ_VIVR01000001.1, read as the reverse complement.
GCACCGCCGTCGCAGCCGCCGCCGTCATCGCTCTGGCCGGCGGGCTCACCGCCTGCAGCAGCGACGGTTCCAAGCCGGCGGCCGGCGACAGCTCGGCCTCCTCGACTGCCGCCGCCCCCAAGCTCTCCGGCACGGTCACGGTCTTCGCGGCCGCCTCGCTCAAGGAGAGCTTCACCGCCCTGGGCAAGAAGTTCGAGGCGGCCCACCCGGGCGTCACGGTCAAGTTCAACTTCGGCGGCAGCTCCGCGCTGGCCCAGAGCATCGTCTCCGGCGCCCCTGCGGACGTCTTCGCCGCCGCCAGTACCAAGACCATGAAGACCGTCACCGACGCCAAGGCCGCCGGCGCCGACCCCAAGGTATTCGTCCGCAACACCCTCGAGATCGCCGTGCCCAAGGGCAACCCCAAGCACATCGCCGCGCTCAAGGACCTGGCCGGCTCCGGCCTGAAGGTCGCCCTGTGCGCGAAGGAGGTGCCGTGCGGCGCCGCCGCCGTGGAAGCCCTCAAGGCGGGCGGGGTCAACCTCACCCCCGTCACCCTGGAGCAGGACGTCAAGGGCGCACTCACCAAGGTCGAGCTCGGCGAGGTCGACGCCTCCCTGGTGTACCGGACCGATGTGAAGGCCGATGCTGCGAAGATCGACGGTGTGGACTTCCCCGAGGCCGCCAAGGCCGTGAACGACTACCCGATCGCCGCACTCACCAAGGCGCCCAACGCCACCGCGGCAGCCGCCTTCGTGGAGTACATCCAGTCGGCCGAGGCCCAGCAGGTGCTCACCGCGGCGGGCTTCCAGGCACCGTGAGCAAGCTCCTGCCGACCGCCGCGCGCGAGCCTGCGGACCCTTCGCTGGCTCGCGCGCGGCGGCGGCGCGCACACCGTGTGCCGTACGCGCTGCTGCTGCCGGCCCTGCTCGGGCTCACGTTCCTCGTCCTGCCGCTGGCCGGACTGCTGATCCGGGCTCCGTGGAGCGCGCTGCCCGAGCAGCTCACCAGCACCGAGGTCTGGGACGCCCTGCGGCTCTCGCTGATCTGCGCAACGGCGGCCACGGGGGTGTCGCTGGTGCTGGGCGTGCCGCTGGCCTGGCTGCTGGCCCGGACGGAGTTCCCGGGGCGCCGGATCATCCGGGCCCTGGTCACCCTGCCGCTGGTACTGCCGCCGGTGGTCGGCGGGGTGGCGCTGCTGCTCGTGCTCGGGCGCAACGGCATCGTCGGGCGCTGGCTGGACTCGGCCTTCGGGATCACGCTGCCGTTCCACACCTCGGGGGTGGTGCTCGCGGAGGCCTTCGTCGCGATGCCGTTCCTGGTGATCAGCGTCGAGGGCGCGCTGCGTGCCGCCGATCCCCGCTACGAGGAGGCGGCCGCGACCCTCGGCGCCTCCCGGCTCACCGCCTTCCGGCGGGTCACGCTGCCGCTGATCGCCCCGGGCATCGGGGCGGGCGCGGTGCTGGCCTGGGCCCGGGCACTCGGCGAGTTCGGCGCCACCATCACCTTCGCCGGCAACTTCCCGGGCCAGACCCAGACCATGCCGCTCGCGGTCTACCTCGCCATGGAGTCCGACCCGGAGGCGGCGATCGCACTCAGCCTGGTGCTGCTCGCCGTCTCGATCGCGGTCCTGGCCGGGCTGCGCGACCGATGGATGTCAGCCCCATGAGGCACTATCAAGTGGGCAGGAGAGCCGCAGGGGAGTTCTCCTGCCCGCACCCCTCTTTTTGTGGCTCGGCTCGCCTCCGGGCGCTCGTACCCGGCGCCGACGCTCCTCCTTCCGGCGCTCCCTCGTCGCTTGTCAGTCGTCCCCGCGGCGGAGCCGCTGATCTGCACAGTCGGCACCGGCGCGCCCTTCGGCTCGCTCGCCCACCCCACCGGCCGGAAAGCACTTCATGAACGCGCTCGACGCCCACCTGCGGGTCGAACGGTCGGCTTTCCGGCTCGACCTGACCCTGTCCGCCGCACCCGGCGAGGTCATCGCCCTGCTCGGACCCAACGGAGCGGGCAAGTCCACCGCGCTGCGCGCCCTCGCCGGGCTGCTCCCGCTCACCGCGGGACACCTCCGTCTCGACGGCGCCCTCGTGGAGGACCCGGCCACCGGCCTGCACACCCCCGCCGAGGCCCGGCCCGTCGGTGTGGTCTTCCAGGACTACCTGCTCTTCCCGCACCTCAGCGCCCTCGACAACATCGCCTTCGGCCTGCGCTGCCAGGGCCTGAACAGGAAGGCCTCCCGGGCCGCGGCACTGCCCTGGCTGAAGCGGATGGGCCTCGCCGAGCATGCCGACGCCAAGCCCGGCGCCCTCTCCGGCGGCCAGGCCCAGCGGGTGGCCCTGGCTCGCGCCCTGGCCGTCCGCCCCCGCCTGCTGCTGCTCGACGAGCCGCTGGCCGCCCTGGACGCGCGCACCCGGCTGGACGTACGGGCGCAGCTGCGCCGCCACCTCGCCGAGTTCGAGGCGGTGGCCGTCCTGGTCACGCACGACCCGCTGGACGCCATGGTGCTGGCCGACCGCCTGGTGGTGATCGAGGACGGGCGCGAGGTCCAGTCCGGTACGCCGTCCGAGATCGCCCGCCACCCGCGCACCGACTACATCGCCCGCCTGGTCGGCCTGAACCTCTACCAGGGCACCGCGGACGGACACACCGTCAAGCTCCCCGCCGGGCCCCGGCTCGCCACCACCGAGGACCTGACCGGGCCCGCCTTCGTGGCCTTCCCGCCCTCCGCCGTCGTACTCCACCGAAGCCGCCCGGACTCCAGCGCCCGCAACGTCTGGCAGCTGGAGGTGGCCGGCCTCGACCTGCACGGCGACCAGGTCCGCGTCGACCTCACCGGCGAGCTCCCCCTGGCCGCCGACCTCACCCCCGCCGCCGCCGCCGAACTCGACCTCGCCCCGGGCGCCACCGTCTGGGCCTCCGTCAAAGCCGCCCAGACCCACGCCTACCCGGCGTAGACGGGCCGCCTAGCCCGGCTCGACGAACCCCGACTCGTAGGCAGCGATGACCGCCTGGGTGCGGTCGCGGGCGCCGAGCTTCGCCAGGACGCTGCTGACGTGCGTCTTGACCGTCTGCACGCCGAGGTGGAGTTGCTCGGCGATCTCGCCGTTCGAGAGCCCGCGCGCCATCAGGCGCAGCACCTCGGACTCCCGCTCGGTCAGTGCTGCCCGGGCCATCGAGTCCCGGGCGGGCTGGTTGCCGTGGCCGGCCGCGAGGCGTCGGATCGCCGCCGGGAAGAGCAGCGACTCCCCCGCGGCGACCAGCCGGACGGCGTGCGCGATCTCGGCCGGGCGGGCGCGCTTGAGCAGGAAGCCGTCGGCGCCGGCCCGTAGCGCCTCGTAGACGTAGTCGTCGTTCTCGAAGGTGGTGATGACCAGGATCTTCGGCGGCTCGGCCGAGGCCTTGAGGATGGCCCGGGTGGCCGCCAGCCCGTCCACCTCGGGCATCCGGACGTCCATCAGCACCACGTCCGGCCGCAACGAGCGGGCCAGCGACAGCGCCTGTGCCCCGTCGCCGGCCTCGCCGACCACCCGCAGGTCGCCCTGCGCCTCCAGGACGGCCCGCAACCCGGCCCGGACCAGCTCCTCGTCGTCCACCAGCAGGATGTCGATCATCACGCGCCCAAGCGTAGGGGCAGCCGCACGGCGAGCACCCACTCGCCGTCCCGCCCGCCGGCCTCTGCCTCGCCGCCGAGCAGGACGGCCCGCTCGCGCACACCGCGCAGGCCCTTGCCGCCGCCCCGGCGGGTACTGCCGTTGCCGGTAAGGGCGTTGACGCAGCGCAGTTCCAACTGACCGTCCCTGACCGCGATGCGGACGGCGATCGGCTCGCCGGGCGAGTGCCGCAGGGCGTTGGTCACCGCCTCCTGGACGATCCGGTAGGACTCCCGGGAGAGCACCCCGGGCAGCCGGCCCGTCGGTACGTCGATCCACGCCTCGACCGGGCTCCCCGCCGCCCGGGCGGTCTCGAACAGCCTTGGCAGCTGGTCGATCCCGGGCCGTTCCACCGCGGCGCCCTCGGGGGTCTCGCGGAGCAGGACGAGGGTCCGTTCGAGGTCGTCCATCGCCTGCCGCCCGGTCTCCTCGATCACCTCCAGCGCCTTGGCCACGAAGGCGGGGTCCGCCACCTCCCGCGCGGCTCCGGCCTGAAGGACCGTCACCGTCAGGGCATGGCCGATCGAGTCGTGCAGCTCGCGAGCCAGACGGTTGCGCTCCAGCAGTCGCTCGGCGCGCAGTTCGGCCTCGGCCAGTCGTTCGGCGGGCGAGGGACCCAGCAGCCTTACCGCGAGCGCGAGTTGAAGCCGACCCGCGAACACCACCAACCAGAGCAGCGCGAACAGCAGCACCGGTACCAGCAACGGGACTGCGCTCCGGTACGCGTCCGGCGCCACCACCAGCCGCACCGCCCCGTCGAGCGCGCGGAGGGTCGCGTACCCGACCAGCACCCCCAGCCCGACCCTGGCGATCAGCCAACCCGCCGTACGCCGCCGGTCCCCCCAACTCCGCGAGGGCGCCGCGCCGATGTCCTGCTCCCGCTCGGGCATCAGCAGCAGCCGCGCCTGCACCCCCTCCGCCCGCCGCATGGCCGGCACCAGCGCGGCGGCGGAGAGCAGCACGGTGTCCAGCACGGCACTGACCGCCAACATCCGCGTGGTCGACGGGCCTTCGGTGCCCGGGTAGACCAGCAGCACCACCCCCGCGAACACCAACCCGATCAGCAGGTGCAGCCACCTCGCATAGGTGGACGCCTGGAACAGCGGGGCGAAGATCTTGGACACCCCGCCATCGTGCCAGCTCAGACCCGTTCACCGCCTCCCTCCGGAGAGGGAGGCACGCCCCTCCCCGGCGGGATCCGCCCACCCGGTCCGCCCCGGTCGAATGGGTGACGTCAACAACGAGTCAGGGAGGCAGAGATGATCGAAGTACAGGGCCTCAGCAAGTCGTACGGGGAGACCCTCGCCGTAGACGGCCTCGAGTTCGAGGTCCGGCCGGGAGTGGTGACGGGCTTCCTCGGGCCCAACGGGGCGGGCAAGACCACCACGATGCGGATGATCCTCGGCCTGGACCGCCCCACCGCCGGCCGCGCCCTGGTCGCCGGGCGCCCGTACGCGGAGCTGGCCGACCCCCTGCGGCAGGTCGGCGCGCTGCTGGACGCGCACGCCGTCCACGGCGGCCGGACGGCCCGGGGCCACCTGCGCTGGCTGGCGCACAGCAACGACCTCCCGGAGTCCCGGGTGGAGGCGGTACTCGCCCAGGTGGGCCTGGCGGACGTCGGCCGCAAACGGATCAAGGGATTCTCCCTGGGCATGCGTCAGCGCCTGGGCGTCGCGGCCGCCCTGCTCGGCGACCCGCCGGTGCTGATGCTCGACGAGCCGGTCAACGGCCTCGACCCGGAGGGCATCCGCTGGATCCGTACCCTGCTGCGCGGCCTCGCGGCCGAGGGCCGGGCGGTGCTGGTCTCCTCGCACCTGATGTCGGAGATGGCGCTGACGGCTGACCACCTGGTGGTGATCGGACGGGGCCGGCTGCTCGCCGACTCCACCACGCCCGACTTCATCGACCGCCACGGCCGTAGCCGGGTGCGGGTCCGGGCGGTGGACGCCGAGAAGCTGGCCGCCCTGCTGAGCGGCTCGCGCCTGGCCGCCGAGCCGGTCGACGGCGGCGCCTGGGAGGTCACCGGCGCCGAGCCCGAATCCATCGCCTCGCTGGCGGCGGCCAACGGCGTGGTGCTGTACGAGATCACGGTCCAACAGGACTCTCTGGAGGAGGCATTCATGCGGATGACCGCGGACAGCGTCGAGTACCGGGCGGTGGCGGCATGACCACCACGACCGTCCTGCGCTCCGAGTGGACCAAGCTCACCACCCTGCGCTCCCAGTGGGTGACCCCGCTGCTCGCCCTGGTCCTCACCGTCGGCCTCACCGCCACCGTCCAGATCGCGTACGGCGACATCGACACCTCGATCACCGACGACCCGAGCGTCGGCATCTACTACGGCCTCAACTTCGGCCAGGTCGCCCTGGTCTGCTTCGGGGTACTGCTGATCGGCCAGGAGTACGGCTCCGGCACGATCCGCAGCTCGCTGACGGCGGTGCCCCGGCGCGGCCTGCTCTACGGGAGCAAGCTCGCCCTGGGGGCGGGCGTCGGGGCCGCCGTCGGCCTCGCCGCCACGGCCGGCTGCTTCCTGGCCAGCGACGCCACCGTGGGCGTGGACCCGAACGCCCCGGGGATGGTGCGCAGCGCCGTGGCGGGCGTGCTCTACCAACCGCTGCTGGTCGTGCTCTGCCTCGGTGCCACCGCGATGCTGCGCAACCTCACGGCAGCGATGGGCCTGCTCACCCCGACCATCTTCCTGGCCACGCCTCTGCTCAGCGCCGTCCCCGGCGTCCGGGAGGTGGTCCAGTTCCTCCCCGACCGGGCCGGCCAGTACGCCCTGCGCAACCTCGACGACCCACAGATCCACTACGGCCACTGGACCGGGCTGCTCGTCATGGCCGTCTGGTCCGCCGCAGCGGCCTACGGCGGCCACCGCTCCCTCCAGCGTCACGACGCCTGACCGGGGCGCCGGTTACCGCAGCGCCGGGTGGTCCGCGACGACGGTGCAGCTGCCGGGGGCGATCTCGGTGAAGCCCGCGTCCCGGACCAGCGGGAGGTCAGCGGTCGTCAGTTCGGCCCAGGCGGCGGGCGTTGCCGTCCGGACGGCGAGCGGGAAGCCGGCCTCGGCCCACTCCTTGCGCCGGGTGTCGTCGAGGCGCCACCAGGCGAGCTGGGCGGCGTGGCCGGTCTGGGCCATGGTCTTGCCGGCGCTCATCTCGAGTTCGGGGTTGAGCCAGAGGACGGGGATGCCGGGGGCGGGGGCGGCGGGCTCCGCCGGGTCGTCCAGGTCGGTGCCGGAGACCTGGAGCTTGGCGAGCTCCTTCGGCCAGCCGTCCAGCGGGACGGGCGGGAAGACCCGGACCTCGGCGCTCTCCCCGGTCACGGTGATGCCGGGCAGCTCGCCTGCCTTGCGCCACTCCCCGCCCCTGGCCCGGCGGACCACCTTGCGGATCCGGGCGTCCTCCCAGGCGGTGACCCGCTCCGCCCACTCGCCGTCCGGGTCGGTGACCCGGGGGTCGGCGAGCAGAGTCAGCACCGCGCGGGCCGAGGTCTCCAGTGCGTCGGTACGGGCCGGCGGCGTGTCCCGCTCCAGGCGGACCACGAGCGGGAGCACGTACTGCGGGTTGGCGTCGCGGTCGTCGGTCGCGGCCGGGCTGCTGGGAGCGTCGAACGGTGAGGTCACCCCACCAGCATGCCAGGGGCGCCGTGCCGCCTCGTCAGCGGCGGTAGCCGCGGCCCGGGTCGCGTTCCTCGGCGTCCTCGTAGGTGAGGAACCAGCCCTCGGGGTGGGTGGCGGCGAGCAGCTGGTCGGTGCGCTCGACGGCGTCCAGCTCCGGGTCGGCGTCGTCGGGGCCGTAGACGCCGAAGAGCTCGTCCGCGCAGCCGTCCCAGTCGTAGTCGTACAGGTCGACGGGCAGGTCGCCCATCATGTCGGCGACGGCCTGCGGCTGGGAGCCGAGGAGTTCGCGGGCGTCGGCGAGGGCCAGCCGCAGGGCCACCTCCTCGGCGAGGCAGCGGGGCAGCGGCCACTCGCCGAGCCCGAGGTCGTCGGCGAGGTCGTCGAAGGAGCGGGCCACCGAGCGGCGCCAGCTGCGGTGCATGCCCCAGGTCCGGCGCGGGAGGCGGGCCAGCACGGCCCAGTCCTGCTCCTCCTCGTCGGTGATCGGGTCGCCCTCGTGCTCCTCCAGGTCGTCGTACGCGGCGTCGGCCAGCGTGATCAGCTGGGTGTGCAGGAGACACGCGGTGCGCGGGGTGAGCGTCCAGTCGCCGACGGCGCCGCCGTCCTCACCGTCCAGGTCGAGCGGGAAGAGCTCGGCGAAGTCGGGCGCGAAGTCGTCGGTGACGCTGATCTCCAGGGTGCCGCCGAGCGCCTCGATGCCGGGGATGGCGGCGACCAGCCGGTCCGGGTGGAGGAGTGCGCCGAGGGCCGCGTTCGGGTCCTCGGAGACCTCGCGCAGCAGCGCCTCCCGCTGACCGGCCGGGTCGATCCCGGCGAAGTCCAGTTCCTCGACGGCCGCCCGCGCGGCCGCGCGCAGCGCGGGCCAGTCGGTGATGCGGATGCCGAGCACCACCGTCGCCTCGATCTCCTGCGCCTCGGAGTCCTCCGCCGCGCCCGGCCCCTGCGGATGATCGCTTCGCTCGCCCATGCGCCTACGGTACGGCTTTCCCGCCGCCGGATCACCGGTGCGTGCCACCTTCTTGGACCCGTCTTGGGCATGTCCACCGGGCGACACGCCGAACGGCCGCACAGGATAGGGGAATGAGCAACCTTGACGAGTACGGCGGCGGGCAGGGCCCGAGCCCGGATGTGCTGGTGGTCACGACCAACGATGTGCCCGGCCACCGGGTCGACCGGGTGATCGGCGAGGTCTTCGGTCTGACGGTGCGCAGCCGTCACATCGGTACCCAGATCGGCGCCTCGCTGAAGTCGATGCTGGGCGGTGAGCTGCGCGGTCTGACGAAGACGCTGGTGGAGAGCCGCAACCAGGCGATGGAGCGGCTCGTCGAGCAGACCAAGGCACGGGGTGGCAATGCCGTGCTGATGATGCGGTTCGACGTCACGGAGGCCGCTGATCTCGGAACGGAGATCTGCGCGTACGGCACGGCCGTGGTGATCGCTCCCGCGGGCTGAGCCCCGGGAACAGGTTTCGAGCGCGCTATGTTTCATGGGCGTGACTGTTTACGCCGCAACAAATGTGGATGTCGTGGTGATAGGCGCCGGGCAGGCGGGCTTGTCCGCCGCCTATCACCTGCGCCGGCGCGGCTTCGCTCCCTACGAGGGCTTCGTGGTGCTGGACGCGGACGAGGCGCCCGGCGGCGCCTGGGCGCACCGCTCCCCCTCGCTGCGGATGGCCACGGTGCACGGTTTCCACGACCTCCCCGACTTCGAACTCCCGCCACCGGACCCGACGGCCCCCGCCCGCGAGGTGGTGCCGGGTTACTTCGCGGCGTTCGAGGCCAAGCACGCGCTGCCGGTGGTCCGCCCGGTGCGCGTACGGGCGGTGCGCTCGCTCCCGGACGGGCGGCTGGTGGTCGAGACCGACGCGGGCGACTGGTCGGCACGGGCGCTGATCAACGCGACGGGGACGTGGACGCGGCCGTTCCTCCCCCACTACCCCGGGCGTTTCGGCGGGCGGCAGCTGCACTACGCGGACTACCGGGGGCCCGCGGAGTTCGCCGGGAAGCGCGTGGTGGTGGTCGGCGGGGGCGCCTCGGCGATCCACGTGCTGTCGGAGGTGGCGGCGGTGGCCGAGACGGTCTGGGTGACCCGGACCGAGCCGGTGTACCGGGACGGACCGTTCACCCCGGAGTTCGGGCGGGCGGCGGTCGCGATGGTCGAGGAACGGGTGCGGCAGGGGCTGCCGGTACGCAGCGTCGTGAGCGTCACGGGCCTGGGCCCCTCGGTCGCGTACCGGCGCGCGGAGGAGTTGGGCGCGCTGCACCGCCGCCCGATGTTCGACCGGCTGACGGAGCACGGGATCGCCTGGGGCGACCAGGAGTTGACGGTGGATGTGATCGTCTGGGCGACGGGCTTCCGCCCCGAGGTCGGCCACCTCGCCCCGCTGGGCCTGCGCGGGCCCGGCGGCGGCATCAGGATGGACGGCACCCGGGCCGCCACCGACCCACGCATTCACCTGGTGGGTTACGGACCGTCGGCCAGCACCATCGGCGCCAACCGCGCGGGGCGGGCGGCGGTCAACGGGATCGTGAGGCTCCTGGGCGAGCCGGCGTTCGCCAGGACGTGAGGCAGCTGGGGATAACTGCAGGGGCGCGGGGAACTGCGCGAGAGCGGAAGGCAACGACGTGTGCCCTACCGCTTCGCGCAGTTCCCCGCGCCCCTGGGATGCCCGATGCTCACGGGTTGCCGACCTACTGGTGGATGCCCTTGCGGCGGCGGACGATTTGTCCCCGATGGACTGATCAAGAACTGAGGTGACCCTGCGCAAAATCTTCACCCAGGGCAACTCAAATGATCACATAAGCAAGAGGGGGCAGCGAAGCACGCGATCAACGGCGAAGTGCCGGGCCGCTCAACGGTCGTAGTCGACGGTGACGCGGTCGGAGACGGGGCGGGCCTGACAGGTCAGCACGTAGCCGGCCGCCAGTTCCTTCTCCTCCAGGGCGAAGTTGCGCCGCATGTCGACCTCGCCGTCGCAGACCAGCGCCCGGCAGGTGCCGCAGACGCCGCCCTTGCAGGCGAACGGCAGGTCGGGGCGGGCCCGTTGGGCGCCGTCCAGGATCGAGCGGTCCCGGGGCAGCGACAGCGTGCTCGAGCGGCCGTCGAGCACCACGGTGACCTCGCTCAACTCGCCGTCCACAACGGCCTCTTCGCGCTCCGCGACGGGCTCGTCCTCGGCGTGGAAGAGCTCCTGGTGGACGCGCTCGGCGGGCACCCCGAGGTCGGCGAGCAGCGACTTGGCGCCGGACACCATGCCGTACGGGCCGCAGAGCCACCAGTGGTCGACGTTCGGGGTGTCGACCAGGGCGGCCAGCAGGGCCTTCACCCGCTCCGGGTCGAGCCGGCCGCTGAGCAGCTCGGCGTCGCGGGTCTCCCGGGAGAGCACGTGCAGCAGCTGGAAGCGGCCGAGGTAACGGTCCTTCAGGTCGGCGAGCTCGTCGGCGAACATCACGGTGTCGCTGCGCCGGTTCCCGTAGAGCAGCGTGACCTGGGACCTTTCGTCGGCGGCCAGGACGGAGCCCGCGATCGAGAGCATCGGGGTGATGCCGGAACCGGCGGCCAGCAGGACGTGCTCGGCCGGGGTGCCCAGCTCCGGGCTGAACAGGCCCGAGGGCGGCAGGACCTCGATGGCGTCCCCCGCACCGGCCTCGCGGACCAGCCATCGGGAGAACAGCCCGCCGGGCACCTCGCGCACGGCGATCCGCAGCGGACCGCCGACCGCGGAGCAGATCGAGTACGAGCGGCGCTCGTCCGCGCCGTCGACGATCCGGCGCAGGGTGAGGGTCTGGCCGGGCCGGAAGGCGTAGTCGCCTTCGAGGTCCAGGGGCACCTCGAAGGTGACCGCGACCGCGTCCTCGCAGAGCGGCTCCACCACCGCGATCGGCAGCTCGTGGAACGTCGGTCGGCGGACGGCCATGGCGCTCACTCAGATCTCCTTGATCCGTTCGAAGGGTTCCCGGCAGCTGCGGCAGCGCCAGAGCGCCTTGCAGGAGGTGGAGCCGAAGCGGGAGAGCTCCTCGGTGTCCCGGCTGCCGCACTGGGGGCAACCGACCACGTGCCGGGTGGGGCCGAGCTGCAGCACGCCGTGCACGGGAGGGGCGATCCCCGCTTCGGCCAGCTTGCGGCGGCCCTCCTCGGTGATGCTGTCGGTGCTCCACGGCGGGTCCAGGCGCAGCCGTACCCGGACGTCGGTGAAGCCGGCCGCCCGCAGGCGGGCGTCGACGTCGGCGGCCATCTCGGCGACGGCCGGGCAGCCGGAGTAGGTCGGGGTCAGCCAGGCGGTGACGGCGTCGCCGTCCTCCTCGACGCCGGCCAGCACACCGAGGTCGGCGAGGGTCAGCATCGGGAGTTCGGGGTCGGGGACGGCTGCCGCGACCTCCCAGGCGGTCAGGGTGGTCACCATGTCGCCCCCGGGTGTGCGCGGGCCACCACCTGGAGCTCCGCCAGCAGCGGGCCGAGCGCCTCGGTGTGCACGCCGTCGCGGCCGGCCCGGCCGCCGACCCGCGCCATCGGGAGGGCCTGCGGGACGGTGAGCCCGGCCTTCTCGATCACCTCGGTCAGGGCCTGCAGCACGGGCTCGCGGAGGACGGACGGGTCGGTGCCGAGCCGGACCTCCACCAGGTGCGGGGTGAAGAGCTCGTCCAGCAGCGGCCAGACCGCGTCCAGCCCGGCCTGCATCCGCGCGGTGGAGTAGGGCGTGCCGTCGCCGAGGCGGAGCGTCCACGCGGTCGCGTACTCCTGGTGGTAGGCCAGTTCCTTGACGCCTCGTGCTGCGACGGCGGCGAGCACCGGGTCGGCGTGGGTGCTGAGCCGCTGGTAGAGCGCGTGCCGGGCGGTGGAGAAGAGCAGCAGGCGGGCGATCGAGTACGCGAAGTCGCCGTTCGGGGTCTCGACCAGGCGGACGTTGCGGAACTCGTGCTCCTCGCGCCAGTACGCCAGCTCGTCCTCGCTGCGGCCGGTGCCGTCGGCCTGTCCTGCCCGGGTGAGCAGCTGGCGGGCCTGGCCGAGCAGGTCGAGGCCGAGGTTGGCGAGGGCGACCTCCTCCTCCAGCTCGGGGGCGCGGGTGCACCACTCGATCAGGCGCTGGGCGAGGATCAGGGCGTCGTCGCCGAGCATCAGGCAGTACGCGGCCAGGTCGGCGCCGTCGATGCCGGGCGGGAGCGCGGTGTCGACGCCGAGCAGCGGGTCGGCGAAGCCGGTGCCGTACGCCCAGCGGGCCTCGCCCTCGGGCTCCGCGGAGGCCTCGGAGAGGTGCAGGTAGACGTGGTCGTCGGTCATGGTCTCAGGCTCCCGTCAGATGTGCGGAACATCCTCGGGGATGTCGTAGAAGGTCGGGTGGCGGTAGACCTTGTCGCCGCTGGGGGCGAAGAACGGGTCCTGCTCGTCGGGTGCGGAGGCGGTGATCGCGTCGGAGCGGACCACCCAGAGGCTGACACCCTCGTTGCGACGGGTGTAGAGGTCGCGGGCGTTCAGCAGCGCCATCCGGTCGTCCGGGGCGTGCAGGGAGCCGACGTGGACGTGGTTCAGCCCGCGCCTGGGGCGGACGAACACCTCGTACAGCGGCCAGCCGGCCTTGGTCTCGCTCATCTCTCCGTACCTCGCTGCTTCTCCGCGTAGGCCAGGGCGGCTTCGCGCACCCAGGCGCCGTCTTCGTGGGCCTCCCGGCGGCGGTCGACGCGCTGGGTGTTGCACGGGCCCTGGCCCTTGATCACCTGCTTCAGCTCCGCCCAGTCGGGCTCGCCGAAGTCCCAGCTGCCGCGCTCCTCGTTCCAGTTCAGGGCCGGGTCGGGGAGGGTGACGCCGAGGTGCTCGGCCTGCGGGACCGTCATGTCGACAAATCGCTGTCGCAGTTCGTCGTTGGTGTGCCGCTTGATCCGCCAGGCCATCGACTGCGCGGTGTTCGGCGAGTCGCCGTCCGGCGGGCCGAACATCATCAGCGACGGCCACCACCAGCGGTCCACGGCGTCCTGCACCATCCGGCGCTGGGCGTCCGTGCCGCGCATCAGCGTCATCAGCAGCTCGTAGCCCTGGCGCTGGTGGAAGGACTCCTCCTTGCAGATCCGCACCATCGCGCGGGCGTACGGCCCGTAGGAGCAGCGGCAGAGCGGGACCTGGTTGCAGATCGCCGCGCCGTCCACCAGCCAGCCGATCACGCCGACGTCGGCGAAGGTCAGGGTGGGGTAGTTGAAGATCGAGGAGTACTTCTGGCGGCCGGTGATCAGCTTCTCGGTGAGCTCGGCGCGGTCGACGCCCAGGGTCTCGGCGGCGGCGTAGAGGTACAGCCCGTGGCCGGCCTCGTCCTGGGCCTTGGCCAGCAGGATCGCCTTGCGGCGCAGCGAGGGGGCCCGGGTGAGCCAGTTGCCCTCCGGCTGCATGCCGATGATCTCCGAGTGGGCGTGCTGTGCGATCTGCCGGATGAGCGTCGCCCGGTAGGCGTCCGGCATCCAGTCACGCGGCTCGATCCGCTGCTCGGCAGCCACCACCGCGTCGAAGTGCCCCTCCAGGGACTGCTCGGCCATCTGCGTTGCCGACACTTCACCCACCTCCCGACTGACCGTTCGGTCGGTTCCATTGTGTGGGGCGTGGCCCGGAATGACAAGGGAATCGTCCAGGGCGGATCTTGATGTCGGTCTCTGTACCGGTTTGGGAGGCCGGTCTCGGCTCTGCGGCGGTCCTGACACCGACGTCACGGCCTGCCCGGGCGGGGGTCCGCCTCGGGCCGGCCGGGTGCGACGCTGCGGGTTCGCCGCTACGGGCGCTCGCGCAGGCGGGGCAGGGGGACGGCGAGCAGGGCGGCCAGGAGGGCGATCCTGGGTGCCAGCTGGTCGACCTCGATGTGCTCGCCGCGGGCGTGCGAACCGGCACCGACCGCGCCGAGGCCGTCCAGGGTCGGCAGGCCCCGGGCGCCGGCGAGGTTGGTGTCGCCCGCGCCGCCGGCCGGTGCGCCGTCCACGTGCTGGCCGAGCACCGCCGCGAGCGAGCGGACGTGCCGCAGCAGCGGGTTGCCCGAGCGCTCGGGCCAGGCCGGACGGCTGGAGAGCACCTCGGTCCGCACCCGGGCGCCGGGCCGCAGCGCGGTGAGGTGGGCGAGGGTGTCGAGCGTGCGGCGCTGGGCTTCGGCGGTGGCGAACCGCAGGCCCAGCTCCGCCTCGGCCCGGCCCGCCACCACGTTGGCCCGGGTGCCGCCGGTGATCCGGCCGGTGTTGAGTTCGGTCCCCGGCTGGCCGGCCAGCCCTCGTACCGCGACCAGTTGGTCGACCAGTTCGTCGACGGCCGAGGTGCCCTGGGCGGCGTCGTTCCCGGCGTGCGCCTCGCGTCCGGTGACGGTCAGCCGGACCCGGGTGCTGCCCCGCCGGGCGGTCTTCAGCCGACCGTCCGGATGCGGCGGCTCCAGGCCCAGTACGGCGGCGGCGCCCGGGAGTTGACGCTCCACGAGGCGCCGCCCGTCGGGGCTGCCGACCTCCTCGTCCGCGACCACCACGAGCCGCACCGGGCGGTGCGGGCGCTGGCCCAGGTCGGCGAGCAGCGCGAAGGCTCCCTCGATCAGCGCCAGGCCGGCCTTCATGTCGAGGACACCCGGGCCGGTGAGCATCCCCTCGCGCTCCTCCACCGGCCAGTCGGCCAGGGTGCCGACCGGCCAGACGGTGTCGTGATGGCCGACCATCAGGAGGTGGGCCAGGTTCTCCTCGCAGCCGGCCCACTGCAGGACCAGGTGGTCGCCCGCCGGTCCGCGCTCGCGGCGGACCTCGGCGCCCGTCGCACGGAAGCCCGCGGCGAGCTCCTCGGCCAGGGCGTCCAGGCGGGGCGCGTCCCCGGTCGGCGACTCCATCCGCGCCAGGTCGGCGCAGCGGCGGCGTACGGCGCCGGCCAGCGTACGGGCGCGGGAACTCAGCGCCTGGGGCAGGCCGGGAAGCGCGGCGGTACTGCCCGGATCATCGCCCTCCGCGGTGCTGTCGGCCGCGGCCTGGTCGCCCGGCTTCCGGAGGGGGGTCGGCGGCGTGGCTGCCGACGCTGCGGCGGCGTGGGGACTCATCGGACGCCTCCCCGGCCGCCGCCGGTATTCAGCGAGTCACCGAGGTACGCGCCGGGGATTCCGTCGTGCGCGCCCGGGGCCCGGCGGTGTGTGCCGGCGGGTGAGGCGGTGCGAGCTGGTGGACATGACGCCTGCGGTACGACGCGACGGCTTGGCGCTCCGTCGGGCAACGGCAGGTGGTGCGACCTCGGGCTGGGCAACACTGCGTCCTCCTCGCTCGGTCCGGTGACCCCGGCTCGGCCCGGGGCCCATGGACGGCGGCCCCGGTACGTCGGTGCGGTCGGGCACCGGTGCAGGGAGGCCGCGAAGTGAGCCTAGAAGATTCGTTCGTTTCCCTGCGAGGCGGCCCGAATACTGCGTCGCGTCGGCGGCCGGCCGGAGGCGGGGGCCCGCCGGGGCTGTCCCGGGGCGGGTACGGCGCTTGGACCTGGAACGGCGCGCGAGCGCGGTCGCCGGATCGCGCCTGGTTCCACGATGTACCTCCGGCGGGACTTCGGCAGCGCGAACCGCCAAGGTGCGGTCGATCCACGCCTGATGGGTGATGGCGGATCAGCCTTTGATACCAGTCCGGTGATCGGCCGACGGGCGCGGCACGGGGCGGGGCGGCGGATGGCGCTCGATGATGGTCGGCGACAGGCACGGATGATTTGCCCTGCTTCGGGTGTACTTGGGCGGAGACGAGGAGTCGACATGGCGACGAGGGTGACGGTCGAGGACGTCGAGGCGGAGAGCCGCTTCGAGGCGCGGGTCGACGGCAGACCGGCGGGCTTCGCGGAGTACCTGCGCAGCGAGACGTTGGTGGTCTACCCGCACACGGTGGTGAATCCGGCCTTCGAAGGCCAGGGGGTGGGTGGTGCGCTGGCGCGGGCTGCGCTCGACGACGCCCGCGGGCGCGGGCTGGCGGTACTGGCGACCTGCCAGTTCATCAAGGGATGGATGCTGCGGCACCCCGAGTACGCGGATCTGGCGTACGAGGACCGGAGTCAGGTGACCGACTGAGCGGGGCGGCCGCCTGGGCTCGGGAGAACAGAATCGCAATGTCGGATGACAGATATTGAAATCTGTCATCCGACATGCCATAGTTGACATACGTCAGCACGACGCGCCCGCCCAATCCACGGGGAGCACCCATGCCCACCACGCCCGCCCGCACCACCCTCGGCAGCGCCGGCCCCACCACCTCCGCCCTCGGCCTCGGCTGCATGGGCATGTCGGACCTCTATGGCCCCGCCGACGAGGCCGAGAGCATCGCCACCGTCCACGCCGCACTCGACGCGGGCATCACCCTGCTCGACACCGGCGACTTCTACGGCATGGGCCACAACGAGCTGCTGATCCACGACGCCCTGCGCGGCCGCAACCGCGAGAACGTCCAGATCAGCGTCAAGTTCGGTGCCCAGCGCGGCCCGGACCGCACCTGGCTCGGCTACGACGCAAGCCCCGCCGCCACCAAGACGGCGCTCGCGTACACCCTGCGCCGCCTGCGCACCGACCACATCGACGTCTACCGCCCGGCCCGCCTCGACCCGAACGTCCCGATCGAGGAGACCGTCGGCGCCATTGCCGACCTGGTCCAGGCCGGCTACGTGCGCCACATCGGCCTCTCCGAGGTCGGCGCCGACACCCTCCGCCGCGCCGCCGCCGTCCACCCGATCAGCGACCTGCAGATCGAGTACTCGCTGATCTCCCGCGGTCTGGAGGCCGAGATCCTGCCCACCGCCCGCGAGCTGGGCATCGGCATCACCGCGTACGGGGTCCTCTCCCGCGGCCTGCTCAGCGGCCACTGGAGCAACGACCGGGAGATCGCCGCGACGGACTTCCGTGGCCACAGCCCGCGCTTCCAGGGCGACAACCTCGCCCACAACCTCAGCCTGGTGGAGGCCCTGCGGAAGACCGCCGAGGCCAAGGGCGCGAGCGTCGCGCAGGTCGCGATCGCCTGGGTCGCCTCGCGCGGCGAGGACATCGTGCCGCTGGTCGGCGCCCGCCGCCGGGACCGTCTCGCAGAGGCCCTGGGGGCGCTGGACGTCACCCTCACCCCGGCCGATCTCGCCGCCATCGAGGCGGCCGTCCCCGCAGGCTCCGCCGCCGGTGACCGGTACGCTGCCGCACAGATGGCTCACCTCGACAGCGAGACCAGCGACCGCTGACCAGCTCCCCGGTCGCAGCACTCCCGCCGCAGCACAGTGAAGGACGTACCTCCCCGTGACCACGGACAGCACACTCACCCCCGAGCAGATCCTGAGCGCGGCGGAGGACGTCCTGCGGCGGTTCGGGCCGGCCAAAGCCACCGTCGTGGACATCGCTCGCGCACTCGGCGTCAGCCACGGCAGCGTCTACCGACACTTCCCCAGCAAGGCCGCGCTGCGCGAGGCCGTGACCCAGCGCTGGCTCGACCAGGCGCACCACGCCCTCGCCGCGATCACCATGGAGCGCGGCCCCGCGCCGGAGCGGCTGCACCGCTGGCTGGCGACGCTGTTCGCCGCCAAGCGCAAGAAGGCGCTGGACGACCCGGAGCTGTTCGCCACCTACATGAGCCTGGTGAACGAGATCAGCACCACCGTCGAGGCGCACATCGAGACCCTCACCGCCCAGATCGGCACGATCATCCAGGACGGCATCCACCAGGGCGAGTTCCGTCCGACGCACGTGGGCACCGCGGCGCGCGCGGTCTTCCAGGCCACCGCGCACTTCCACGACCCCGCCCACGCGGCCGAGTGGAACGCGCCGCGGGCCGAGACCGACTTCGAGGCCGTCTGGGCACTGCTTCTGAACGGCCTGCGCGCCGCCTGAGACCGCGAGGCCACCGAGGCGCGGGTCATCACCTTCAACTCCTCTACCCGTATTGGCAATTCATTGACAAGGACAGGCAAAGCCTGACCGGCCTCCCTTGTCGCCCGCCCGAACCCGCCAGTAGCGTCATGGCCGCACCCCTCCGGTATCGCCGGACCGGTGCGGCCATTGGTCTGTCATGGCCCTGCCATCACGCTTGCCCAAGGTTCAGCGCGGCACCACCACCTCCTGCACAGCGCAGCTCCGACACCGGCGCGCGGCCACGAACCGCGCCCACCCGCACGTGCCGAGATCCGCCAGCACCGGGCCTGCGCCCGCCCCGGCACGACCCCACACCGGGCGGTTGCAACCCCACCCCCACGGAGGATTCACCCTTGCGCACCCACGCCCCCAGCGGCGCACGCCTGCCCAGGCTGCGCCGACTGCTCGCCGCAGTACCCGCCCTGGCCATGGCCGCCACGGGCCTGCTGGCCACAACCACCGTCAGCGCACACGCAGCTGACGGAGCATCAGCAGGCTCCTCCGGCCAGGTGGCCACCAAGCGGCTCTGCGCCGCACCGAGCCACCCGGGCGAGATGGCCTGTCTCGCCCTGGCCCGCACCGACATCGTCCAGCCGCAGTCCCTCGCGCCCAACGCGACGCCCTCCGGCTACGGCCCCAGCGACCTGGCCTCGGCGTACAAGCTCTCCGCCTCCGGCGGCTCCGGTGCGACCGTCGCCATCATCGACGCCAACGACGACCCCAACGCCGAGTCCGACCTCGCGGCCTACCGGTCCCAGTACGGCCTGCCGGCCTGCACCACCGCCAACGGCTGCTTCAAGAAGGTCGACCAGCGCGGCGGCACCAGCTACCCCTCCGCCGACAGCGGCTGGGCCGGCGAGATCTCGCTCGACGTCGACATGGTGAGCGCCGTCTGCCCCAACTGCCACATCCTGCTGGTCGAGGCCGACAGCGCGACCATGGAGAACCTCGGCACGGCCGTCAACACCGCCGTCAGCCTCGGCGCCAAGTACGTCTCCAACAGCTACGGCGGCGGCGAGTCCTCCTCCGACACCGGCTACGACACCTCGTACTTCAACCACCCCGGCGTGGCCATCACCGTCTCCTCCGGTGACTCCGGCTACGGCGTCGAGTACCCGGCCGCCTCCAAGTACGTCACCGCGGTCGGCGGCACCACCCTCAGCCGCAACTCCAGCACCCGTGGCTGGACCGAGAGCGTGTGGGGCTCCAGCTCGGGCGGGAACGGCGCCGGCTCCGGCTGCTCGGCCTACGACGCCAAGCCCACCTGGCAGAAGGACACCGGCTGCAGCAAGCGCACCGTCGCCGACGTCTCCGCGGTCGCCGACCCGGCCACCGGCCTCGCGGTCTACCAGACCTACGGCGGCAGCGGCTGGGCGGTCTACGGCGGCACCAGCGCCTCCGCGCCGATCATCGCGGCCGTGTACGCCCTGGCCGGCACCCCCGCCTCCGGCAGCAACCCGGCCTCGTACCCGTACTCCCACACCGGCTCGCTCTTCGACGTGACCAGCGGCGCCAACGGCAGCTGCTCGCCCGCCTACCTGTGCCAGGCCGCCGCCGGCTACGACGGCCCGACCGGTCTCGGCACCCCGAACGGCACCGCCGCCTTCACCTCCGGCAGCACCGGTAGCACGGTGACGGTCACCAACCCGGGCAACCAGTCGACGGCGCAGGGCAGTTCGGTGAGCCTGCAGATCACCGCGACCGACTCCGACTCCGGCCAGAGCCTCACCTACAGCGCCACCGGCCTGCCGGCCGGCCTCTCGATCAACTCCTCCACCGGTCTGATCACCGGCACCGCGAGCACGGCGGGAACGTACAACGTGACGGTCACCGCCAGGGACACCATCAACGCGAGCGGCTCGGCGACCTTCAGCTGGACGGTCGGCGGCTCCGGCGGCTGCACCTCCGCGCAACTCCTCGGCAACGCGGGCTTCGAGACCGGCGCCGCCTCCCCGTGGACGGCCACGGCCGGTGTGATCGACAACTCCTCGAGCGAGGCCGCCCACTCCGGCAGCTGGAAGGCCTGGCTGGACGGCTACGGCTCCTCGCACACGGACTCGCTCAGCCAGTCCGTGACCATCCCGGCCGGGTGCAAGGCCACCCTCAGCTTCTACCTGCACATCGACACCGGCGAGAGCGGCAGCACGGCCTACGACAAGCTCACCGTCCAGGCCAACTCCACCACCCTGGCGAGCTTCTCCAACGTGAACGCCGCATCCGGCTACACCCTGCGCAGCTACGACCTCTCGTCGTTCGCCGGGCAGACCGTGACCGTCAAGTTCACCGGCACCGAGGACTCCTCGCTGCAGACCAGCTTCGTCGTGGACGACACCGCCCTCAACGTCTCCTGACCTCCACCTGGCACACCGAGGGGGCCGCAGCTCTGCTGCGGCCCCCTCGGCAGGCTCAGTACGTGGGGCGGGCCCACCCGTCCGGTCAGTTACGGGAGTTGCCGAAGACGATCCGGTACGCGATGAGCAGCACCAGAGCACCGGCGATCGCCGAGACCCAGGTCGCGAGGTCGAAGAAGCTCGTGGCGACCGGACGGTCGAGGACGGCCGAGGAGAGCCAGCCGCCGACGAACGAGCCGGCGATGCCGATCAGAGTGGTGACGATCAGGCCGCCCGGGTCACGCCCGGGGAGCAGGAACTTGGCGACGGCCCCGGCGATGAGGCCGAGGATGATCCAGCTGACGATGCCCATACCGTTCTCCTGCCCTCCACCGCGCCGCCCAACCGCGGCCGTTCTTCCCCTCAGGACGCAGTCCGGGGCCACCCCGGTTGCACCGGCTCGAACAGAGCTCCCACCCACCGATTCTGATCACCCGTCCACCGCGCCCAGGATCGACCGCATAGGCTGTCCGGCGACGTGTCGACAGTGCCGAGCGGAGGTCCCAGTGGAGCAGTCCAGCAGAACGTCCGCCACCGACCTGCGCCCCGATGTGCCGCACCCGGCCCGGATGTACGACTACTACCTGGGCGGCAAGGACAACTTCCCGGCCGACCGTGAGGCGGCGGAGCGGGCGCTGGCGGCCAACCCGGAGTTCCGGTCGACGGCCCGGGCCAACCGGGGCTTCCTGCAGCGCGCGGTGCGCTTCGTCACCGGGCAGGGCATCGACCAGTTCCTCGACATCGGCACCGGCATCCCGACCGTCGGCAACACCCACGAGATCGCCCAGCAGGTCGATCCGCAGGCACGGGTGGTGTACGTCGACAACGACCCGATCGTGCTGACACACGCCCGCGCGCTGATGGCGGGGATGGGTCTCGGCCGTACCGACGTGCTGCAGGCCGACCTCCGGGGCCCGGCGGGCATCCTGTCCGCCGCCGAGGTCAAGGGGCTGCTGGACCTCGACCGGCCGGTGGCCCTGGTGCTGGCCGCGGTGCTGCACTTCCTGCCGGACGAGACCGAGCCGTACAAGATCGTCGAGACGCTGGTGGACGCGCTCGCGCCCGGCAGCTACCTGATCCTGTCGCACGGCACCGCCGACTTCATCCCGCCGGAGGTCAGGGACCGGGTGACGGGCGTCTACAGCAAGGCCACGGCGCCGCTGGTCGGCCGCTCGCGCGAGGAGGTGCGGCGGTTCTTCGACGGCCTGGAGCTGCTGGAGCCCGGGGTGGTCACCGTACCGCTGTGGCGCCCCGAGGAGGAGCCGGCCGAGGGCGCGGACCGGGTGAGCATGTACGGCGCGGTGGCCCGCAAGCTCTGACCCTGCCTCCCGCCAGGACCGGCCACCGTGAGAGGGTCGGGCCCGCGCAGAGCAGGCGGAGGAGGACGGCATGACCACGGGAACCACGGGTCGGGTGCTGGTCGCGGACGACGACGCCGCGATCCGCCGCTCGCTGGAGCGGGGGCTGCGGCTGAGCGGCTTCACCGTGCTCCTGGCCGAGGACGGCCCCGGCGCGCTGGCACTGCTCGGCGGGGCGGCGCCGGACGTCCTGGTGCTGGACGTGTCGATGCCCGGCCTGACCGGCATCGAGGTCTGCCGCGCCCTGCGTGCCCGGGGCGACGAGACACCGGTCCTGATGCTCTCGGCGCTGGACGAGGTGGCCGACCGGGTCGCCGGTCTGCAGGCCGGGGCGGACGACTACCTGGTGAAGCCGTTCGCGCTGGAGGAGCTGGTCCTCCGGCTGCAGGCGCTGCTGCGCCGCCGGCCCGCCCCGCCACCCGCCGACGTGCTCCGCGCCGGGCCGCTGGTGATCGACCAGGCCACCCGGCAGGTGCACCGGGACGGCGTGGAACTCCGGCTCACCAGACGGGAGTTCGAGCTGCTGGTGCAGCTGGCCAGGAACGCCGGGATCGTGCTCAGCCGGGACCAGCTCCTCGACCGGGTCTGGGGCTACGACTTCGAGGTGCGCACCGACGCCGTGGACACCTTCGTCAGCTATCTGCGCCGCAAGCTGGAGGAGGGCGGGCGGCCCCGGCTGATCCACACCGTCCGCGGGGTCGGCTTCGTCCTGCGGCTGCCCGAGGGCGGGAGCGGCTCGTGAAGCTCTCCACGCGGATCGCGCTCTCGGTCACGCTCCTGGTGCCGGTGCTGGTGCTCGCTGCCGGGCTGCTGGTGCTCGGCCTGGTCAACCGCGACCTGCGCCACCAGCAGGACACCCGGCTGCAGGACCGGGCGTCGGCCGTCCTGCCCGACGTCCGGACGCTGCTCACCGCCGATCGCAAGGGCCGATCCCGGGTCGAGCAGACCCAGCAGCGCAAGGTGCTCGGCGACGCGCTGGACGCCGGTGTCCGGCTCGAGGCCTCGGACGGCGCTCTCGTACTGACCGGCGGTCCGCAGCCCGCCGACACGGTCGCACTCCCCGAGGAGACCCCGGGCGGCCCGGTCACCGTACGGGCCAAGGGCCACGCCTGGCGGGTGCTGACCGTACGGGTGGACGGCGCGGCGCCCGGCACGCTGTGGCTGTTCGCCCCGGCCTCGGCCACCGACCCGCAGCTCACCGCCGTGCGCCGCCGGGTCGTGCTGGTGGCGCTCCTGGCCGCACCGGTCTCGGGGCTGCTCGCGTACGCCCTGGCCGACCGGACCACCGTCTCGCTGCGCCGGCTCAGCCGCCGGGCGGCCCGGCTCGACCCGCGGGCGGGGGCCGCGGGCTTCGCCGCCGAGCGGACGCACATCGCCGAGGTGGACGAACTCACCACAGCCATCGCCCAGTT
Source organism: Kitasatospora atroaurantiaca (assembly GCF_007828955.1). Taxonomy (NCBI): domain Bacteria; kingdom Bacillati; phylum Actinomycetota; class Actinomycetes; order Kitasatosporales; family Streptomycetaceae; genus Kitasatospora; species Kitasatospora atroaurantiaca. Next base: position 6,246,111 of record NZ_VIVR01000001.1, on the reverse strand, counting down.
GCTGGCCCGTTACGAGGAGCAGGCAGGTCGGACGGCGCAGGCGCTGGACACCGCCCGGTCGTTCTCCTCGGCGGCCTCGCACGAGCTCCGCACTCCGCTGATGAGCATGCGGACCAACCTGGACGTGCTCGCCGCCCACCCCGATCTGCCGGCCGGGGAACGTGCGGAGGTGGTCCGGGACCTGCAGGAGGAGCACGCCCGGCTGCTGGAGCTGCTGACGGCGCTGCGGATGCTCGCCCAGGGGGACCTGGTGGAGCTGTCCGCCTTCGGCCCGCTCGACCTGGCCGAACTGGTCGACGCGGTGCTCGGCGAGACCGGGCGGCGTCGGCCCGAGGTTCGGACGTCCGCCGAACTGCCGTCCGAGCTCCGGGTCTTCGGCTGGGAGGCGGGCCTGCGGATCCTGCTGGCCAACTTGCTGGGCAACGCCGTGGTGCACGGCCGGCTGCCGGACGAGCCGGCCCGGATCACCGTGGGGCTGCGGGCGGAGGGCGGCTTCGCGGTGCTCACCGTGGACGACGCAGGCCCGGGCATCCCGGCGGCCGAGCGGGGTGCCGTCTTCGGCCGGTTCCACCGCCGCCCGGGCAGCCCCGGGTCCGGGCTCGGCCTGACCCTGGTCGCCCAGCAGGCGGCGCTGCACCGCGGCACCGTCACCATCGGGACGCCGCCCGGCGGCACGGGCTGCCGGTTCGAGGTACGGCTGCCGCTGCCGGCGGACACGCCGACGCTGCAGCTTCCGCTCCGGCGGGACTGGATCTCGCGCGACTGAGGATCCCGGGACGCCGCCAGGTCTTCCCGCCGTCCGGGTCTTCCCACAAGGAATCCACAAGAACGCCCGCTACCGTCCTGCTCGGTTGGACCGCCCATGCGTCGAACCCTCGTGGCACTGGAGGAGAAACAGCCCATGCTTCCGAACCGCAAGGCCGCCGCCCTCGGCGCACTCACCCTGGCGGGCGCCCTGCTCGCCGTCACCCCCGCCCAGGCGGAGACCAAGCCCACCCCGAAGGGCGACGGCGCCAAGGCGATCTGCAAGCGCCTGCCGAAGACCGAGAAGCGGATCACCGCCGCGATCACCCGGCTGAACGGTGACGCGACGGTGCCCGGCTCGGTCGCCCGGCTGGAGCAGCGGGTGGCGAACGCCAAGGCCGCCGGCCACACCGAGATCTACACCTACCTGAACGACCGGCTCACCTTCCGCAAGAGCCTGCTGCCCACCCTGCAGACGCGGCAGACGGACCTCAAGGCCGTGGCGACGTGGTGCGCCGCGCAGGGCGCCACCCCGGAGCCGAGCAAGTGAGCCGGCACGTGAGCCGGGGGCGCGCGACCGCCGCCGTCGCCGCCCTCGCCGCCGCGGCCGCCCTGCTGCTGACCGGCTGCGGGCCGACCGCCGCCACCCCGGACCGGGCGGCGCAGTCCGCGCCCGGCGGCGGGGACTCCCAGCTCAAGGACATGCAGCAGAAGGTGGACGCCGCCGACAGTGCGGCCGCCGAGGCGGACTCGGACGCCACGCAGAACAACTGACGCACCACCCGCGGCCTGCCCCGTACTCCCGGGGCAGGCCGTTCAGCATGCCCCGGAGGTACGGGGCAGGCCCGCCCCGTATGCCCCGGATTGACGCGCCGTCACACCCGCCCCGTTGGGCCACCCGGGCGATGACGTCCCTCTCATCACGTGGTCCACGCTTGACGTGCCCGTCTTCCTCCGGAACGATCGGCGCATGAACACCGGCACCACTCTGGTCTGCCGCCTGCACGTCGATCTGCGACGCCAGGCGAGCGACATGTGTGCCCGCTGACGGTCTGTCCCGCCCTGTGACGCCTTCCAGGGTCTGAGCCGCGCTCTCCTCCCCCTTTCTTCACCCCTCCGTGCTGCCGTTCGCGCCGTACCCGCGCGAGGCAGCCTCCTCCGGCCTATCCGAGGACGACCCATGAGCCTTGACCTAGCTCCCGACCGCATCGGCATCCTGCCGACCCCGCAGCCCACACCGGCACCCGCGCCGCTCTCGCCGAACGCCCTGCGCAAGATCGTCCGCGAGCTGGCCGAGCAGCCCGACCAGTGGCTCCACCGGGTACGCCTGGCCTCGGACCGTTGGTACGAACGGCTGGCGCTGACCGATGACCACGAGGTGTGGCTGATCAGCTGGCTGCCGGGCCAGTCCACCGGGTTCCACGACCACGGCGGCTCGCGCGGCGCCTTCGCGGTGGCACTCGGCGAGGTCGAGGAGCTGTCCCTGGGCGGGGCCGAGCAGGGGCTGCTGATCCGCCGGGTCCCGGCCGGTTCGGCGCGGGCCTTCGGCCCCGAGTACCTGCACGACGTACGGAACACGGCCCCCGGGCCTGCGGTGACCATCCACGCGTACTCGCCGCCGCTGAGCGAGATCTCGCGCTACGAACTGCGGGCCGGTGGCCTGGTCCGCACCGCCCAGGAAGGACCGGAGCAGTGGTGACCACGATCGACGAGTTGGTGGAGCGGTCGAGGGCCGGGGTTCACCGGCCGGGGCCGCAGGAGGCGTACGAGGCGGCCGCGGCGGGCGCGCTGTTGGTCGACATCCGTCCGGCCGCGCAGCGGGCACGCGAGGGCGCGATCCCGGATGCGCTGGTCATCGAGCGCAATGTGCTGGAGTGGCGGCTCGATCCGACGGGCAGTCACCGGATTCCCGAGGCGACCGGCCACGAGTTGCAGGTGATCGTGGTGTGCTCGGAGGGCTATGCGTCCAGCCTCGCTGCCGCGAGCCTGCGCGAGCTGGGCCTGCACCGGGCCACCGACCTGGACGGCGGCTTCGTCGCCTGGGCGGCGGCCGGTCTGCCCACGAAGGACGGCGGCGAAGGTTTGCTCTGATCCCGGATGGGGAAGGCACAAGCGGTTCCAAGATCCGTTCGACTCGAGAGTCGATTCGACAACCGACCGGCGCCGAGGCGCCGCAGCTAGGACCCTTCCGTGATCAGATTCGACGGCGCCGCCAAGCGCCACCCCGACGGCACCATCGCCGTCGAGGGCCTCGACCTCGACGTGCCGGCCGGCCGAATAACCGTCCTGGTCGGCCCGTCCGGCTGTGGCAAGACCACCATCCTGCGGATGGTCAACCGCATGGTCGAGCCGACCGCGGGCCGCGTACTGCTGGACGGCACGGACGTCGCCCGGCTGGAGGCCGCCAAGCTCCGCAGGGGCATCGGCTACGTGATCCAGCAGGCGGGCCTCTTCCCGCACCGCCGGGTGATCGACAACATCGCCACCGTCCCGTACCTGCTCGGATGGGACCGCAAGAAGGCCCGCGCGCGGGCCGCCGAGCTGCTCGAACTGGTCGGCCTGGCACCGGAGACCGCCAAGCGCTACCCCTTCCAGCTCTCGGGCGGCCAGCAACAGCGGGTCGGCGTCGCCCGGGCGCTCGCGGCCGACCCTCCGGTCCTGCTGATGGACGAGCCGTTCAGCGCGGTCGACCCGGTGGTCCGGGCCGGACTGCAGGAGGAACTGCTCCGGCTGCAGGGTGAGTTGAACAAGACCGTCCTGTTCGTCACGCACGACATCGAGGAGGCCGTGCGGCTCGGCGACCAGGTCGTGGTGCTCCGCGAGCACGGCCGGATCGCCCAACTCGCCGACCCGCACACGCTGCTGACCGCCCCGGCCGACGAGAGTGTGGCCGCCTTCCTGGGCCGGGACCGCGGGCTGCGCGGCCTCGGCCTCCGCCCGGCCGCCGACGTCGCCGTCCGGCCGATCGACGACGGTACCCGGCACGGGAGTTGGGAGCTGGCCCTGGACGACGGCGGCCGGCCGACCGGCTGGCTCGACCACGACCGGCCGACCGAGGTGCACCCCGCACCGGCCTTCCACCCCGGTACCGACACCCTGCGCACCGCGCTGGACGCCACCGTGCTCTCCCCCGCCGGCATCGCCGTCGCCGTCGACGCCGAAGGACGCGCCACCGGCACCGTGAGCCGGGAGGCCGTCCTCGCGGCACTCTCCGAGGAGCGACCGGTGAGCGCCCGTGGACGGTGAACCTCTCGTCCGCTGGCACTGGCTCGGCACCCATGTGGCGTACCTGCGCGATCTCACGCTCGACCACGCGGTGATCGCCCTCGTCCCGGTGCTGATCGCCCTCCTGATCGCGGTGCCGCTCGGCCTGGCCTGCGCCCGCTACCCCAGGCTCTACCAACCGCTGTCCGCCGTCTTCAACGTGGTGTACGCGCTGCCGGCACTCGCCGTCTTCGTCGTGCTGATCCCGTACACCGGGCTGGCCACCAACGCCACCGTGATGATCCCGCTGACCTGCTACGCACTCGCGGTGCTGCTGCCGACCACGGTGGACGGGCTGCGCTCGGTGCCGGAGGCGGTACGGCAGGCCGCGACCGCGATGGGCTACGGCCCCTGGCACCGGCTGGCGGCGGTGGAACTCCCGGCCGCCGTGCCGTACCTGGTGGCCGGCCTGCGGGTCGCGGCGGTGTCCAGCATCTCGCTGGCCGCCGTCGGCGCGCTGATCGGCAAGGGCGGCCTCGGCTACCTCTTCATCGACGGCTTCCAGCGGACCTTCCCGACGCCGATCCTGGCGGGCATCGTCCTGGTCGCCGTGCTGGCCCTGGTGACCGATCTGGTCCTGGTGCTGGCCCGGCGTCTGCTCGCGCCCTGGGCCGTCCGGGAGAAGGGAGCAGCCTCGTGAACTGGCTCGACTGGCTCCACACCTTCTTCACCTCGCCCGCCCGGCGGAGCGGTCCCGACTCGATCGTCCACCGCATCGCGGAGCATCTCGCCTTCTCCGGCGAGGCCCTGCTCTACTCGGCGCTCCTGGCCATCCCGCTCGGCCTGCTGATCGGCTACACGGGGCGGGGCGCCGTCGCCGTCACCGCGCTGACCGGCGTCACCCGCGCGCTTCCCACGATGGGGCTGGTCACGCTGGCCGTCCTGCTGGCCGGCGTCGGCAAGACGGCCGTGCTGGTACCGCTGCTCGCGCTCGCCGCACCGCCGCTGCTGGTGGCGGCCGTCGAGGGCATCCGGGGCACCGACCCGGACGTCCGGGACGCCGCCCGGGGCATCGGGCTGACGCACCGCCAGGTGCTCTGGCAGGTCTGTCTGCCCTCCGCCCTGCCGACCCTGCTGGCCGGCCTGCGCACGGCGGCCGTCCAGGTGATCGCGACCGCCACGGTGGCCGCTTACGTCGGTCTCGGCGGCCTCGGCCGGTACGTCATCGACGGGCTGGCCACCCGGGACTTCCCCGCGACGGTGGGCGGGGCGCTGCTCGTGGTCCTGCTGGCCGTCGCGACCCAACTGCTGTTCGCCGTACTGATCCGGTACGCGCTGCCGCCCGGCATCCGCGTCCGGAGCGCACCGAAGGAAAACTGACAAAGTCCTGTCACAGGCCGGTCAAAACCACAGGCGCAGCCCGGCCCGTCACGAGATCATGGACCAAGTCCGGGCCGCGCCAGTGAAATCCGGCCGGTCGGGGTTCCCACGCCCCTCCGGCCTCGCACTCATCCCGTCTCGATCCAGAAGGAAACCCATGACCACCCGTCTGCTCAGAACCGCCACCGCCGTCACCCTCCTGCTCGGCGCTGCGGCCTGCAGCTCCTCCGGTGGCAGCGACCCGCTCGCGTCCTCCTCGTCCCCCGCGACCTCGGGCAAGACCGTGGTGGTCGGCTCGGCCAACTTCCCCGAGAACGTCCTGCTCGCCTCGATCTACTCGCAGGCGCTCAAGGCCAAGGGCGTCAAGGTCGAGGAGAAGTTCAACATCGGCAGCCGCGAGGTGCTCTACGGGCAGCTGCAGAACGGCAGCCTGACGGTGCTGCCCGAGTACAACGGTGCGCTGCTCGGCTACCTGGACGCCAAGAACACCGCGGCCGGCACCGAGGCGGTCAACGCCGCCCTGCAGAAGGCGCTGCCCGCCACGCTGGCGATACTCGACTCCTCGTCCGCCGAGGACAAGGACTCGCTGACGGTGAGCCAGGAGACCGCGGACAAGTTCCAGCTCAAGAGCATCGCCGACCTGGCCGCCAAGGCCAAGGAGTTCTCCATCGGCGGCCCGCCGGAGTTCAAGGCGCGCAGCGAGCCGCTGCTCAAGGACAACTACGGCCTGACCTTCAAGGAGTGGAAGCCGACGGGTGAGACCACGGCCAACGCGCTGAAGGACGGCTCGATCCAGGTCGGCAACGTGTTCACCACCGACCCGAAGATCGTGCAGCTGAAGCTGGTCGTGCTGGCCGACCCGAAGAACGTGTTCAGCACGCAGAACGTCACCCCGCTGGTGAACAAGGCGGGTGTGGACGCGACCGCGACCGCGGCCCTGAACGCCATCTCCGCCAAGCTGGACACGGCCGGGCTGACCGCGCTGATGAAGCGCGTCGCCGTGGACAAGGAGGACCCGTCGGCGGTGGCCAAGGACTGGCTGAAGACCAACGGCCTGAGCTGACCCGTGGCACGCCGACGCCCTGCACCTCCGGGAGGTGCAGGGCGTCGGCGTGTCAGGTCCGGTCGGTACCCGATGGTCCGATCAGTACCAGTGGTGGGTCTGCCAGAAGGACCAGGCGGCGTTCGGGCTGCCGTAGCGGTCGTTCATGTAGCTCAGGGCCCACTTGATCTGGGTGGCCGGGTTGGTGCGCCAGTCGGAGCCGGCCGAGGCCATCTTGGAGCCCGGCAGGGCCTGGGCCAGGCCGTAGGCACCGGAGGAGGCGTTGACCGCCTTGATGTTCCAGGTGCTCTCGTGGGTGATGATGTTGTTGAACGCGGCCCACTGACCGGCCGGGACCATGCTCTTGGCCAGGGCCTTGACGCCGGCCGGGCTGGTGTCGGTGGTCGACAGCGCGGCGCGCTGCTCGGAGCGGGAGGCGGCCTGGGGCTCGGCGGCCTTCGGCTGCGCGGCCTGGGGCTGAGCGGCGGGGGCCTGCGGCTGGGCGGCCTCGGTGCTCGGCGCGGCGGGCGCGGCGGGCGCGGCGGGCGCGGCGGGCGCGGCGGGCGCGGCGGGCGCGGCCGGGGCTGCGGCCTCGGTGGTGGGAGCTGCGGCGGGCGCGGAGGCGGCTGCCACGACCGCGGCGGAAGCGTTGTCCTCGGGGAGTGCCACCGCCACGATGGAGGCGGCACAGGCAGTCGCCAGGCCGGCGGAGGCCACCACGAGGGTGGAGCGTCGGCGCATGGCGGCAATGAGGGAACTACGCATGGTGTGTGTGGCCTTCCTGGACCGAGTGAGCCTCGATCGGTTGGACCGGCCCCGGGCGCGTGGCAGTACGGCGGCGTGGAGCCGCTCGCTGCGTTGCTGCGCCGGTGGCCGTGGCACCCCTGGTGTCGGGTCGGTGCCGAACGGTTGCGCTCCTCTGGACCGGCCCGGCGCTCGATGCGGCCGGTGCGACAGGGCGGAGCGCCTTGCGACTCCACCAGTCTTAGCGAGGCCACCAGCGGGGTTCAAACACGCCTGCTACGACGCTGCGTCGTAGGCGATGGGGTCGCCTTAGGTTCTTGAAGGCGCTCGCGTTACCCCGCCACAGGCGCCCTAAACAGGCAGATTTCGATCCTTTCCAAGGCCATGGACCCGCCCTGCGAGGCCCTCGCGGTGCTACCCGCCCGCCTTCCGGCGCGGACCCCTGCCCGGCGCCCGCCGGGCCCGTCCCACCCGCCGGCCGGCATCTACGATCGAGCATCGTTGGTTGGAAACCCTTGTGGTGGGCATCACCGGCCACCCCCGCAACCAGCCCCCCGACATCACGTAGCGCAACCACGCGTACACCGGACCGGTACCGTCCGCGACATCGCCAGGACCCGCTCTCGCCGGACAGCGGCACGGCCCTGAAATCGGACAACCGGACGAAGTGTTCTAGGATCGCCGGTTATGAGCGGGGAGCCACAGGGCGCACACGGGTGGGGACAGCCGAGCGGGCAGCAGGCCGGGTTCGCTGGTGAGCCGGACTGGGCGGCACTCGCCGACCAGCACGAGAGCGAGGCCCGCCGCCGCAAGCAACGGCGGGTGATCGGAGCGGTGGTGGGCGCGACGCTGGTCGTCGGCGGGATCACCGCGACGGCCGTCAGCGTCGCCGGGCCCGGCAAGGGCGACACCCCGGCCAAGGTCGCGCTCAACGGTGCCTCGACGGCTCCCGCCGACCCCTCGGCGCCTGCGACCTTGTTGGCCTCGCCTGCTGACAGCCCGTCGGGCTCGGCCTCGGCCGGCGCCTCGGCCGGCGCCTCCGCGACCGGCAGCGCGCCCGCCAAAGCCACGTCGAAGCCCGGCTCGCAGCCGCCCGCCGCCACCGCCTCCGGGCCACGCGACCCGCTGACGGTCATCTCCTCGGCGAGCACCGACACCGCCCCGCTGGACCCGGCGACGCTGTTCGCCGCGACGAGCCTCTCCATCGACGGCCGGACCTGGACCCGGGTCACCGTCGCCGCCACCTCCCCCTGCTGGAAGGCCACCACCGGCGGTCTCGGCGACGTGATCACCCCCCAGGGCTGCCAGACCATGCTCCGGGCGACCTACGCCTCCGGCAACAGCGCCGTCACCATCGGCGTCGCGGTCTTCGACAGCAGAGCGAAGGCGGACGCCGCGCAGCAGGCCCACAAGGGGCAGGTCCAGGGCCTGGTGACCTCCGGGTCGACCTCGTACTGCGTGACCGCCGGCTGCACCAACACCCATGCGGCAGTGGGCCGGTACGGGTACTACACGGTGTCCGGCACGCTCAAGCCCGGCGGCAACACGGCGGACGCCGCAGCGACCGCGGCCGGCCCGGACTTCGCCGGGTACGCGCGCGGACAGCTGCTGGCCCGCGGCCGCTGACCCGACGGCCCGTCACCAGGACCGCCCGGACCATCTGAGCCTCCGGCAGTAGATGGGCAGCGGGCCGACCTCAGGGGCGCGTGGGGGCACCTCCCGGCCGAAGGCTGGGGGAGACCTTCGAGAGGCGGGAGGGTACGGGCCGTTGCCTTCCGATCTCGCGCAGTTCCCCGCACCCCTGGGATGACCAAACCTGATCCGGGCTACGTCGGCTTCGCCCACGGGCGGCACAGGGTCGCGAAGGCGGCCAGCGCGAGCGCGGCGCAGCTGAGCACCACCACGCCGAGCAGTACCGCCGAGGGCCGGCCGCCCGCGCTGCTGAGCGGGGCGACCACCGCGCCGCACAGGAAGGTGCCCGTCCCGATCAGCGCGGAGGCCGATCCGGCCGCGTGCGGTGCCATGGTGAGCGCCTGTGCCGAGGAGTTGGGCAGGATGACGCCCATGCTGGCCATCAGCAGGAACAGGGCCGGCCAGACGCCCGCCAGGCCGAGGTCCCAGACCGCCGTGAAGAGGATGAGCGCGGTGCCGGCCAGGGCAGCGGCGCCCAGCCCGAGGAGCGTCAGCACGGACGGGGAGAGCCGGTTCACCAGCACTCTCCCGTTGAGCTGGCTGAAGCCCACCACGGCAACGGAGTTGACGGCGAAGAGCAGGCTGAAGGTCTGCGGCGAGATGCCGTACACCGTCTGCAGCACCACCGAGGAGCCGCCGACGTACGCGAACAGGGCGCCGAAGGCGAAGGTGCTGGTGAGAAGGAAGCCGAGAAAGCGGGAGTCGCGCAGCAGGCCGCCGATCGCCCGGAAGGTGGTGCTCAGGCCCTGCCCGTGCCGTCGCTCCGGCGGAAGTGACTCGCGCAGCGAGAGCGCCGCGAGGAGGGTGAGCAGTCCGCCGAGCACGACCAGCGCGAGGAAGGTGCCGCGCCAGGAGGTGAGGCGCAGCAGCTGGGCGCCGACCACGGGTGCGAAGATCGGCGCGAGGCCGGATATCACGCCGAGCGAGGCCATGAAGCGGATCATCCCGACGCCCTCGTAACGGTCCCGGGCGATGGCCCTGGCGATCACCAGTCCGGCCGCCCCCGCGGCGCCCTGGAGGGCCCGTCCGGCCACCAGTACGGGGACCGAGTCGGCCACCGCGCAGACCACGGTGGCGAGTGTGTAGAGCGTCATGCCGGCGAGCAGCGGGCGGCGGCGCCCGAGGCGGTCGCTGAGCGGGCCGAACAGCAGCTGTCCGATGGCCAGTCCGAACAGGGATGCCGTGAGCGTGAGTTGGACGGCCGGGGCGGTGGAGCCGAGGTCCTCCGTGAGGGCCGGGAGGGCGGGCAGGTAGAGGTCGGTGGTGAGCGGGCCCAGGGCGACCAGGCCGCCGAGCACGGCCACGGTGGCCCGGCTCGGCGGCGCGGCGGAGGCTGCGCCCTCCTCGACCGGCGTGGGTGGAACTGTCGACTTGTCGCCGGTGGCGTCCACGGACGGGCCTGGGCCTGGCATATGGCTCCTCAACTGGGTGGTTGCTCTCCCCGTCCTATCGCAGCGGCACCGGTGGGCAACACCGCCCCCGCTACTCTTCCGGCAGTCGGGGCGGCCAGGCACGCCGGCCGGAGGCCTCGACCAGCGCCAGCTCCTCTGGGCCGGTGGGGCGCCACAGCGTGGTGGTGGTCGTCATGACCCGGTTCTCCTTCCGACCGGCTCACCGTACGACGGGCGCAGCGGCTCCACCAGCCGATTTCCGCCCCCGGCCGGTGGAGCCGATGGAGCCCGTGGAGCTGCCACGGACGGCGGACCCGGGGTCAGCGGTAGGCCGACTCCCCGGTGATGGCCTCGCCGAGGACGAGCGTGTGGATCTCGGAGGTGCCCTCGTAGGTCAGCACCGACTCCAGGTTGTTGGCGTGGCGGAGCACCGGATACTCGGTGGTGATGCCGTTGGCGCCGAGGATGGTCCGCGCGCTGCGGGCGATCTCGATCGCCGCACGGACGTTGTTGAGCTTGCCGAAGCTGATGTGGGCCGGGCGGCACTGGCCGGCGTCCTTCAGGCGGCCGATCCTGACGGCGACCAGGTAGGCCTTCTCCACCTCCAGCATCATCTCGACCAGCTTCTGCTGGGTTAGCTGGAAGCCCGCGATGGGGCGCTCGAACTGGATCCGGCTCTTGGCGTAGTCGAGCGCGGTGGTGTAGCAGTCACGGGCGGCGCCGACGGTGCCCCAGAGGATGCCGTACCGGGCCTCGCCCAGCGAGGACAGCGGGCCCCGCAGGCCGGTCACCCCCGGCAGTACGGCGTCGGCGGGCAGCACCACCTCGTCGAACACCAGCTCGCTGGTCACCGAGGCGCGCAGCGAGAGCTTCCCGTGCACGTCGTTGGCCGAGAAGCCGGGCGTGCCGCTGGGCACCAGGAAGCCCCGGACGCCTTCCTCGGTCTGCGCCCAGACCACCGCGACGTCCGAGATGCTGCCGTTGGTGATCCACATCTTGGTGCCCGAGAGCACCCAGTCGGCGCCCTTGCGGCGGGCCCTGGTCCGCATGTTGGCCGGGTCGGAGCCGAAGTCCGGCTCGGTCAGTCCGAAGCACCCGATAGCCCGGCCGGCCGCCATGTCCGGGAGCCAGCGCTGCTTCTGCTCCTCGGAGCCGAAGGCGTGGATGGACCGCATCGCGAGCGAGCCCTGGACGGAGACGAAGCTGCGCAGCCCCGAGTCGGCCGCCTCCAGCTCCATACAGGCGACGCCGTACGCGACCGCCGAGGATCCGGTGCAGCCGTAGCCGTCCAGGTGCATGCCCAGCACCCCGAGCTTGCCCAGCTCGGGCGCGAGCTCGCGGGCCGGGAAGACACCCCGCTCGAACCAGTCGCCGACGTGGGGCCGGATCCGCTCGTCGGCGAACTGCCGCACGGTGTCGCGGATCAGCCGCTCCTCGTCGGTCAGCAGGTCGCCGACGGCGAGCAGGTCGGCCGGGTCGAGGCGGGCAGAGGTGGTTGCCATGGTCGGACTCCTCGGAGCGGTGGGCGCGCGGCAGGGTGGGCCGCGGCGACGAGTATCGCGCACCGGGGCGGCGGCGGGGTACGAGACGCTGCCCACAGCGGCCCGTTCGCGGCCGCGTTCCTCCGCAAGTCGCCGCGCTGCCACGACTGCTGACATCGCTGCGGTCCTGCTGATGCTCTTGACGTGGACGCGAAGGCCTGGTTCTCTTTCGCATGCCGTTAGGAAACTTTCCTAACGTTCTGCGGAACCTCGCCCCGTCCCCACTCCCCCACGGACCGGTGATCCCATGACCCCGCGCAGCCTTCTCCGCCCCCTGCTCACCCTGGCCACCACCACCGCTCTCGCGGCCGGCACACTCGCCCTGGCCCCAGCGGGGCAGGCCGTCACCGCCGACCCCGTCGGCCTCAACTCCCCCTACGAGTACCTGGGTTGGGGCAGTCCTCAGAAGCCGACCGACGTGATGGCGGCGACCGGCGTCAAGCAGTTCACCCTCGCCTTCATGCTCAGCGACGGCGGCTGCAACCCCAAGTGGGACGGCAGCCGTGCGCTCACCGGCGGCAGCGACCAGGCCGCGATCAACAGCATCAGGGCGGCGGGCGGCGACGTGGTGGTCTCCTTCGGCGGCTGGAGCGGTGCCAAGCTCGGCGAGAAGTGCGGTTCGGCGAGCGCGCTGGCCGGCGCCTACCAGAAGGTGATCAACGCCTACAAGCTCAAGGCCATCGACATCGACATCGAGAACACCGAGGTCGCCAGCGCCACCGTGCGCCAGCGGGTCATCAGCGCCCTGAAGACCGTCAAGAACAACAACCCCGGCATCAAGGAGTACGTCACCTTCGGCACCACCACCAGCGGCCCGGACTCCGCCGGGATCGACCTGATCAAGAAGGGCGCGGCGGCCGGTCTCGCCCTCGACGGCTGGACCATCATGCCCTTCGACTTCGGCGGGCACAGCGGCTCGATGGGCGCGGTGACCACGGCAGCGGCCGACGGCCTCAAGAAGGCCGTGGCGAGCGCGTACGGCTACGACTCCGCCACCGCGTACCGCCACATCGGGATCTCCTCGATGAACGGCGCCACGGACGAGGCCGACGAGAAGGTCTCCACCGCCGACTTCACCACGATCTACAACTACGCCACGACCCACCACCTGGCCCGCTTCACCTTCTGGGCCGTCAACCGCGACCGCTCCTGCCCGTCCGGCACCCCGGCCGGGGACTCGTGCAGCGGGATCAGCCAGTCGCCGTACGCCTTCACCAAGATCGTCGCCAAGTACCACGGCTGACGCCCTGTCGGCGACCGTGCGGGTCACCCTGGCGCCCTGGTCGCCTGCCCCCGGCCGCCCTGGCCGCCCTGGTTGCCCTGGTCACCCTGGCTGCCCTGGCCGCTCAGCGGTCGGCGGCCAGGGCGGCCTCGGCGAAGTTCTCCCAGTGGCCGGCCGAGCCGTCCGGGATGCAGACCCAGTCCTTCATCGGCCGGCCGCCCATCGGGTCGAAGAGGTGGGCGCCCGGCAGACGCAGCGCCTCCTCCAGGGCGGGGGTGTCGCGGCCGAGGCGGCAGACCAGCTGCCCCTCGTGCAGACCGGCGAACGCCTTGCCGTTGACGTCCTTCAGGCACGGCATGCCGAACATCGTGGAGCGCTTGACCCCCTGCGGCGCCAGGTCGGTGGCGATCTCCTCGTAACGGGTCGCGGGATCGGTGATGTCAGTCATGCGCCCATGCTGCCCCTCGCAGGCCTGGTCCGCCTCCCACCACGCCCCGCCTGCCGCAAACGATCTCGCGTCGGATCTTGAGTTTGCACGCGAGGATGCGTAAGGATTGGCTCCCGTGACCATCCCTATACACCCGCTGCCGGCCTCCGCACTGACCGTCGCCGTCGCGCAGGCCACGCTCGCCCCGCTCGACATCGCCTCGAACGTCGCCACGGCTGCTGCTCTCGTCCGCCGCGCGGCGGACGAGGGAGCAGAACTCCTGCTGCTCTCCGAGCTCTTCCTCACCGGCTACGAGCTCCACGGCATCGTCGCGGACCCCGACCGGCTCACCGTCGCCCCGGACGATCCCCGCCTCGTACCGCTCGCCAGGGCCTGCGCGGACACGGGCACAGCCGTGGTCGTGGGCGCACCGGTACGTGACGCCGACACCGGTTCGCTGCACATCGCGGCCCTGGTCCTGGACGGCACCGGCCGCCTCGCCGCCGTGTACCGCAAGCAGTTCGCCACCCCCGGCGAGCGAGCGGCCGGGTTCTCCGCCGGCTCAGCCGGCTGCACCGTGCAGCTCGGCGACTGGCGCCTGGGCCTCGGCATCTGCTGGGACTCCGGCTTCCCCGAACACGCCCGCGCCGCGGCCCTCGACGGCGCCCACGCCTACCTCGTCGGCGCACTCTTCGGCACCGGCTCCGGCGCTCACCAGCGCCGTACGCTCTTCCCGGCCCGCGCCCTGGACAACACCGTGTACACGCTGCTGGCCAACCACGTCGGCCCCTCAGGCCCTTACGTCGGCTGTGGCCGCAGCGCCGTCTGGGCTCCGGACGGCAGCCTGCTCGCCGAGGCGGACGAGGCCGAGCCCGGTCTGGTCACCGTGCGACTGGACCCGGTCGAACTCGCCCGCCTCCGGGCGGCGGAGCCGGTGCTGATCCAGCCCGGGCTCTCCTCCGCCGCCACCCCGCGCACCGACACGCGACTCGGCCGGCCGCGGCTCGGAGCTGCTGTCAGGACTCCTTGACCACCACAGTCTTGGCGGCCTTGTCGTGCAGGCACTGCTGGTACGGCTTGTCCCACAGGTGCCAGAGGATGTTGACGAGGCTGAAGAGGGACCCGATGCAGTAGACGGCCTGCGGTCCGGCATAGACACCGGCCCGGGCCCAGATCTCGGCGTCGGTCGGTCGGCCGCCGTGGGCCAGCGAGACGACCCGGATCTTCATGACCCTCTTGCCCAGCGTCTGGCCGCCCTGCGTGAGCAGCATCGCGGCCTCGTAGCCGAGGACCACGGCGGCGGTGGCCACGTAGTAGAGGATCGAGCTGACCGGAGCAACGATCGCGTAGAGCAGGATGAACGGCACCAGCAGCACGGCGGCGTCGATCAGCCGGGCCAGGAAGCGGTCGCCGGCGGTGGCCAGCGTCCGAGCCCCCGGGGCGGTCGCGCCGCCGTACGCGTTCGGTCCGGACAGCCACTGCGGGTACTGCCCGTGCGCCCCCTGCGGCTGGCCGTAAGGGGCCTGCGGCGGCGGCCCGTACCCGGCGGGGCCGGCCTGTCCGTACGGCCCGGCCTGCCCGTACGGGTCGGCCGGCGGCTGCGGCGGCCCGTAGGTGTTCTTGTCGTACGGGTTCCGCTGAGGGTCTGTGGGATGTCCGTGGCCCGACGGTTCGTTTGTACTCATGCCCCCGACTCACCTCTCGTTCGGGCGGTCACTCGTGATCGCGTGACCCACCCTCACGAGTTCTACAGACAGGGCACCCCGTACGGAAGACGGCCGCAGCAATCGTTACTCAACAACCGTCGACCATCGGTGGCCCGGCGGTCGGCGGTCAGTGCGGGATGGCGTCGATCAGGTCCCGTGCGCCCTGGCGGAGCAGCGCGACCGCGACGGAGGTGCCGAGGGTCGCGGGGTCGAGCGGGCCGGCCCACTCGTGCGCATCCAGGACCGTCTTTCCGTCCGGGGAGAACACCCTCGCGCGCAGCGACAGCCGTCCGTCGCGCTCGGCCCTGGCGTACCCGGCGATCGGGCTGTTGCAGTGCCCCTGGAGCACGTGCAGGAACATCCGCTCCGCGGTGGTCTCCCGCCAGGCGTCCGAGTCCCCGAGCCCGGAGACGACCTCGATGGTGGCGGAGTCCTCCTCACGGCACTGCAGCGCGAGTACGCCCGCACCGATCGGCGGGCACATCGCCTCCACCGAGAGGATCTCCGTGATCCGCTCCGTCTGCCCGATCCGTTCCAGCCCCGACACCGCGAGCAGCAGCGCGTCCGCCTCGCCCGCCTCCAGCTTCTCCAGCCGCCGGTTGGCGTTTCCCCGCATCGGTACGCACTCCAGCTGCGGGTGCGAGACGGCGAGTTGGGCGACTCGTCGGACCGACGAGGTGCCGATCCGGCCCCCCGCCGGGAGCTGGTCCAGCGTGAGTCCGGCGGGGTGGACGACGGCGTCGCGGACGTCGTCACGCTTCAGGAAGGCGGCGAAGACCGTGCCGGCGGGCAGCGGCCGGTCGGCGGGTACGTCCTTGACGCAGTGCACCGCGAGGTCGGCGTCGCCGGCCAGCAGTGCCGCGTCGACCTCCTTGGTGAACGCTCCCTTGCCGCCGAGCTTGGACAGGTCGCCCATCCACCGGTCACCGGAGGTCGTGACGGGCACCACCTCGGTCCGGACGCCGGGGTGCAGGACGGCCAGCTCGGCGCGGACCCGCTCGACCTGGGCGAGCGCCATCGGGGAGGAACGGGAGACGATACGGATCAGTTCAGCGGAGGGCATGAGAAAACGATAGACCGTCAGTTCCTGTGCTCCGTACCGCTCATGAGTCTCACCGGACGGGTGGGCCAGGTTGATTGAGCCGATCGGGCGTATGTGCGAGAACGGGAGCCGGCCGCCGCCCCGCCGGGCAGCGCTCCGGTAGCGGTTTGCTCTCGGCGGGCGCACGGGCTTGAGTCTCCCCCAGGGGGAGGCGGGAGGCTGAGGGCATGGACAGCGACACGCGCTACTCGATCGGTGATCTGGCCCGGCGGACCGGGCTGACGGTCAAGGCCATCCGGTTCTACTCCGACCGAGGGATCGTGCCGCCGACCGACCGCAGCCCGGCCGGCTACCGCCTCTACGACATCGACGCCGTCACACGCCTGGACCTCGTACGGACGCTGCGCGACCTGGGACTGGACCTCCCCACGATCCGGAAGGTCGTGGACCGGGAGATCTCGCTTTCCGAGGTCGCCGCAGCGCACGCCGAAGCACTGACGGTGCAGATCCGGACGCTGCGTTTGCGGCGCGCGGTGCTGACGGCGGTGGCCAAGCGCGGGTCCACCCCTGAGGAGACGGATCTCATGCACAAGCTCGCCAAGCTCTCCGAGGACGAACGTCGGCGTCTGATCGACGACTTCCTCGACGCCGCCTTCTGCGGCCTGGACGCCCACCCCGAATTCGCGGCGGTCATGAGGTCGATGACCCCCGAGCTGCCCGACAACCCGGAGGCCGAACAGGTCGAGGCCTGGGTGGAGTTGGCCGAACTGTCCCAGGACCCGGACCTTCGCGCCGGCGTGCGGCGCACGGCCGAGCACCATGCTGCCGACCGTGCCGAGGGAGCCACCGCGGGCCTGCGCCGCGACCAGGCCGCGATGGTCCGTGACCAGGCCGGCCCAGCCCTGGCAGCCGGCATCGACCCGGCCTCGCCCGAGGCGGATCCGGTCGTCGCGGCCGTCGCGGCCCAGTACGCGCACGCCTTGGGCCGCCCCGACGACGTCGATCTCCGGCACCGGATGTTGACCCGGCTGGAGAGTGCGAACGACCCTCGCCGGGAGCGGTACTTCCAGCTGCTCGCAGTGATCAACGGCTGGCCGGCCCCGGAACGCCTGGAGCCGGTGCTCGACTGGTTCATCCGAGCCCTGCGCCCCCGGATGCCGGATGGCTGTCGCGAAGCGGACTCCGCAAGGCCTCGGATCACCGCCACGGGCGGGTGAATCGCACATCTGCGCGCTACGATGCATCTGTATCGGGGGCTCCAACTCCTGCTGCCTGAGCGCGAGGTGACAATGAGGCGAAGCCGTCGGCCCGTCGAGCTCAACGGCCCCCGCACATCGGCTCTCTCCCTCCTCGTCACCGCCCCCGAAGCCCTGTGGGACGTGGTGTCCGACCTTGTGTACTCCCCGCGGCCCTCGACCGTCGACCGTCCGACGGGCATCGACCCGAAGGCAGGCGAACGGTGATCCCCAGAGCGCTGCACGTCGTCAACGAGGGCTTGGCCTTCCTGCTGGAGCTCGGTGCGCTGTTCGCGCTCGGCCGGTGGGGGTTCCACACCGGTAGTGGTGTCGTGGTCCACGTCCTGCTGGGGCTCGGGGCTCCGCTGCTCGCGGCCGTGGCCTGGGGGCTGTTCGCCGCGCCCAAGGCGCGGGTGGTCGTGCCGCTCGCCGGAGTGCTGATCGTCAAGTTCCTGGTGTTCGGCGCCGCCACCGCCGGTCTCTACGCCGTCGGCCGGCACGGGATCGCCATCGCCTTCGGAGCGGTGGCGGCCGTCAACATGGTCATCGCCACGCTCGACCGCCGCGCCCTGATGCACCAGCGCTGGACCACGACCACGCCGTAGGCCGGCCGCGGGGCCAGGCGTCTCCTTTTCTTGGTCCGGAGCGGCCGTGGCACCGTGATGCAGGTCACACGGTGGTTTATGGTCATATCGGTGGATCTCCCGAGCACGGCTGGTGTCCGGGTGCACCGAGCAGCGCCTCGGCGCCCGGCTCCGGGCGGACCGGGCGCCTCCCCGGAGGTGATCGGGATGCGGACCCGAATGGATGTCAGAGGCATTCTGCTGGCGATGGTGCTCGCGCTGCCCGCAGCGGCCGGCGGAGGCTACGGCATTGCGTCGGCGGAGCCGGCCGGCGTACCGAAGGCGGCCCCGCAGGCGGCAGGTGATCCGCCCGCGACCCGCCCGCTGATCGTGCGGGGCAACACCTGGTACATGCGCGATTCGCTGTCCAGCGGCATCGCCACCACGACCTTCAACTACGGCGACGCCGGAGACCTGCCGATGGCCGGTGACTGGGACGGCAACGGCACCTCCACCCCGGGCGTGGTGCGAGGCGCCACCTGGTACCTGCGCAACAGCAACACCAGCGGCGTCGCCGACATCGCGTTCTCCTACGGCAATCCCGGTGACGTACCGGTCGTCGGCGACTGGGACGGCAACGGCACGTACACCCCGGGCGTGGTGCGAGGCGCCACCTGGTACCTGCGCAACAGCAACACCAGCGGCGTCGCCGACATCACCCTCTCCTACGGCAATCCCGGCGACGTACCGGTCGTCGGCGACTGGGACGGCAGCGGCACCAGCACCCCCGGCGTGGTCCGGGGCACCACCTGGTACCTGCGCAACAGCAACACCAGCGGCGTGGCGAACGTATCGCTGGACTACGGCAACCCGGGTGACCGCCCCGTAGTGGGTGACTGGGACGGCAACGGCACCTTCACTCCGGGCGTGCTGCGGGGCAACACCTGGTTCCTCCGCAACAGCAACACAAGCGGCGTGGCGAACGTGTCGTTCAATTTCGGCAGTGCCTGCGACATCGGCCTGTCGACCGCGTCGACGCTGCTTCGCGACCGTGGCGGCCGTCCCCTTCCCTCGTCCTTCGCGGGAAGGCACGTGACCACACTGCCGACCGGTGCCAACGTGGTCGCGCTGACCTTCGACGCCGGCGCCAACGCGGCCGGCCTGCCCAAGATCCTCAGCGCCCTGCAGAACTCCTGCGTACCGGCGACCTTCTTCCTGACCGGGGCGTGGGCCAACAACTTCCCGCAGGACGCCCGGGTGATCGGGCTGCGCTACCCGACCGGTAACCACAGCTTCTCCCACCCCGACCTGACCACCCTCAGCGACGCCGCCGTACGCGACCAGATCCTGCGCGCCCAGTCCGCCATCCAGGCCGGTGCCACCTACGATGCCCGGCCGATGTTCCGCTTCCCCTTCGGAGCCAGCGATGCCCGGACGCTCGGCATCGTCAACAGCCTCGGGTACGCATCGATCAACTGGACCGTCGACACCCTCGGCTGGCAGGGCACCTCCGGTGGGCAGAGCGTGTCCACCGTCGTCTCCCGAGTGCTGGCCAACCTGCGGCCCGGCGAGATCGTACTCATGCACGTCGGCTCCAACCCGGACGACGGCAGCACGCTGGACGCCGACGCACTTCCCACGGTGATCTCCGAGCTGACCGCCCGCGGCTACTCCTTCGTCACGGTGGCGCAGTTCACGTGAACGCACCTGCGCCACCGCCTCGGCCAAGTGGGCGTCAGCTCGGCCCGCACCAGCCCGGGCGGAAATACCTGGGGCCCGTTCGCGGCTCTGGTGATCAGGAGGTGTCGCGCGATGGGTGACCAGCAGGAGTACCGGGTCGAGCACGACTCGATGGGTGAGGTGCGGGTGCCCGCATCCGCGAAGTGGCAGGCGCAGACGCAGCGGGCGGTGGAGAACTTCCCGGTGTCCGGCCAGCGGCTGGAGCGGGCGCACGTCGAGGCCCTGGCGCGGATCAAGGCGGCGGCCGCCAAGGTCAACGCCGAGCTGGGGGTGCTGGACGCGGAGACGGCGTCGGCGATCCAGGAGGCGGCCGCCGAGGTGGCGGCGGGGCGCTGGGACGACCAGTTCCCGGTGGACGTGTTCCAGACCGGCTCGGGCACCTCCTCCAACATGAACGCCAACGAGGTGATCGCCACGCTGGCCGCCGAGCGTCTGGGCCGCGCCGTCCACCCGAACGACCAGGTCAACGCCAGCCAGTCCTCCAACGACGTCTTCCCGTCCTCGATCCACATCGCGGCCACGGCCGCCGTGACGGGCGAGCTGATCCCCGCGCTGGAGCACCTGGCGGCGTCGCTGGAGCGCAAGGCGAAGGAGTTCGCCGAGGTGGTCAAGTCCGGGCGGACGCACCTGATGGACGCCACTCCCGTCACCCTCGGCCAGGAGTTCGGCGGGTACGCGGCCCAGGTGCGGTACGGGGTCGAGCGGCTGCGGGCCGCACTCCCCCGGGTCGCCGAGCTGCCGCTGGGCGGTACGGCCGTCGGCACGGGCATCAACACCCCGCCGGGCTTCGCCGCGGCCGTGATCGCCGAGGTGGCATACGCGACCGGCCTGCCGCTGACCGAGGCCCGCAACCACTTCGAGGCCCAGGGCGCGCGGGACGGTCTGGTCGAGCTGAGCGGCCAGCTGCGCACCATCGCCGTCGGCTTCACGAAGATCGCCAACGATCTGCGCTGGATGGGCTCGGGCCCGCGCACCGGCCTCGCCGAGATCAATCTGCCGGATCTCCAGCCCGGCTCCTCGATCATGCCCGGCAAGGTCAACCCGGTGTTGCCCGAGGTGGTGCTGATGGTCGCCGCGCAGGTGACGGGCAACGACACGACCGTCACGGTCGCCGGCGCGAGCGGGAACTTCGAGCTCAACGTGATGCTGCCGGTGATCGCGCGAAACGTCCTCGAGTCCGTCCGGCTGCTGGCGGCCGGTGCCCGGCTGCTGGCGGACCGTACGGTGGACGGCATCACGGCCAACGTCGAGCGGGCCAGGGAGTACGCGGAGTCCTCACCTTCCGTGGTGACCCCGCTCAACCGCTACATCGGCTACGAGGAGGCCGCCAAGGTGGCCAAGCAGGCGCTGGCCGAGCGGAAGACGATCCGTCAGGTGGTGCTCGAGCGCGGCTACCTGGAGGCGGGGAAGCTGACGGAGGCCCAGCTGGACGAGGCCCTGGACGTCCTGCGGATGACCCGTCCGTGAGGCTCGGCCGGTAGGCACCGGGACGGCGCGCCCCTCGGTTGCCTGGCCTCCTGCCGGACATAGGTCGGGCGCAGACCCGCGCTGGTTCGCCCGCCGGTCTGCGCCCTGTTCGGAGGGGCGCGCCACGCCCCGCGTGTCCGTCATCCGCCGCGCTTTCCGAGGCGCATGCCAGGCCCCGCCAGCACCATGGCGACCGCCGCCAGGCCGAGGCAGGTCATCAGGCCACCGGTGATGCAGTTGGTGAGGATCGTACGACGAATGGCCTCGTCGCCAACCGTGGCCCATGGGGCAATGATCATCCAGACGCCGATCAGGCTTGCGGCCCAGGCCCGGGCGTGAGTGCGTTCGAATGCGGAGCCGAAGCCTCCCATCAGCACCGTGAATGCCAGGCCGAGCACCAGGTTGTTGACGGTCAGTGCAGAGAAACCGGTAAACCCGACGACCCACGGGGAGATCGCGCAGAACAGACCCGCGAGCACCGCCAGCGTCTCGACGCCCTGTGCCAACGGGGTTGCCGTAACCCGCTCCGCGTGTTCGCGCAGCTCCAGGATGTCCGGATGGTGCTCCATGCTCATCGGAAGCTGGGTCGACACCAGGACCACCTCCTCTGTTGGGACATGCCAGGCGCATGCTCCTTACCCATTTTGTGCCATAAATAACAGTTTGTCCTGCTTTGTCACACAGACGACTTGGATGGCCCGGTCGGCCCCGACGACACCACTTGCAGCGTGAGCTTCTCCCCCAGGAAGCGGCCGATGTCGGCGGCCTCCGCCTCCAGGCCCGGCCGGGCGGCCGCGGGCAGGCGGGCGAACCGCTCCACCACCAGCGTGTCGCCGTCCTTCCGCCAGGTGCCGAGCACCCGCCCGTCCACCACCAGGGCGGGCTTGATCACGCCTCCCCCGGCGTTGATCCGCTTGGCGTGCGCGCGGTCCAGCATCGGCTCGCGGTCGCGGTAGCCGAGCAGGTAGGTGTCGTACGCGCCGAGCAGCCGCACCAACGGCGGGCCGGGCGGCGGCGCGGCGCTGTCCGGTGCGACGTAGAGGCCCGGGGCCGCCTCCATCAGCTCGGCCAGGGCGAAGGCCCGGCGTCCGAGGGCCTGGGTGAGCCCGGCCCAGGCGGCGAAGTCCGCGGGGCCGGCCGGGCCGAAGGCGGCGGCGTAACGGCGGGCCAGCTCGGCGAGCGCGCGGTCGGCGTCGACGGGCGGGGGCGGCGGCAGCAGCCGGTAGCCGGGCTCGCGCGGCGCTACGTCGGCGCCGCGGCAGATCAGCCCGTGCGCCGCCGCGTACCCCGTCAGGTGAGCCGGCGCCTGGCCCTTCGGGTCGACCTGCACCCCGCGGGCGATCAGGGCCGCGATCAGGTCGGCCCGGCCGAGCGGCTCCCCCAGCACCTCGGGGATCGCGGCCAGGGCCTGTCGGCAGACCTCCTCGGTGAGCCCCAACTCCCGGCGCCGGCGGGCGGTCGCCGCCAGGTTCCGCTGCCCGAGGAGGGCGAGCAGCGGGGCCAGATCCTCGGCCGGTACGAGGTGCAGGGTGCCACGCATCAGCCAGCTGCACACCACCTCCCCGGCGGCGTACGCGCGGGCGACGGCCCCCTGGTCGCGCAAACCGCGCGCCCGCAGGGCCAGCCGGGCGGCCGGTGCGTCCTGCGCCTGGATGCCGCCGGCCCGACGGGCGATGCCCGCCACGTCGTCGGTCCGTGGCAGGAACTGGGCGTGCATCCTCCGGCGCAGCAGCTCGGCATCATCGGTCACGACAGCCATTCTGGCGTGAGCTGCGTCTCAACCGGGCGAGGCGTCATTGCCTATGCAACTCGTTGCATAGCAGGATGCGGGCATGGCCCTAGAGCACGCGATCCTCGTCTCCCTGCTGGAGCAGCCCGGTTCCGGGTACGAGCTGGCGCGGCGCTTCGACCGCTCGATCGGCCGCTTCTGGACCGCCACCCACCAGCAGATCTACCGGGTGCTGCGGCGGATGGAGGCGGACGGCTGGATCGCCGCCGAGGAGGTCGCCCAGGAGGGCCGGCCGGACAAGAAGGTCTACTCGGCCGCCGGGGCGGGCCGCGACGCCCTGTCGGCCTGGCTGCGCGAGCCCGTCGAGCCGGAGACCGTCCGGCACGAACTCGCCGTCAAGATCCGCGCCGCCGCCTTCGACGTCCCCGCCGCGCTGGTCTCGCTGACCGCCGAGGTCGAGCGGCACCGGGAGAGCCACGCCGCCCTGCTGGCCCGCTACCTCACCGGCGAGCGGCGCGACTTCCCGGACCCGTCCGCGCTCACCGCCCAGCAGGAGCTGCAGCACGTGGTCCTGCGCGGCGGCATCGAGTACGAGCGGATGACCCTCGCCTGGCTGGACGACGTGCTCGCCACGCTCCACCGCCTCGCCAACTGACCCTCACTTCACAGGAGTTCTCATGCTCTTCAACCCGCGCACCTATGACCCGGTGCAGTTCGACGACACCACCCGCCGGCTGCTGCGCGCCACCGTCGACTGGTTCGAGTCGCGGGGCAAGAAGGCGCTGATCGACACCTACATCGACCGCTCCTGGTACGGGGACTTCCTGGAGTTCGCGGCGAAGGAGGGCCTCTTCGCGGAGTTCCTGACGCCGAGCTCGGCCGACGGCTCGAAGCGCTGGGACACGGCCAGGATCGCGGAGCTCAACGAGATCCTCGGCTTCTACGGCCTGGGCTACTGGTACACCTGGCAGGTCACCATCCTGGGCCTCGGCCCGGTCTGGCAGAGCGAGAACGAGGCCGTCCGGGCCCGGGCTGCCCGGCTTCTGACGGAGGGTCACGTGATGGCCTTCGGTCTCTCCGAGCGGACCCACGGCGCCGACATCTACTCGACCGACATGATCCTCACCCCGGACGGCGAGGGCGGCTTCACGGCCAGCGGCTCCAAGTACTACATCGGCAACGGCAACGTGGCCGGCCTGGTCTCGGTCTTCGGCCGCCGCTCCGACGTCGAGGGCCCGGAGGGCTACGTCTTCTTCGCCGCCGACAGCCGGCACGAGGCGTACCACCTGGTGAAGAACGTGGTGAACTCGCAGATGTACGTCAGCGAGTTCCGCCTCGACGAGTACCCGGTCCGGGCCGAGGACGTGCTGCACACCGGCAAGGCCGCCTTCGACGCCGCGCTGAACACCGTCAACGTCGGCAAGTTCAACCTCTGCACGGCGTCCATCGGCATCTGCGAGCACGCGATGTACGAGGCCGTCACACACGCCCACAACCGGGTGCTGTACGGCAAGAAGGTGACCGACTTCCCGCACGTGCGGCGCGAGTTGACCGACGCGTACGCCCGCCTCACGGCGATGAAGCTGTTCAGCGACCGCGCCGTCGACTACTTCCGCTC
Source organism: Kitasatospora atroaurantiaca (assembly GCF_007828955.1). Taxonomy (NCBI): domain Bacteria; kingdom Bacillati; phylum Actinomycetota; class Actinomycetes; order Kitasatosporales; family Streptomycetaceae; genus Kitasatospora; species Kitasatospora atroaurantiaca. The sequence goes on along the minus strand of NZ_VIVR01000001.1, from coordinate 6,221,624 downwards.
GGCCTCCGCCGAGGACCGCCGCTACCTGCTCTTCAACCCGATGACCAAGATGAAGGTCACCACCGAGGGCGAGAAGGTCATCGACCTGATGTGGGACGTCATCGCGGCCAAGGGCTTCGAGGCGGACACCTACTTCGACAAGGCGGCGCGCGACATCCGCGGCCTGCCGAAGCTCGAGGGCACGGTCCACGTGAACCTCGCGCTGATCCTGAAGTTCATGGCCAACTACCTGTTCAACCCGGCCGAGTACGCGCCGGTGCCGAGCCGTCTCGACCCGGCCGACGACGCCTTCCTGTTCCAGCAGGGCCCGGCCCGGGGCCTGGGCGCGATCCGGTTCCACGACTGGCGCACGGCGTACGACGCGCACGCGCACCTGCCCAACGTGGCCCGCTTCCGCGAGCAGGCCGACGGGCTGTGCACGCTGCTCGCGACGCACGCACCGGACGCCGAGCAGCAGCAGGACCTGGACTTCCTGCTGGAGATCGGCCAGCTCTTCGCCCTCGTGGTCTACGGCCACCTGGTGCTGGAGCAGGCCGAGTTGACCGGTGTCGACGCCGACCTGCTGGACGGGATCTTCGACGTCCTGGTGCGCGACTTCTCCGCCCACGCCACCGAGCTGCACGGCAAGAGCTCGACCAGCGAGGCGCAGGCCGCCTGGGCGCTGGCCCACGTCCGCCGGCCGGTCGCGGACGCCGAGCGCGCGGCCCGGGTCTGGGCCCAGGTCGAGGCGCTGTCCGGCGCCTACGAGATGCAGCCGTAGCCGAACGGGGGTGCCACACCTGTGGGCGTGGCACCCCCTCCGGCGCCTCAGAAGGTGAGCTTCCAGCTGTCGATGTGGCCGGTGTCCTGCGCAGCGACGTCCTGGACGCGCAACTTCCAGGTGCCGTTGGCGACTTCGCTCGAGGCGTTGACCGTGTAGGTGGCGATCACGTTGTCGGCCGAGTCGTTGCCGCTGGAGTTCTTCAGCCGGTACGTGCTGCCGTCCGGGGCCACCAGGTCCACGACCAGGTCGCCGCGCCAGGTGTGCTTGATGTCCACGCCCACCTTGAGGGTCGACGGCGCGTTGCCCGTCCGGCCGGTCACGGCGATCGGGGACTCCACGGCCGCGCCCGCATCGGGGATCGAGACGTCGGCGGTGTTCTCGAAACTGGTGCCGGGCGGGGGTGCGGTCTCGGTGCCGAGCGTCCAGATCGCGTACGCGATGGCGTCGCTGTTGCGGTCCAGGGCGGTGTCGTCGAGGTTGGCCGAGGTGTCGCAGGACGAGTGGTAACAGGCATCGAAGGCCTTGCCCGAGGTACCGCCCCACTTGCTCGCCTGAGCGCTCGTCTTGATGTAGTCGGCGCCGCTGAACAGGCCGCCGACCGGGATGCCGGCATTCTTGAACGGGGCGTGGTCGGAGCGGCCGTCACCCTCGGTCTCCGGCTCGGTGGCGATGCCGACGCCGGTGAAGTAGTCCTTGAGGAGCGAGTCCAGCTTGGCGTCGTCGTCATAGACGAAGTACCCGGGGTTGGGCGAGCCGATCATGTCGAAGTTGAGGTAGGCGTCGATCTTCGAACGCTCGCTGCTCGGCAGGCTGTTGACGTAGTTCTTGGAGCCGACCATGCCGTACTCCTCGGCACCCCACCACCCGAACCGCAGGTGCTTCGTGGGCTGCAGCCCGGCCCGCGAGACGGCCAGGGCGACCTCCAGGATGCCCGCGGAGCCGGAGCCGTTGTCGTTGATGCCGGGGCCGCCGGTGACGGAGTCGAGGTGGGATCCGGCCATCACCACGTGCGTGGTGTCGCCGCCCGGCCAGTCGGCTATCAGGTTCCAGCCGGTCGAACCGTTGTAACTGAAGGACTGCAGCGTGGTGGTGAAGCCGGCTGCGTCCAACTTGCCCTTCACATAGTCGATCGAGGCCTTGTACCCGGCCCGTCCGTGGGCGCGGTTGCCGCCGTTGGCGGTGGCGATCGACTGGAGTTGGGCGAGGTGCGCCTTGACGTTGGCAACCGGGATGTCCGGTGCAGCCGGCGTGGTCAGACGTGGTGCCGCCTCGGCGGCGACGGGTGCGAGCAGGGCGGTGGCCAGGGTTACGGCCACCCCGGTCGCAAGGGCGGACCGGCGTAAGCGGGATGACCGCAGGGCATGGTGAGACAACCGGGGCTCCGGATTCTGGTGGGGCAGAACAGGAACTTGCGCGCAATGCGCGTCCATTGATTGACGCGCTCATGATGATTGGCGGAAGTAAAGCTCCAGTCAAGAGGGCGGCCGGCCCGGCCGGGCGGCGCGACCGTCGTCGGCGACACGTACAGTGATGTCTCATCAACTTTGTGTGACATGCCGATCGGCAGGTCATCAGCACGGAGCGAGAGGCATTGAGGATGATCCGACGCACGTCCCTGTGGGCCGTCCTGGCGCTGGCCGCGGCCGTGCTGCCGACAGCCGGTCCGGCCGCCGCCGAGGTGCAGATCTGCCGGCACCGGCCGTGCGTCTCGTACGGCGCGGCAGAGCCGCTGGGCAACGGCACCGTGCGCACGTACGCGGAGCTCGACCACGTGCGCCCGGTCGCGGTCGGCGTCGTGCTCACCCGGACGGCCCTGGACGGGCTGCCGACGGCGATGACGGACCGCCACCACTGCTACGACAAGAACGGCAACGGGCAGATCGAGGAGATGACCGAGTGCGCGGGCGGCCACGAGCACGTCCTCGGCCTGCCCGCGCTGCGCCTGCTCCCCGGGATGCCGCTGGAGTGGACGCTGCTCAACTGGGAGCCGATGGGCCACGGCCCGGCGCACATCTACGACAAGCCCCACTTCGACGTCCACTTCTACCTCAGGCCCAAGGCCGAGCGGGACGCCATCCGGCCCGGCCCCTGCGGCCTCGTGATCAACTGCGAGGACTTCGCCACCGCCACCAAGCCGGTGCCGGCCGCCTATCTGCCGGCCGACCACGGGAACAGGAACCTGGCGGAGGTGGCGATGGGCAACCACCTGCCCGACCTCACCTCGGGCGAGCTGCACGGCGCGCCCTTCACCCGGACCTTCGTCTACGGCGCCTACGACGCCCGGCTCACCTTCCTGGAGCCGATGGTCACCCTCGCCGCGATGCGGCAGACCGAGGAGGGGACGGCCGGCGAAGAGTGCGCCGCCGTCAAGCAGCCGCAGGCCTGGGAGCAGCCCGGCTGGTACCCGCAGCGGTACTGCGTGCGGTACCTGCCCGACCGCGAGGAGTTCACGGTCTCCCTCGAGGACTTCGCCGACCACGGCTGACCGACCGTCAGAACACCGTCATGGTCACGGCCGGGTGGTCCTCCGTGCCCGGAGCCTGCGAGGGGCGGCCGGCGCGGCGTGCAGGGTCAGGCAGAGCAGTTCGGCGCCGAGCGGGCCGGCCTGCAGGCGCAGCTCGTGGCCGCGCGGTACGAGCAGCAGGTCCCCGTCGGCGGCCAGGTGCTGCGCCGGCTCGGGCCACTGTTCGGCGACCACCGGCCCTCGCAGGACGTACCAGGCGGACTCCGCGTCAGGCCGGCCCTGGCGCCCGTGGTGGGCGCCCGGACTGAGCCGTACGTGCTCGAAGGCCTCGCAGGGGCTGCGCAGCAGGTCACGGCGGGCGAGGCAGAGCACGCGGGTGCGTTCGCTGCCGGGGCCGAGGACGACCATGGCGGACGCGGAGGCGGTGGTGACGATCATCGCGGGGCCTCTTCGGGTACGGCCAGGACGGCGTGGAAGTACTCCATGCCGCGCTCGCCGGCGGTGAGGGTGGTCTCCTCGCCGAGCGGCAGGGTGACGGCGGTGCCCTCGGCGAGCGGGACGACGGCTCCGGCGGTGCTCGCCGAGCCGGCGCCCGCGGTGACGTAGAGGGCGTGCTCGACGCCGTCGGCGCTCAGGTGGACGCCGGCGCCCGGTTCGAGCCACGACAGCCCGACGCCGCACAGCGGACCTGTGAGCGCCCGGCCGGGGTCGACGGCGCGACCCCGGTGGAGGGCGGTGATGGCGGTGCTGCTCATGGCTGGGGCTCCTTGGCGGCTGGTGCTTCCCGGTCAGCGGTCGGCCGGGGCGAGGACGAGTGCGGGGCGGCTGCGCGGGGCCGCGGCGGGACGGCAGGCCTCGAGGCCGGCCCGCAGGGCGTCCTCGTCCACCCGGGTCAGCAGGTCGCCGCCCACGCAGTGCGGCCGGCCGAGCGCCCTGAGAAGGACCAGGCCCGGCTCCCCGCTGCGGGCGGTGGCGAGGCGGACGGCGGACGGGAGCGCGTCGAGATCCACGCTCCGGGGCAGGGTGACGGGTGATCCGTTGCGCAGCAGCAGCTCCCGGTGGGCCCGCTCGTCCGCCGCGTCGAGCAGGCCGAGGTGGACGGCGGTACGGGCTGACGCGAGCATCCCGAGGCCGTCCGCACAGCCCGGGCGCAGCGCGGTGAGCAGCCCGATGCCCCGGCCGAGGGTGCGGCCGTACTCCAGGACCCGGGCAGGACCGCGTTCGAGCGGGTCGTAAGCGGTGACGGCGGCCCGCGCGTCGGCGCAGACCGCGATGAAGGAGGCCAGGTCGCGCAGCCCGTACCGGGCGTCGGGGTGCAGGATGGCGGCGACCCGGTCGTAGTGGGCCGGGCAGACCGCCAGTACGTTCCTGATCAGCTCGGCGAGATCGGAGCGCAGCTCGTCGACCGGCCTGGCCCGCAGCAGGTCCAGCTGGTTCCACACCAGTTCGGGGGCGTGGTGGGTGCCGAGCACGCCCGAGGGCAGGAGGTGCCGCAGCGAGAGTGCCGAGCCGCACATCGCCGCCAGCGTGGTCGGCAGGTGGACCAGCCGCAGCCCCTGGAACAGCAGTCCGGCAAGGAGACCGGCGACGCCGCCGGCCTGCTCGCCCCCGACGGCGAGAAGGACGGTCCGCCGGGTGGCTCCGGCCTGGAGCAACTGCTCCGCGAGCAGCTCGACGGTCTGCAGGGTGCAGGCCCCGGGGATCCGGAGCACCTGCGCCGGTACCCGGGCGAGCAGCTCCGGCGGGACGCCTCCGTCGGCGAGGACGACGAACCGGTCGGCGTCCAGCGCGGCCAGCTCCCGGGCCAGTTCGTCCCAGGCGTGGTCGCCGCTGCGCACCCGCAGGCGGTAGTGGGCGCCGCCGGACTGCAGCACGCGGTCCAGGTCGGTGGAGTGAGCCATCTCGGGCCTCCTCTGGCGCTGACCGGTGCCCTTGGTGAGGAAGACGGTGTGCTCGACACCGTCGGTTCCCAGAAGCGTTGCCCCTGCCCGGAGATCTCCTCCCGGTCCCGGCCGGGTCCCGGACGTACCGTGGAGCTGACGCGATAGCGCACCGCGTAGGGAAGGACAAGACCCCTCGCCCCGGCTGTGCAATCTGTGCAGTCCCAGGGGCCTGCGCCTGCTCACCTTGTACACATTGAACAGGCGATCATCCACCTGTTGCCCAACCAGGTCCACAGGAGCAAGCTCAGCGCTCAACCGCACTCACCACCCCCTTGAGCTGCGGAAGCCTCAACGTGGAGGAAGCACCGATGACCGCCAACGCCGTTGAACTCACCCCCGAGGAGCTGGAGGCCGGCCTCGACGCCGAGCAGCTGCGCCGCCTGGTGGGCCTGGTCGAGCACGACGCGGCTGCCGACCCCTTCCCGGTCATCGCCCAGGACGCGGTCGTCTTCGTCGTCGGCAACGCCACCCAGACGGCGCACTTCTACCAGGCCGTCTTCGGCATGGAGCTGGTCGCCTACTCCGGCCCCGAGACCGGCCGCCGCGACCGCAAGGCGTTCGTCCTGCGCTCCGGCTCCTGCCGCTTCGTCATCAAGGGCGGGGTCGCCCCGGACAGCCCGCTGCTGGACCACCACCGCCGCCACGGCGACGGCGTGGTCGACCTGGCGCTCGAGGTGCCGGACGTCGACAAGTGCATCGAGCACGCCCGCGCGACCGGGGCGACCGTGCTGGAGGAGCCGAACGACGTCTCGGACGAGCACGGCACCGTCCGCCGCGCCGCGATCGCCACGTACGGCGAGACCCGCCACACGCTGATCGACCGCTCCCGCTACCACGGCCCGTACCTGCCCGGCTTCGTCGCCGCCGCGACCCGCGTGCAGCGCCCCGAGGGCCACCCCAAGCGGCTGTTCCAGGCCCTGGACCACGCGGTGGGCAACGTCGAGCTCGGCAAGATGGACGAGTGGGTCGCCTTCTACAACCGCGTCATGGGCTTCGAGAACATGGCCGAGTTCGTCGGCGACGACATCGCCACCGAGTACTCCGCCCTGATGAGCAAGGTCGTCGCCAGCGGCAACCACCGGGTGAAGTTCCCGCTCAACGAGCCGGCCATCGCCAAGAAGAAGTCGCAGATCGACGAGTACCTGGAGTTCTACGGCGGCCCGGGCTGCCAGCACCTGGCGCTCGCCACCAACGACATCCTCACCACCGTGGACATCCTGCGGGCCAACGGCGTGGAGTTCCTCTCCACCCCGGACTCGTACTACGACGACCCCGAGCTGCGCGCCCGGATCGGCAAGGTGCGGGTGGAGGTCGAGGAGCTCAAGAAGCGCGGCATTCTGGTCGACCGTGATGAGGACGGCTACCTGCTGCAGATCTTCACCAAGCCGCAGGGCGACCGGCCGACGGTGTTCTTCGAGTTCATCGAGCGGCATGGTTCGCTGGGCTTCGGCAAGGGCAACTTCAAGGCGCTCTTCGAGTCGCTGGAGCGCGAGCAGGACCGGCGCGGCAACCTCTGAGAACGGCTCGGGAGGACTAGGACCATGGCGCACTACCGGCAGCTGGGCAACATCCCGCCCAAGCGGCACACCCAGCACCGCACCCCCGAAGGCGGGCTGTACTACGAGGAGTTGATGGGCGAGGAGGGGTTCTTCTCGGACTCCTCCCTGCTCTACCACCGGGGCATCCCCTCGGCGATCGTGGACGCCCGGCCGTGGGAGCTGCCGGACCAGGCCACCACGCCGAACCTGCCGCTGATCCCCCGCCACCTCAAGCTCCACGAGCTCTTCCAGGGCGAGGAGTGGAAGGACACCGACGTCGTCGCCGGACGGCGGCTGGTGCTCGGCAACGGGGACGTGCGGATCAGCTACGTGGTCGCCGGTGCGCCGAGCGAGCTGTACCGCAACGGGCTCGGCGACGAGTGCGTGTACGTGGAGTCGGGCTCGGCCGTCCTGGAGACGGTGTTCGGCACGCTGGAGGTCGGCCAGGGGGACTATGTGATCATCCCCCGGGCCACCACCCACCGCTGGGTGCCGGGCGCGGACGAGCCGCTGCGCGCGTACTGCATCGAGGCGAACAGCCACATCACGCCGCCCAAGCGCTACCTCTCGCGCTTCGGGCAGCTGCTGGAGCACGCGCCGTACTGCGAACGCGACCTGCGCGGTCCGGTCGGGCCGCTGCTGGTCGACGAGACGGACGTCGACGTGCTGGTCAAGCACCGGGGGTCGAGCGGGGTGGTCGGCACCCGGTACACGGTGCCGCACCACCCGTTCGACGTGGTCGGCTGGGACGGCTGCCTCTACCCGTACGCCTTCAACATCAGCGACTTCGAGCCGATCACCGGGCGGATCCACCAGCCGCCGCCGGCCCACCAGGTCTTCGAGGGCAACAACTTCGTGATCTGCAACTTCGTACCGCGCAAGGTGGACTACCACCCGCTGTCGATCCCGGTGCCGTACTACCACTCCAACGTGGACAGCGACGAGGTCATGTTCTACTGCGGCGGCAACTACGAGGCCCGCAAGGGCTCCGGCATCGGCCAGGGCTCGATCTCGCTGCACCCCGGCGGCCACACCCACGGGCCGCAGCCGGGTGCGTACGAGCGCAGCATCGGTGCCGAGTTCTTCGACGAGCTGGCGGTGATGGTGGACACCTTCCGTCCGCTGGAGCTCGGCGAGGGCGCGACCGCGAGCGAGGACCCGGGCTACGCGTGGACGTGGTCGGGCGGACGGGGGCCCCGGTGAGCGAGCGATGGGGGTACCCCCGGCCGGAGGCTGGGGGAAAGCGAACCAATGGACTGGCCGCCCGTCGCGAAGCGACCGCCGAGCGAAGCGAGGCGGGTGCATGAGCGTTCCGCCCTTGTTCCGTGGGCTGTTCGACGATGCGGCGATCTTCCCGCCGGGGGATCTGCCGCTGCCCGAGGCCGTGCCCGCGCACCTGGCCCACCGGGCCGCCTGGTACGCCGAGGCGGTCGGCCCGTTCCTCTGCGGGCCGGGCCGGCTGGGCGAGTTGGCCTCGCTGGCCGGTCCCGGCCTGCGGGTGGGGCTGGTGCTGCCGGGGGGCAGCACCGAGCTCGTCCCGGCGCTGAAGGCGGCCGCCGGGCTGTCGGTCGTCTCGGTCGAGGTGGCCGCGTCGGACGTGCGCGCGACCGTCGCCGCCCTCGACGGGAACCTTCCGTCGGGCGTCACCGCCGCCGTCGAACTCCCGCGCGGCGCCCGCCTGGAGGAGTCCCTCGACGCGCTGACCGATACGCCGTACCGGGCCAAGTTCCGTACCGGCGGACTGACCGCCGCGGCCTTCCCGTCGGTCGGGGAGCTGGCCGCGTTCGTGGCCGGCTGCGCCGAGCGTGCCCTGCCGTACAAGTGCACGGCCGGGCTGCACCACGCCGTCCGGCACACCGACCCGGTCACCGGGTTCGAGCACCACGGCTTCCTGAACGTCCTGCTGGCCGCGCAGGCGCCCGACCGGGCCGCAGAGGTCCTGGCCGAGCGGTCAGGTGCGGTACTGGCCACCGCCGCACGATATCTGACGGATGATCAGATCGCCCAGCTCAGAAGCTCCTTCACCGCCTTCGGCACCTGCAGCATCGCCGAGCCGCTCGACGACCTGGCCGCGCTCGGCCTACTGACCCGGGAGAACCGTTGACCACCTGGATCGCCTCCGCGCAGGACTCGCCGTTCGGCCTGCACAACCTCCCGTACGGCGTCTTCACCGCCCCCGACCAGCCCGGGCGCCGCCGGATCGGCGTCGCCGTCGGGGACTTCGTCCTGGACGCGGGCGCCGCCGCCCGCGCCGTGGGCGAGCCCTCGGTGCTCCTCGACGCGGACTCGCTCAACCCGCTGCTGGCGGCAGGCCGTCCGACCTGGACGGCCGTGCGCGCCTCGCTCACGGCCTGGCTGAGCGACGAGGCCCACCGGCCCGCGATCAGCCCGTGCCTGCTCGAGCGCGGGGACGTCGAGCTGCACCTCCCCTTCGAGGTCGCCGACTACGTCGACTTCTACGCCTCCGAGCACCACGCGACCAACCTGGGCAAGATCTTCCGGCCCGGCTCGGAGCCGCTGACGCCCAACTGGAAGCACCTGCCCATCGGTTACCACGGCCGCGCGGGCACGGTGGTGGTCTCCGGCACCCCGATCGTCCGCCCGCACGGGCAGCGCAAGGCGCCCACCGACCCGCTGCCGTCCTTCGGCCCCTCGCGCCGGCTCGACATCGAGGCCGAGGTCGGCTTCGTGGTCGGCGCGCCGACCGAGCTCGGCACCCCGGTGCCGCTGGCGGACTTCCGCGACCACGTCTTCGGCGTCTGCCTGCTCAACGACTGGTCGGCGCGGGACATCCAGGCCTGGGAGTACGTGCCGCTGGGCCCCTTCCTCGGCAAGTCCTTCGCCACCTCCGTCTCCCCCTGGGTGGTGCCGCTGGACGCCCTGGAGCACGCCCGGGTCACCCCGCCGGCGCGCGACGTCGAGCCGCTCCCCTACCTCGACGACCGGGCGGGCGAGCCCTGGGGACTGGACATCGCCCTCGAGGTACGGCTCAACGGGCACCTCGTCTCGCGGCCCCCGTTCGCCGAGATGTACTGGACGGCAGCCCAGCAGCTGGCCCACCTCACGGTCAACGGCGCCAGCCTGCGCGCGGGCGACCTGTACGCCTCCGGCACGGTCAGCGGCCCGGAGGCCGACACCCGCGGCGCACTGATCGAGCTCACCTGGAACGGCGAGAACCCCGTCAAGCTCCCCGACGGCACCACCCGCACCTTCCTGGAGACCGGCGACGAGGTCACCATCACCGCCACTGCCCCCGGCCCGGACGGCACCCGCCTGTCCTTCGGCGAGGTCACCGGCCGCATCGTCCCCTGAGCCGTCGTCCCGTAAGGGAATCCGGCACACCGTCGGCCGGGGCACCGAGGTCCACTCGGTGAAGCGCCGTATCGTCCCGTCCGTGAGAAAGATCGTGCTGATGATGTCGGTGTCCCTCGACGGGTTCTTCGAGGGACCGGACCGCGAGATCGACTGGCACCTGGTCGACGACGAGCTGCACAGCTACTTCAACGAACAGCTCAGGGCGTTGGGCGCGTTCCTGAGCGGACGGGTCACCCATGAGCTGATGGCCGGGTTCTGGCCGACCGCCGACAGTGACCCCTCGAGTACCGGGCCCATGGTGGAGTTCGCCCGCATCTGGCGGGAGAAGCCCAAGATCGTGTACTCCCGGACCCTGGAGCGCGCCGACTGGAACACCACCATCGTGCGGGAGGTCGACGTCGAGGAGATCCGGGCGCTCAAGGCGCAGCCCGGCGGAGATCTGGCCCTCAGTGGTGCCGACCTCGCCGCGGCCTTCCGGCAGCACGACCTGATCGACGAGTACCACCTCTGCGTCCACCCGGTCCTCATCGGACGGGGCAAGCCCCTGTTCCGGCCCTCGGACGCCAGGACCGATCTCCGGTTGGCCGAGACCCGGGCCTTCGGCAACGGGGTCGTCCTCCTCCGCTACCAGCGTGCCGAGGCCTCCTCGCCGGGGTGATCTCCACCCGCCGTCCACCGGGCCGGTACCGTGTCGGGAGATCTTGAAGCGATGCCCAGGGGACGGAGCGGCCCGATGACGACCGATGTACTGCTGCACACGGACGGCAGGGCGGGCCGTATCGTCCTCAACCGGCCCCGGGCGCTCAACGCACTCACCCACGAGATGCTGCTCACCGTCCGGCAGGCCCTGGAGACCTGGGCCGCGGACGACGCGGTCGCCACCGTCGTCCTGACCGGTGCGGGCGAGCGCGGGCTGTGCGCGGGGGCGGACATCCGGGCGCTCCACGACGACGCCAAGGCCGGCGGAGCGGGCGCGCGGTCGTTCTTCCGGGACGAGTACCTGCTCAACCACCGGATCTCGCAGTACCCCAAGCCGTACGTGGCCGTCATGGACGGCATCACCATGGGCGGCGGGGTCGGCCTCTCCGCCCACGGCGGCGTACGGGTCGTCACCGAGCGCTCCACCGTGGCCATGCCGGAGACCCGGATCGGCCTGGTGCCCGATGTCGGCGGCAGCCTGCTGCTCGCCGAGGCACCGGGTGAGCTCGGCACCCACCTCGCCCTGACCGCCGCCTCGATGGGACCGGGGGACGCGCTGCTGTGCGGCTTCGCGGACCACTTCGTGCCCACCTCCCGGCTCGCGGAGTTCACCGGGTCCCTGGCCCGGCTGGACCCGGCCGAGGCCGTCCGGACGTTCGCGGCCGACGCACCGCCGTCCGAACTGGCCGCCCAGCGCGAGTGGATCGACGCCTGCTACGGCGCCGACACCGTGGAGGAGATCCTGGACCGCCTGCTGAGCAGCGGCGTCCCGGAGGCCAAGGAGGCCGCCGAGCAGATCAGGGCCAAGTCACCGACCTCCCTGAAGGTCACCCTGGCCGCCCTGCGGCGCGCTCGCGCCCTCGGCTCCCTGGCACAGGTCCTGGACCAGGAGTACCGCGTCTCCTGTGCTGCCCTCGAGGCGCCCGACCTGGTCGAGGGCATCCGCGCCCAGGTGGTCGACAAGGACCGGGATCCCCGCTGGTCCCCGGCCGGCCTCGCCGAGGTCGGCGAGGCCGAGGTGGCCCGCTTCTTCGCCCCGCGCGGCGGCGACGAGCTGGGCCTCGGGTGACCATCGTCTCGCCTGTCGAGACTGGCGCACCGGCCGGTCCGTCCGAGATCGTAGGCACCGTCAGGGCGCGCTGAGTGCCGCAGAGCAGGAATTGGGGAGTCAAGGACGATGACCGATTACGAGACGATCCTGGTCGAGCGCAAGGGCCGGGTCGGGCTGATCACGCTCAACCGGCCGAAGGCGCTCAATGCGCTGAACAACCAGCTCATGAACGAGGTGGTGGAGGCCGCCACCGCGTTCGACCGGGACCCGGAGATCGGCTGTCTGGTGATCACCGGTTCCGAGAAGGCCTTCGCGGCCGGCGCGGACATCAAGGAGATGCAGGACAACCGCTTCCCCGACGTCTACCTGGACGACTGGCTCGGCCCCTGGGACCAGCTGGGCCGGCTGCGCAAGCCGGTCGTCGCGGCGGTGGCGGGCTTCGCGCTGGGCGGGGGCTGCGAGTTGGCGATGCTCTGCGACATCCTGCTGGCGGCGGACACCGCCAAGTTCGGCCAGCCCGAGATCAAGCTGGGCGTCATCCCCGGCATCGGCGGCTCGCAGCGGCTCACCCGGGCGATCGGCAAGGCCAAGGCGATGGAGCTGTGCCTGACCGGCCGGATGATGGGCGCCGAGGAGGCCGAGCGGGCCGGTCTGGTGTCCCGGGTCGTGCCGGCCGCCGAGCTGCTCGCGGAGGCGCTGGCCACTGCGGAGACCGTCGCGGCGATGTCGATGCCGGCCGCCGTGATGATGAAGGAGAGCGTCAACCGGGCCTTCGAGACCACCCTCGCCGAGGGCGTCCGGTTCGAGCGCCGGCTCTTCCACGCGGCCTTCGCCACGGCCGACCAGAAGGAGGGCATGACCGCCTTCGCCGAGAAGCGCGCGCCGTCCTTCGAGAACCGCTAGGGCAACCAGCAGGGGCGCGGGAACTGCGCGAAACCGGAAGGGCACAGGCCGCTGCCTTCCGAACTCGCGCAGTTCCCGCGCCCCTCGTGTGGTCACCCGATCCCTAGGACGGTGTGCTGAGCCGCGCCAGCCCGCTGCGGGTGGCCGCCACGACGATGCGGTCGCCCGGCACCAGCCGCCGGGCCCGGTCGGCGTAGTTCCACTGGTGGTCCTCGGGCCGCCGCGCCAGCCGTACGGCGATCACCCGTACCCCGCCCGGTTCCTCGATGTCGTGCAGGTTCAGCCCGGCCAGCCCCGACCGCTCGTCGGCGGCGAGTTCGGCGATCAGCAGCACGTGCCGGTAGACGGAGAGCGTACCGAGCACCTCACGTCCCATCAGCGCGGCGGCGAAGGCGGGTGCCGAGAGGTAGGAGACCGAGCGCGAGGCGACATTGCCCAGGGTCGCGTACACGTGATGGGCGAAGTCGTCGTCGAAGAGCCGTACGACGATGCGCACTTCGGGCCGGACGGCACGCGCCTCCAGACCCGCCTCCAGGTTGGCCGCGTCGTCGTCGGTGACGGCGACCAAGGCCCGGCTGTACTGGATCCTGGCCCGCCGCAGCTGGCTCTCCAGCGGCGCGTCGCCGACCAGGACCGGCAGGCCGAGCGCCCGGACCGCCGCGATGCCGCGGGCCTGCGGGTCACGCTCGATACAGACCACCGGGACGCCCGCCTCGTGCACCAGGGCCGCCACCCGGACGCCGACGTTGCCGAGGCCGACCACCACCACGTGGTCGCGGGTCCCGGCGCCGGGGGCCTTCGGCAGCCCGCGGCGGCCGGTGGCCAGCACCTCCACCATGATCGCGGTGGCCACCGGCACGAAGGTGATGCCGCAGAAGGTGATGACCACCTGGGCCACACGCTGCCAGGTGCCGCCGGGCACCTGCTCGCCCGGCTGGTCGGGGGTGGCCGCGCCCGCCATGTCGAGCAGGGTGACGTAGAGCGTCCAGCCGAGATGCCCGTTGAAGTACCAGATCACGCCCGCGCCCAGCAGGACGGCGAGCAGGGCGGTGATCAGCACCAGCCGGAGCCGGGCGCTGGTGAAGAACCGCAGGGTGTCCAGCAGCCACCAGCGCGTCCTGGTCCACCACGGGATGGGGAGCGGAGGCTCGCTGGTCAGTGCCTGCAGGGCGGCCACGCCCCCGCCCGCCCCGGCGGCGGGCGGGTCGGCGTCGGGGAGGCCGGCGGTCGAACCGTCCGCGCCCAACCGCCGTGCCAGTGCGATGAATTCGGCCGCCCGCCCGGCGGTCTCGGGCAGCAGGCGCAGTCTGCTGAGATCCTGCCGGTCGATCCGGTCGGCGACCACGCAGATCTGGTTGGAGTGGATGTCGTCGTCGTACGCGACGTACAGGTAACGGTCGCCGACCCGTACCGAGTTGGGGCGGCCGAGGGCGCCGTTGGCGAAGGCGGGGGCGGCCGTGGCGGAGCCGGAGAGGGCCGCACCGTTCTGCAGCAGCCGCTCGATGTGCTCGCCGAGCCGCTGGTTGAACATCCGCAGCACGATCCGGATGCCCGGGTTCCGGCCCTGGGCGTTCAGCGCGGCATGGATGTTGTCCTGGTCCGAGCCGTCGACCAGCGCGATGCCGCGGGCGGTTTCGGCGTGGACGGCGCCGAGCGCCTCGTCCGTGACGGTGGCGTACTCGTGGACGGCCGCGACACCCGGGAGCTGCAGGATCTGCGGGCCGTGGTCGCGGGACACGTCCGGCACCAGGGCCACCACCGGGACTTCGTACTGCTCGATCAGCTCCCGGATGAGCCGGTGGGCCAGGGCGTTGCCGCCGCAGACGATGTAGTGGTTGGTGATCGGCTCGACCTGAGGGGTCCCCCACCCTTCTTGAGTCACAGCATCGGATACTACCCATCCGATAGGACATCCGGGTGACCGCCGGATGACTGAAGGATCATCAGACCGTCATGGGCGCGTCAGCCGAACGGTGGCGTCCGCAGGCGGCCCGCCGGGCAGGCGGCGAGAGTGGGAGTGTCCAGCCGTCTGCCCGTCAGGAGGCCGCCATGGCCACGCCCCAGGTCCCGACCCCGCTGTTGGAGGGTCCGCTGCAACGGCTGGCCCACGCCGCCTGGCAGGCCCTGCTCGCGGCGGGGCTCGCCTCGCTGATCCTCGGGGTGATCGTCTTCGCCTGGCCGGAGCAGACCCTGCGGGTGGTCGGTGTGCTGTTCGGCCTGTATCTGGTGATCATCGGGGTGGTGCAGCTGGTGGCGGCCTTCGGCACCCATGCGGCGACCGCGCTGCGGGTGCTCGCCTTCATCAGCGGGGCCCTGTGCGTGCTGCTCGGGCTGCTCTGTTTCCGCAGCGCCGCGCAGTCGCTGCTGCTGCTCGCCCTGTGGATCGGGATCGGCTGGCTCTTCCGGGGCATCACCCAGATCGCCGCCGCGGCCTCCGATCCGGACATGCCCGCGCGAGGCTGGCAGGCCACGGCCGGCGCGTTCAACGCGGTGGCCGGCGTGATCCTGATGGTGTGGCCGGCCCCCTCGATCACCGCGCTGACCATTCTGACCGGCTGCTGCCTGGTGATTCTCGGCCTGCTGGAGATCGCGACGGCCGTCCGGATCCACCACAACGCCAAGCATCTGCCGGCCGGCGTCTAGAGGCTCCACCCGCAGCGGGGCAACCACAGGGGCACGAGGAGCTGCGCGAAACGGCAGGCTACAGGAGGTTGCGTTCCGATCTCGCGCAGTTGCTCGCGCCCCTTGTCGTTGCCCCGCTGCGCGAGTGTCCGGGGACGTCAGCCGTTCTCGCCGGGCGCGGCGGACTCGGACCTGGGTACGGGCTCGACCGGGCGGAAGTGGGCGACCCTCGGCGGGTGTTCCAGGTAGCCGAGCTCGCCCTCGGCCCAGACCGGCCGGATGCGCCACATCGGCCCGGCGTACCCGCGCACCGCCTCCTCGTCCCGCCAGCGGGTCACCACCAGGACGCGGTGGTCGTCCTCGTTCACGGAGCGCAGCAGTTCGACGCCCTCGAAGCCGTCCGTGTCCCCGAACTCCGTCAGCACCTGCCCGGTCAGCACGGCGCAGAACTCGTCCAGCTTTCTGGGCACGACCGGCGCCGACCAGATGCGGATGATCATGGCTACCTCCCTGCTACCGCCCTGCGAGGAGAGCTCCTCCCATTATCCGTTCGGCCGCGCGCAGATTGCCGACCTCACAGGGCCGTCCGAGACTCGGAATCGCCCGGCCGAGACGGCCGGGCGACACCCGAGGAACGGAAAGGGGCGCATCCCCATGGCGGTCTGTGCGGTCTGCGGCAACGACTACTGGCTGGCTTTCGAGGTCAAGACGGTCACCGGCGACAGCTACATGTTCGACAGCTTCGAGTGCGCGATGGAGAAACTGGCGCCCCGCTGCGAGTACTGCCAGGTGCGGATCGTCGGCCACGGCGTGGAGGTCTCGGGCAAGTTCTTCTGCTGCGCGAACTGCGCCCGCCGGGACGGCGGCCTGGGCGAGCAGATCCGCGACGCGGTGGGCTCCCACCCGGCTCGCCCGGCCTGACCGTCACACCCGGGCGTGCGAGGTGATGTCGGCGGTGAACTCCTCGATCAGCGCGGGGGTCACCGTCGGCCTGCACTGGGCGATCGCGGCGAGGTAGTCGTCCGTGGTCGCCCCCGCCGTGTCGGAGGCGCCGTCCCCCAGGTCCCGTTCGAAGGCGGCCTGGGCGGCGATCCGGGCGGCGTGCTCGATGTCCGCCGGCGTGAACAGCTCGCTCGCCCCGACCAGCACCGACAGGTCCACGTCCGAGCGAGTGGCAGCGTAGCGGGACCAGATAGCGGTGCGGGCGGCGGCGTCCGGGGTGCCGATCGGGATCAGGTAGTCGAAACGGCCCGGGCGCAGGAAGGCCGAGTCGAGCGAACGGATGGAGTTGGTCGCGCAGACCAGCAGCCGCTCCTCCCCCTCGCGGAAGCCGGGTATGAGCTTGAGCAGCTCGTTGGTGACCCCGTGCATCCCGGACGGCGCCCCCTCGCCGCGCATCGGCGCGATCTCCTCGACCTCGTCGATGAAGACCAGCACCCGCTCCAGCTCGGAGATCCGGGCGAAGGCCGTGCGCAGGGCGGCGGCGAGGTTGCCCTCGTCCGCGAGCCGGGAGGGCAGCAGCTCCACGAACGGCCAGCCGAGCCGGGAGGCGACGGCCCGGGCGAAGGTGGTCTTGCCCGTGCCGGGCGGGCCGAACAGGGCGATCGCGCGCGGCGGCCGTACGCCGTGCCGGGCGGCCCGCTCGGGCTCGGCCAGCGGCAGCACCACCCGGCGCTCGATGAGGTTCTTCTCGGCCTCCATGCCCGCCACCTTGTCCCACAGGTCGCCGGACAGCAGACGGCCGCCGAGCTCCTCGAGCAGGTTGGCGGCCGGGCCGGTCGGCGGCTCGGCCTTCTCGAAGTACGCGACCGCCGGACGTCGCGTGTACCCGGCGTTGCGCAGCCCCTCGCCGAGGAGCTCCTCCTCGGGCAGCACGTACGCGATCCGGCGCACCCGCTGCGCCAGCAGGCGGCGCTCCAGCTCGCGCAGCAGGGCACTCGCCAGGCCGCGTCCGCGCCAGCCGGGTGCGATCGCGATCCGCATCACCCAGGCGCGGTCCCCCGCGACATGGGCGAGCGCGGCGCCGATCGGGGCGCCCTGGCTGACGGCGACCACGGCGGGCTGACGGGAAGTCAGGGCGGTGATGCACTCCGCGAGGGAGAAGACCGACTCCTGGCCCAGCTCGGCCGTGGTGTCGATCAGGTGGACGACTGCTGCGAGGTCGTCCTCGCGATAGTCGTGGATCAGCCATGCGTTCATGACCTGCTGCACCGGGACCGCCTCTCGAATGACGTGGTGGTCCCGGAACGCTAAGGGGCGGCGGCTCGCAGCGGCCCGCGCCGGAACGGACAAGCCGGGCGGGCAAACCTGACGAATCGCCGGTGGATCAGGGTGCCGTGAACGTGAACGGCAGTGACCTGACCCGGTTGTCGAAGTTGGACGGGATCAGCTCGGGCTCGCCGGCCGAGCGGACGTCCGGCAGCCGGGTGAGCAGCTCACGGAAGAGCACCTTCATCTCCTGGCGGGCCAGGTACGCGCCGAGGCAGAAGTGCGGGCCGCCGCCGCCGAAGCCGAGGTGCGGGTTGGGCGAGCGGGTGATGTCGAAGGCGTCGGGGTCGGTGAAGACCGCCTCGTCGCGGTTGGCGGAGCCGAAGAACAGTACGACCTTGTCGCCCTTGGCGAGGTGCGTCCCGTTCAGCTCGTGGTCCACCGCCAGGGTGCGGCGGAACTGGATGATCGGCGTCGACCAGCGGACGATCTCCTCCACCGCGCCGCCGAGGTGGGTGTCGAGGTCGGAGAGCAGCAGGGCGCGCTGCTCGGGGTGCTCGGTGAGCAGGTGGAGGCCGTGGGCGAGGGCGTTCCTGGTGGTCTCGACGCCGGCCACTAGGAGGAGGGAGAAGAAGGCTCCCAGCTCGCGCGAGTTGAGGTGCTTGCCGTCGACGTCTGCGGTGACCAGCGCGGAGATCAGGTCGTCGGCCGGACGGCGCCGCCGCTCCCGGCCGATTGCGGCGATCACGCCCTGCATCCGGGCGAGGGCACGCAGGCCGCGCCCGGGGACGCGCAGTCGGCTGCGGGCGACCCCGGTGTTCTCGGAGGCGTGGTTGATCTGCTGCAGGATCTCGCGGCGCTGCTGGTCGGGGATGCCCATCATGTTGCAGATGACCTGGTAGGGCAGCTCGGCGGCGACGGCCGGCACGAAGTCGTCCGGGTTCCGCTCGATGACCTCGTCCACGATCCGGGTGGCGACCCGGCGGATGTCCTCCTCGACCTTGGCGATCAGGCGGGGCGTGAAGGCCCGGGAGACGATCCGGCGCAGGTCGGCGTGGCGCGGGTCGTCCAGGTTGACCATGGAGTCGCCGAACAGCGCCCGGACCCAGCGGGCCGGCTCGGGGGTGGTGACGCCGGGGGCGCTGATGAAGACGTCCGGGGTGCGGCTGGCCTCGACCACGTCGGCGTGGCGGACGAGGGCGTGGAACCCCTTGCCGGTGCGGGGGTCGGTGAAGCGGACCGGGCTCTCGAGTGCGCGGAGCCTGGCGAAGGCGGCGGCCCGGTCCGGGGCGGGGAGCTGCCAGAAGTCCGGGTCCGCGAGATCGACCCCGGCCGACTGTACGGTGATGCCCGCCGATGCACTCATGACGGCAGTTATCGTGCAGATATCGACGGAATGTCAAATTTCACCGAAATCTATTACTTAATTACTTTCGGAGGAAGTCGGGAGTGTCTTCCGTCTCCTCGTCCTCCTCCACCGGCGCGAGGTCGCGGGCCAGCAGCGTCGCGCCCGCCACCGCGCCGGGCATCGCCAGTACGGTGATCAGCGGGACCAGGAACAGCAGTACCAGCGGCGCCCCGAAGCCGAGCGCCAGGCCGAGCCTGCTTCGCAGCAGCCGCAGCCGCTCGCGTTGCGGGAAGCCCCGGCGCTGCAGCGCCACGGCGGTCAGCTCGGCGGCCAGGAAGTAGCCGGACACGCAGACACCGATGGCCGGAACGACGGTCTGCCCGACCACCGGGATGAATCCGCAGGCGAACAGCAGCACGCCGATCGCGACCACCCGGAGCAGCACGCGGATGCTGTCCTTCGCCGAGGTCACCAGCTCGCGCCAGAGCGGCACGTCGGGCGCCGCCGGGGCGCCGCCCTCGGTCTCGTCCACCTTCTCGGCGAGCGACTCGTAGAACGGCTGGCCGACCAGCAGCGTGACCGCCGTGAAGGTGACCACCGCCAGCAGCGCCCCGCCGCCGACCACGGCCACCGCGAACACCCCGCGCACCAGACTCCGCCACGGCGAGCTCCAGTCGTCGGCGAAGGGCGTCGCCCAGTCGACCAGCTCACCCGACCACACGACCAGCGCGGCCATCGCCGCCACGTACCCGACCAGGGTGATCAGCGCCGGGATCATCCCGAACCCCCACCACCGGCCGTGCCGGGCCACCCACTTCTGCCCCTTGATCAGATAACCCAGCCCCGTGGCAAAATCTCGCATGTCCAGAAGCCTAGACGGCGCCACCCGGCGACCGGGCGGCCGGGAGCCCCTCGGGCCGGAGGCTCCGCCAGTGGACGGGCAGCTGAGCAACCACGACGGGGGCGCGGTCCCGGCCGCCTTCGACCGGGACCGAGTCCGCCCGGCGGTGTACGGATTACGTCGAATCGTGGACGAATGTTCGACGCGGATGATCCTATGGTGCAGGCGTGGGCAGCCGTGCCCGCCGGAGCTGAGCTGAGGGGAGATCACCAGCCGTGCAGGACAGCAGGTTAGGACGACGGGGGTTCCTTCGGACGGCCGCCGCGGGGGCCGCGCTCCCGGTGGTCGGTTCGGTGGCGATGCCCGCGGAGGCGGCCGGGACCGGCCGGGAGGACGGCGCCGCAGCCGGGACCGGGACGGTGTTCCGGTGGCTGGGCAACGCCGGCTGGCGGATGGACGCCGAGGAGCGGACGGTGCTCTTCGATCCGTACATCACCCGCTTCGACACGGGCCTGGCGAAGGGTGTCTTCAACCCGCGTACCGAGCTGACGACCAGGGGCGATCTGGTGGACCAGCACGCCGGCGCCGCGGACCTCGTCCTGGTCAGCCACAGCCACTGGGACCACTTCAACGACGTCCCGTACATCGCCAAGGCCACCAAGGCGCCCGTCGTCGGCACCCAGACCACCTGTCACCTCCTCACGGCGCTGGGCGTCGACCCGGCGCAGCTCGTCGTGGTCAAGGGAGGCGAGGTGCTGGACTTCGGCTTCTGCGTGGTCGAGGTCGTGTCGAGCCTGCACAGCCGCAACCCGAAGCACCGCTATTTCGCACCGGGCACCCTCACCGCCCCGCCCGCGGTCGCACCGGCCACCATCTCCGACCTGCCGGAGGGCGACACGCTCGCCTTCCAGGTGCGGTTCGGCGGCGGCCCGGCGGCCTTCCTGATGGGTGCCAGCGACTTCGTCGAGCGCAATGTGGCAGGTCTGCGGCCGGACGTGGCGATGATCGCCGTCCAGAACAGCAAGGCGACGCACCGCTACCTGCCCCGGCTGCTCAAGGCGCTGGACCTCCCGAGGACCGTCGTCCCGGTGCACTGGGACAACTTCGAGACGCCGCTGACCGATCCGGCCGTCAAGGATCCGGCCGCCGACCTGGCCGGATTCCTGACCGAGGCCCGGCAGGCGGCGCCACGTTCCCGGGTGGTGGTGCCCGAGCACCTGACGCCGCTGCGCTTCTGACACTCCGATGCGCTCGGGCGAGGCGGCGGGACAGAACGGGGTGAACCGGATAATTTGTGGGTCGACGCGGTGGTTGTCATCCCGGGAGACCCATGTCATCGAATCAGGCTGCGCCCGGCGTCACCGCGTGGCAGGTACTGAGGACCCCCAAGATCTGGGTGGTCCCGGTGATCGTCATCGGCCTGGTGACGCTGCTGCTCTCGCTGATCTACATGGGCGGCATCCTCGATCCGCGCGGCGACCTGCACCGGATGCCCATCGGTCTGGTGAATGCCGACCAGGGCGCCACCGTGGCCGGCCAACCGACGAATCTGGGCGCACAGATCACCACCGCCATCGCCGGTTCACCCGACCCGCACGGCCAGGTCTCCTGGCGGCTGCTGGACGAGGCCGAGGCCAAGGAGGGCCTGGCCTCGGCCAAGCTGTACGGGGTTCTGGAGGTGCCCGAGGGCTTCACCGCGTCCGTGGCGGCGCTGGGGGCCACCGGGCAGCAGACGCCCCCGCGGCCGACCATGACGGTGCTCACCAATCCGGGCGCGGGCAGCCTGGCCTCCTCGCTGGCCAACTCCATCGCCCAGCAGGCGGCGCACACCGCCTCGCTGCAGCTCGGCGCCACGCTCACGAGTGGCCGGCAGGCCCAGGGAGCGACAGCGACCAACGCTGAGCAGCTCCTCCTGGCGGACCCCATCACGGTCAATGTTGTGGTCGGCCATCCGCTCGGCACCCGCAGCGGCCTGGGGCTGACCGCGTTCTACTACACGCTGCTGCTGGTCCTGGCCGGATTCCTGGGCGCCAACGTGATCAGCAACAGCGTCGACGTCGCCCTCGGGTACACGGCCAATGAGCTCGGCCCGCTGCGCACCCAGCTGCCCACGGTGCCGATCAGCCGGACCCAGACGCTCGCGATCACCTCCACGATGTCGGTCGTACTCTCCGTGCTGACGTCCAGCCTGGTGATGCTCGCCAGTGTCGGATTTCTGGACATGGACGCCTCGCACCTCCCGCTGCTGTGGATCTTCTCGGTCTGCGCGACGGCCGCGGTGGGGCTCGGCGTCCAGGCTCTGCTCGCCGCGTTCGGCGGGATCGGCCAGCTGGTCGCCATGTTCGTGTTCATCGCGCTCGCGCTGCCCTCCTCGGGCGCCACCATCCCGCTGCAGGCCCTGCCGGACTTCTACCGGGTGCTGTCCGAGTTCGAACCCATGCGCCAGCTCGCCGACGGCGTCCGCGCGATCCTCTACTTCGACGCCCAGGGCGACGCGGGCCTCACCCGAGCCTGGATCATGATCTCCGTCGCCGTGGTGGCGGCCCTCGTCTTCGGCTTCGGCATGACCACCTACTACGACCGCAAGGGCCTGCACCGCATCGTCCCCGAACATGCGGAGCCGCCCGTCGCGGCCACGGGGAAACCGTAGGTTAACTGCTCGGCAATGCGCCGGGGCACAACGGGCGCAGGACGTACGGAACGTACGCACCCATGCGCCCGGATACGTACGGCCCGTACGTTGGCGCCGGTGCGTGCGGGGCCGAGATTTAGGGCATGACGACAGCCCCCACGCGCGGGGACGACGGTACCTCCGTCAGTGACCCCGCAGACCTGAACGCCGACATCACCGCCTACGGTTCCCACGTCCTCGCCGTTGAGCCGACCGGCGCCGAGCCGATCCCCGAAGAGGCCCGGCACGGCAGTCCGTTGGGGCTGCTGTGGACGTGGCTCTCGCCGAACATGGAGTTCGCGACCATCTACATCGGCGTGATCTCGGTGCTCTTCTTCGGCCTCGGCTTCTGGACGGCCAGTGCCGCTCTGCTGCTCGGCACGGCCGTCGGCTCGGTCACGCACGGGTGGCTCAGCGCGTACGGGCCGCGGTTCGGCGTGCCGCAGATGGTGGCCGGCCGGGTGGCGTTCGGGCGGTGGGGCAATGCGCTGCCGGCCGGGCTCAACGCGGTCGGCGCGGGCCTGGGTTGGTTCGCCGTCAACAGCGTCTCCGGGGCCTTCGCTCTCAGCACGCTGTCCGGGATGCCGACGCTGTTCTGCCTGGTCCTGGTGGTGATCGCGCAGATCGCGGTGGCGTATCTGGGGCACAACTTCGTGCACGGCTTCGAGAAGTACGCGCTTCCGCTGCTCACCGTCGTCTTCCTGGCGGCATCGGCGGTCACCCTCGGCAAGGCGCACCTGGGCGGTGCGGCCGGCACGGCGGGCGGCTTCGGCGGCTTCATGCTGGCGTTCAGCACGGCCTTCGGGTACGCCGCCGGGTGGAACCCCTTCGCCGCCGACTACACCCGCTACCTCCCCTCGACCGCACCGCGCTGGAAGGTCATCACCTACCCCGCGGTGGGCGTCTTCGTCGGTGTCTCCGTCCTCGCGGTGGTCGGCGCGGCCTCGGCGACCATCGTGAGCGGCGAGAAGAACCCGACCGCCGCCTTCACCGGCCATCTCCCGGGCTGGCTCGGCAACTTGACGCTGCTCGCCATCATGCTGGGCGCCATCTCGGCGAACGCCATCAACATCTACTCGGCCGGCATGTCCTTCGTGTCGCTCGGCCTGCGCCGTCTGCCGCGCGGTCCGGTGGCCCTGGTGATCGGTCTGCTCGGCTTCCTGGTCGCGTGGAGCGGGCTGAGCGACGCCGGGCACTCGTACGAGGCGTTCCTGCTGGTGATCGCGTACTGGGTGGCGCCCTGGCTGGCCGTCGTCTTCGTCGACCAGTGGCTGCGGCACCGGGCCGGGGGCACGGACGAGGCGGCGGGCGAGCGGATGGCGGACGCCTCGTACGAGGTATGGGCCGGACCGGTGTCGATGCTGGCCGGGACGCTGGTCTCCGTCCTGCTGTTCAGCAACCAGGAGCAGTTCACCGGCTACGTCGCCAAGGCGGCGCCCTCGATCGGGGATCTGACCTGCGTGGTCGGCTTCGTGCTGACGGCCCTGCTGTACGCGGGGCTGCGGCGGGTACCGGGGTTGGCACCCTCGCGCTGACCGGCGCGCAGCAGGCGGTGGGCGCAGGTGGCGAGCAGCAACTCGCCCTGCAGGTCCGGGTCGTCGACCTCGGTGCCGAGCAGCAGTTCGATCCGCTCGAGGCGTTGGTAGAGCGACTGCCGTCCTATGTGCAGCAGGGCGGCGGTACGGGTCGGCGAGCAGCCGTTGCGCAGGTGGACCTCCAGCGTGCGGACCAGGTCGCTCGGGTGGCGGGCCTCCCAGGCCAGCAGCGGGCCCAGCGCGTCGTCGGCGAGGCGGGCCCAGCGTTCGGGGCCGCCACTGCGGGTGAGCTCGCGTTCCAGGGTGAGCGCCCGTGCGGAGGTCACGAACGCCTCGCCGGAGCGGGCGGCGGAACCCGGCTCGGCGGGCGGGACGGTGACGGCGAGTTCGAGGGTGGTCCTGGCCTCCCGGAGGGTCTCGCCGTACCTGTCCCAGCCCGCCTCGGCCGGCACGGCCGGGCCCAGACCGACGACCGCCCCGGCGGGCGCCGCCTCCAGCAGGGCGGTCCGCACGGCGCGGACGGCGTCCGGGCCCGGCGGGACGCCGATCAGGGCCAGCAGGGCACCGGGCAGCTCGGCGAGGAGCACCGGGCCCTGGGCCGCCTGGCGCAGTGCCGGTTCCGGCAGCTCGCGGGCGGCGAGTCCGATCAGGCGGGTGCCCGGCGCGGCGCGGAACCCGGCCAGCTCGGCCCGGGCCGCCGCCTCCGCGCGGCCGACCGGGACGGCGTCGGCCAGGTCGGCGAGGAGCGCCGCCGCATGGGCGGCCCGGTCGGCGCCCGGGGCGGTGTGCGCGGTGTCGCGGTAGCGGCGGGTGGTCCGCTCGGCCAGCGAGAGCGAGACGATCGCGGTGTTCACCGCCTCGGCGATCCGGACGAACGGTACGACGCGGCGCAGCGCCACCAGCGGCAGGCCCACCCGTTCGCTCTCGGCGACCACGGCCTCCGGCATGGTCGGCAGGGCACGGCCGACCTCGATGAACACGGCGGCCACACCTCTGGCGGCCAGCTCGCGGACGTACGTCCGCTGCTGCTCGGCGGAGGTGTGCGCCAGCCCGTAGCCGTTGGTGAGCAGCAACTCGCCGCCGTAGAGGAAGGCGTAACCCTCGTACACCTCGCTGGAGTGGACCCAGCGGACCGGCCGGTCCAGTGCCGCCCGCCCGGCCAGCAGGACGGGCGAGGCCGGGCCGAGCACGTCGAAGGCGAGGATCTCGCGGAGGGTGAGTGCGGTCATCGCGGGCTCCCGGCGGGCATGGCGGGCTCATTGGTGGGCGCCTGGGAGGGTACGTTCCGGACATTGCGGTGATGTTTCCGTCGAGGAGAGTCGACGAGAGAGGCCGAGGTGAGGCAGTGGATCCCCAACAGATGCTGGCCGTGGCGGTCGAGGAGGCCCGGGCCGGGCTGGCGGAGGGCGGCATCCCGATCGGTGCCGCGCTCTTCGGTCCGGACGGCGAGGTGCTGGGGCGCGGGCACAACCGCCGGGTGCAGGACGGCGATCCGTCGATGCACGCGGAGACGGCGGCCTTCCGCGCGGCGGGCCGGCTGCGCGGGTACGGACGGACGACGATGGTGACCACGCTGTCGCCCTGCTGGTACTGCTCGGGCCTGGTACGGCAGTTCGGGATCGGACGGGTGGTGGTCGGCGAGGCGCGGACCTTCACCGGTGGCCACGACTGGCTGACGGCCAACGGCGTGGCGGTCACGGTGCTGGACGACCCCACGTGCGTCCGGCTGATGGAGGACTTCATCACGGCTCGACCCGAGCTGTGGTTCGAGGACATCGGCGAGTAGCCGAGGCGGTCTCAGGAGGCAGTGTTGAGCGAGGTTCGGATCCCCACCATCGACCTGGGCACATGGACGACAGGTGACGCGGCCGCGCGTGAGCGGATCGCCCGCAGCGTCGACGAGGCGCTCGGCCGGGCGGGGTTCCTGCTGATCACCGGGCACGGGGTGACGGAGCAGGAGCGCGAGGAGGTGCGGGCGGCAGCACGGGAGTTCTTCGCCCTGCCGCTCGAGGTCAAGCAGAAGTTCGCAGTGGCGGTCGGCGGCCGGGGCTGGCTGGGCCAGGGCGCGGAGGCCAACGGCTACTCGGAGGGGACCGAGACACCGCCGGACCTCAAGGAGTCCTGGACGGTGGGCGCGGAAGCCGGCACCGGGGACGCGGAGTTGGACGCGTTCTGGTTCCAGCGGAACGTCTGGCCGAGCACGGAGGCACCGCGGCTCCAGGCGGTGGTCGAGGGGTACATGGACCGGATGCGGGCGGTCGCGGACGAGACGCTGCGGCTGCTCGCGGCGGCGCTCGGTCAGGCGGAGGACTTCTTCACCCGGCACACCGCCGCGCCCACCTACACGTGCAACATCAACTGGTACCCCGGCGTCGGCGTGGTCGGCGAGCCGCTGCCGGACCAGTACCGGATCGGCCCGCACACCGACTTCGGCACGGTGACGCTGCTCGACCGGCAGCAGGGCAAGGGCGGACTGCAGGTCTGGACGGAGCAGCAGGGCTGGGCCGACGCCCCGTACGACCCGGCGGCGCTGACGGTCAACATCGGGGACCTGATGGCCCGTTGGACGGGTGACCGGTGGCGGTCGGGCCGGCACCGGGTGCTGCCGCCGTCGCCGCACGCACCGGAGGAGGAGCTGATGTCGCTGGTGTACTTCTACGAGTGCGACCCCCACACCAGGGTGGCGCCGCTGCCCGCGCCGGTCGGGCGGGTCGCGTACGAGACGGTCGACTCGACGGAGTACCTGAAGGCCAAGCTCGACGCGATCACCGTGGCGTGAACACGGACGCGCCCGCGGGTCGCCCTCCTGGGAGGGGACCGGCGGGCGCGCCCGGTGGTGGCGGTGCGGTCAGGAACGGGCCTCGGAGACGGCGGCGCCGAGCGCATCCTTGATCCGGGGACCGAGGCGGGCGAAGCCCAGCTCCTTCATGGTGGCGCGCAGCAGTTCGTCGTCGGTGCGCTCGACGAAGTCGCTGTCGATCCACCGGACGAGCGCGGTCAGCTCCTCCGGGGTGTACGCGGTGATCGGGCGGCCGGGGGTGAGCTCCGGCTTCTTCGGACGGCGCACGCGCTTGGGGCGCTCGGCCTCGGCCTCGGCTTCGGCAGCCGGCTCGGCCTCCGCGACCGGTGCGGGCTCCACGACCTCGGCGGCCTCGGGGACCTCGGCAACCTCGGCAACCTCGACGGTCTCGGGGACCTCGACGGTCTCCGGGATCTCCGCGACCTCGGGGGTCACAGCGGGCTCGGCGACCGCCTCGGGCTCGGGCTCGGATTCGACGACCAGGGGCTCCTCGACGGCGACGGGCTCCTCAGCGACGACCTCCGCCGTCACCGTCGGCTCCACCTCGGCCTCGACCTCAACGGCCTCGACCTCGACCTCAGCCTCGACGGCCTCAGCGACCTCGACCTCGGCAACCTCAGCCTCAACCTCGACGGCCTCGACCTCAGCCTCGACCGCCTCAGCGACCTCGACCTCGATCTCAACCTCAGCCCGCGGCCCCGCCGCCAGCGCCTGGCGCGCGGCCTCCACGCCACCGTCGGCGGCCTCGGCACCCACGTGCCGGTCGTACGCGGCGGTCGCCGCCTCGCGGTCGGCCTGGCGTTCGGTCAGCTCGGCCAGCAGGTCCTCCAGGCCCTGCTCGGCGAGCCCGGCGCGCAGCGAGCGCAGCGTGGGGAGCCGGTAGAGCGTCCCCTCGTCGGCGGCCAGCCGGTCGACCAGTTCCGCGAGCTCGCCCAGCGGCAGCGACTCCAGGTCGCGGCCCGGCAGCAGCCGCCCGAGCGCCCGCACGGCCTGACCGAGCGCGTCGACGGCCTGCGCCGCCTCGGCCAGCTTCGTGGCATCGCCCGCGACCGTCGGCCGTGCGCCGTCGGTGGACGCCGTCAGCGCGGCCCAGTCCGCACGCTCCGCTGCCGCCGCGGCCAGGGCCTCGTGCAGGTCGACCCGGCGGGTGCGCGAGCCGAGGGCGAGGGTCTTCGCCTGGGCGCGCAGCGCGCGGCGCCGGCTCCAGGAGAGCTTCACGCCCTGCTGCTTGCGCCACCGTGCGCCGGCCGTGGCGGCGGTCAGCGCGTCCAGGTCCGCGTCGTAGGCCTCGGCGCGCAGCCGGGCGGAGGTGCCCTGCACACGCTGGAGGACGCCGACGACCAGGCTCAGCCCGGTCAGGGTGTCCGGTTCGTCCAGATCGCCCTCGGGCGTCAGCCCGCTGACGGCGGCACGGGTCGCCAGCACGTCGCCGCTGCGCAGCTCGGCGAGGACGGTGGAGGCGGCCCGGGCGTCCTCGGGGCTGCCGATGGCGTCGGCGGCCGCGTACCAGGGGTGGGTGTCGGCGGCAAGCGTGAAGCCGCCCAGGTCGGCGTACCGGCCAAGTTCCTCACGGGGGCCCGGCAGGGCCTCGCCGTCGGGCGTGGCCGCTGGGTCAACCGGCGCGGCGTCGGCGTCGTTCAGGTAGCGCACAGTCATGGTGAAGTCCGGTTCGTGGCAGGGCAGGCAGGGGACGGGACACGGGAGTCCGGCGGAGCGGGCGGGAGGAGCAGGGAGCCCCGCGCGGACGCCCAGGATACGGGTGGCCGTTCGAGGCGTGCACGTACCCGGTCCGGTACGGCCCACCGTGGCGCGGTCAGGGCGGTTTCCCAGGTGGCTTGACGGGCGGCCGCGCCGGGTGGTGTGCCACCAGGTAGGCCAGGTCGCGCAGCGTCACCGGGGGCAGGAACTCGCGTACCAGGCGCCGTTCCCACCAGGCACCGGTCGTACGCAGCGCACGCCACGTGGTGAACCGGTAGTGGTAGAGCAGCGCGCGGACATGGGCAGGTGGTTCGTCCGGGAAGGGGTTCCGGTGCAGCAGCTTGAGCGTGACCGGATCGTTGACCAGCAGTCTCGCCATGAAGGGGGCGAACCAGGATCGTGCGTACACCGGGGAGATGCCGGCGAACCACATCAGCCAGTCCAGCCGCAGGTGGTACGGCGCCACCTGACGCGGCATCCGCCTCGGCTCGGTGGGCTTGCCCTTGAAGCCGTACTCCTGCCAGACCGTCCCGGCGCCGAGCACCGGCTCCGCCGTGCCCTCGACCACCACCTCCAGGCGCAGCCGGTTGACGGAGCCGAACGCGCCGTACGCGTTGACCAGGTGGAGCCGGTTGAACGAACGGTTCATCAGCTGGCGGCGCGAGACCAGATTGCGGGCCGGCCAGTAGCTGAGCACCACGACCAGGACGGTCAGCGCGAGCACGAGTACCTCGAACCAGAGCGGCTCCGCGTGGAAGGCGGGCGGGTCCGGCAGCGGGAACAGTGCCGAGGCGGACGGTGCGTCCACGACCGAGAGGGCCAGGGCGATGGTCAGCCAGTTGAGCCAGGCGAAGTTTCCGGAGGTGATGAGCCAGAGCTGGGTCGTCACGACCAGGGCGGCGGCCACGCTCGCCACCGGCTGCGGCAGGAAGAGGGCGACCGGCACCACCAGTTGGACGAAGTGGTTCGCCGCCGCCTCGACCCGGTGGAGCGGGCTGGGAAGGTGGTGGAAGAACCAGCTCAGCGGGCCCGGCATCGGCTGGGTCTCGTGGTGGTAGCGCAGGCAGGTCAGGTCGCGCCAGCAGCTGTCGCCCCGCAGCTTGATCAGGCCCGCCCCGAACTCGACCCGGAACAGCAGCCAGCGCAGCAGCCACATCACCAGCACGGGCGGTGCGACCCGTTCGTTGCCGAGGAAGGCCGCCAGGAAGCCGGCTTCCAGCAGCAGGGACTCCCAGCCGAAGGCGTACCAGGTCTGGCCGACGTTGACGATCGACAGGTAGAGCACCCACAGCACGGCCCAGAAGGCCATCGCCACGCCGAGCGGGACATGGTCCCCCGCCCCCGCGAGCACGGCGGCGGCGAGCGCGGTACCCGCCCAGGACACGGCGGCGAAGGTGCGGTCCGAGTAGTGGAGATGGAAGAGGCTGGGCGAGGCGCGCATCGGCACCTGGGCCACGAAGCGCGGGACGGGCAGCATGCCGTGCTCGCCGATCAGTGCGCGGAACTGGTTGGCCGCGGTCAGAAACCCGATCAGGTAGAGGGCGGCGATCAGCCGTTGGAAGACCGCTCGGGCCAGCCAGTACTCAGGTGCCGCGAACCACTCCACGACGGCTGCTCCTCCCACGCACCGTCCATGCGTACCACCTGCCCGCGCGGCGCCGGGACGCGCCGGGCGGTGGGCGGGTCCGGTTCAGCCACTCGGCCGACCGTGGGCGGGGCGCGCCGCGTCCGGATCCGGTCGCGGCCACAGGCGGCCCGACGAGGGATCTCGCGCTTTGCGGCGCGATGTGGTGCCATACGCCGTACAGCACCAATTCCGGGAGAAGCACATGACAGCGGCGTCACGGCAGTCCGCCTCCGACCCCTCCTGCCCCACCGACCTCTCCGTCTCCGGACCCACCGACCTGGCCCCCGCCCGGGTACGGACCTCCGGCACCGTCTGGGCCGCCCTCGGCATCGTCTACGTGGTCTGGGGCTCCACCTACCTCGCCATCCGCGTCGCGGTCGAGACCATGCCGCCCTTCCTCTCGGCCACCGCCCGCTTCATCACGGCCGGTCTGGCACTGGCCGCGCTGGTCGCCTGGAGGCAGGGCCCGTCGGCGCTCCGGGTGAACCGGCGTCAGCTGGCTTCGGCCGCCGGCGTGGGCCTGATGCTGCTGCTCGGCGGCAACGGGCTGGTCGTCCTGGCCGAGCAGGACGTGCCGTCCGGGCTGGCGGCGCTGCTGGTGGCCGCGGTACCGCTCTGGGTCGTCCTGCTACGCCGGGCGGCAGGGCAGCGCACCCCGGTCATGACGATCGGCGGGGTGCTGCTGGGTCTGGTCGGGCTCGCGGTGCTGACGGCGCCCGGGCTGAGCGGCGAGGTGCGGCTGGCCGGGGTGCTCTCGGTGATCGGGGCGACGCTGATGTGGTCCGGGGGCTCCTTCCTGGCGTCCCGGCTCGAGATGCCCGCCAACCCGTTCGCCGCCGGCGTGTACGAGATGATCGCGGGCGGGCTCGGCTGCCTGGTGGTGGCCGCTCTCCGGGGCGAGCCGCAGGGGCTGGACCTGGCCACGATCTCGACCCGGTCCTGGGTCGCGCTCGCCTACCTGGTGGTCTTCGGCTCGCTGGTGGCCTTCACCGCGTACGCCTGGCTGCTGCAGTCGGCCCCGCTGCCCCTGGTGTCGACGTACGCGTACGTCAATCCGGTCGTGGCCGTCTTCCTGGGCTGGCTGGTCCTGGCCGAGCCGCTGACCTGGCCGATCCTGCTGGGCGGTGCCATCGTGGTCGCCGGGGTCTGTCTGGTCGTCCGTACCGAACGCTGACCGCCGAGGCCGGCCCGGGGAGGAGTCACCCGATGGCGTACACACCGTTCGGCAGCTGGACGGTGGAGGAGGCACTCACCGTCGACGCGCCGGACGGCTCGACCGTCCGGCCGCTGGCCGCCCTCGCCGGGCTCGGCAGTCTTGCTCGGTTCGAACTGGCGCCGGGGGCGGTCTCCCGCGCCGTCTCGCACGCCACCGTCCAGGAGATCTGGTACGTCACCCAGGGCACCGGCTTGATCTGGCGCCGCCAGAACGGCCTGGCGGAGGTGACCTCCCTGCGCCCGGGCACGGCCGTGACCATCCCGCTCGGCACGGCCTTCCAGTTCCGCGCGGACCAGGGCGGCTCGCCGCTGCAGATCGTCGCGGTGACCATGCCGCCCTGGCCGGGCACCGACACCGAGGCCCGCCGTGAGCAGGGCCCCTGGGATCCCGTCAGCCCGTGACGCCGGGCAGGGGCCGGCCGCGTTGAAGAGTTGTCGCTGCCACACATCCAGCGCCGGAGACCGAGCAGCTCGGTGCTCCATAAGGTAACGACTTGGCGCACGACGCCCGACCTGATGGTTTAATTCTTGACGCCAAGTCGGCGCGGCAGCTTGACTCCCTCCTCAGCCGCAACGTTGCGGCGAAGTCAGGGAGGCACCACCCACCATGAACGCAATGACGCGTCGCACCATCGTCGGCATGGCCGCTGTGTCGATGGCGCTCACGCTGGCCGCCTGCGGCCAGGACGGCGGCGCAGCGAAGTCGGGCTCCGCCAGCAGCAAGATCGTCGGTCTGCTGCTGCCCGAGAAGTCCTCTTCCACCCGGTACGAGTCCTTCGACCGGCCGCTGATCGAGTCCTCGATCGCAGGCCTGTGCACCAAGTGCACCGTCGACTACGCCAACGCGGACGGCGACGAGGCCACCCAGAAGCAGCAGTTCGACAACCTGCTCGCCAAGGGCGTCAAGGTCATCCTGCTCGACCCGGTCAACGCGAAGAGCACCGCCTCCTGGGTCGACGCCGCCGCCCGCAAGGGCACCAAGGTGATCGCGTACGACCGGCTGGCCGCCGGCAACGTGGCCGCGTACGTCTCCTTCGACAACCAGCGGACCGGCGAGCTCCAGGGGCAGGCCCTGCTCGACGCCCTCGGGTCGAAGGCCGGCAACGCCGACATCGTCATGATCAACGGTTCCGAGGCCGACCCGAACGCCGCGATGTTCAAGGCCGGCGCGCACAAGGCCCTGGACGGCAAGGTCAAGAAGATCGTCTACGAGCAGTCCGGCGAGTGGAAGCCCGCCGTCGCCGCCCAGAAGACGAACGAGGCCATCCACAGCCTCGGCAAGGACGGCTTCCAGGCGGTCTACTCCGCCAACGACGGCATGGCCGCCTCCGTCATCGAGACGCTCAAGAGCGCCGGCATGAAGAACATCCCGGTCGGCGGCCAGGACGCCTCGATCGACGCCGTCCGCCGGATTCTCGCCGGCGAGCAGGCATACACCATCTACAAGCCGTACAAGCCGGAGGCCGACGCGGCCGCCAACATCGCCGTCTACCTGCTGAAGGGCCTGGACATCACCTCGGTGGCCAGCTCGATCTCCGACAGCGAGGGCGGGGCCAAGATTCCGTCCATGCTGCTCTCCCCGATCGTCGTGACCAAGCAGAAGGTGGCCGCCACGGTGATAGCCGGCGGTCTCTACAAGGCGGCGGACATCTGCAACGAGCAGTACGCGGACGCCTGCAACGCGGCCGGGATCAAGTAGTCCCGGCCGGTTGCCGGCACACCGTCAGCCCCGGGTGCGCTGGGTGACGGCGATGCAGCCCAGCACCGCGAGCGCCGTCACAGGCGCCGCGGTGGACGGCTGCTCGCCCAGCACCAGCGCCGCCCAGACCAGGGTGAGCAGGGGCTGCGCGAGCTGGAGCTGACTGGCCTTCGGGACGCCGATCACGGCCATGCCCCGGTACCAGAGCACGAAGCCGCCGAACTGGGAGACCACCGCCAGGTACGCCAGACCCGAGAGGGCCTGCGCGGTGAGGTGGACCGGCTCGGCGGGGAGGGCGAGCAGCGTGGTCAGTACCGTCACCGGCAGCGCGGCCAGCACGCCCCAGGCGATCACCTGCCAGCCCGGCAGCTCGCGCGCGAGACGTCCGCCCTCCGCGTAGCCGGCCGCGCAGACGAGCAGCGCGCCGAAGAGGTACAGGTCGGCGAGGGACGGGCCGCCGTGGCTCTGCTGCACCGTGAAGCCGAGCACGGCGACGGCGCCGACCAGCGCGGCGCACCAGAAGGTGCGGGACGGGCGGGCACCGGAACGGACGGCCGAGAACACGGCGGTGGCCAGCGGGAGGATGCCGATGACGACGGCCGAGTGTGCCGTCGACGAGGTCCGCAGGGCCAGCGTGGTGAGCAGGGGGAAGCCCACCACGCAGCCGCCGGCCACCGCCAGCAGACCCGGCCAGTGCCGCCGCGCGGGCACCGGGACCCGACGCGCGGTCAGGCAGACGGCGGCGACCGCTGCGGCCAGCACACCGCGCAGACCGGTCGCCGTCCACGGGCCGAAGCCGTCCAGCGCCCAGACCGTGGCGGGGAAGCTGAAGGAGAAGGAGAGCACGGCGAGTGCCGAGAGGGCGGTGCCGCCCACCGCTATCGTGCTCGGCCGAATAGCGCTATCTTGTGCTGTCATGCACGAGCGTAGCAGTGTGGCCGAACTGGCGGACATCCTCCGTAGGGAGCTCGACCGCTACTCGGTCGGTGAGAAGCTGCCGTCGAGCCGAGCCCTGACCGAGCGACACCAGGTGAGCCCGGTGACCGTCTCCCGGGCGATCGCCGCCCTGGTGACCGAGGGACTGGTGGTCTCCCGGCCCGGTGCCGGTGTCTTCCGGGCCGAGCCGCGCGGCGCCGCCCCCGCGCCCAGGGACGTCTCCTGGCAGGAGGTGGCGCTCAGCGCCGAGGCCGGCCGGGTGCCGGCCCGGAGCACCGACGCCTCCGGGGTCCTCGGCGCGCTGGCCGTGCCGCCGCCCGACATCGTCGACCTGAACAGCGGGTACCTGCACCCGTCCCTCCAGCCCGAACGTGCCCTGGCCGCCGCGCTGGCCAGGGCCGGCAGGCGGCCGGGAGCCTGGGGCCGACCGCCCGTCGAGGGCCTGACCGAGCTGCGCGCCTGGTTCGCCCGGGACATCGGAGGGGACCTCGGCGCCTCGGACGTCCTGGTCACGGCGGGTGGGCAGAGCGCGCTCACCACGGCCATGCGCTCGCTGGTCGCTCCCGGCGCACCCATCCTGGTCGAGTCCCCCACCTACCCCGGCACGCTGGCCGTCGCCAGGGCCGCCGGACTCCGGCCCGTCCCGGTCCCCGTCGACGGCGAGGGCGTCCGTACCGACCTGCTGGCGGACGCCTTCGCCGCCACTCACGCCCGGGCCTTCGTCTGCCAGCCGCTGTTCCAGAACCCGACCGGCGCCGTGCTCTCCGCCACCCGCCGGCGCGAGGTGCTGCGGATCGCGCGGGCGGCCGGAGCCTTCGTGATCGAGGACGACTTCGCCCGCCGGCTGGTCCACGCCGACGCCCCCGCACTCGCTCCGCCGCTCGCGGCCGAGGACCCTGACGGCGTGGTGGTCCACGTCCGCTCGCTCACCAAGGCCGCCTCGGCGAGCCTGCGGGTCGGCGCCGTCACCGCGCACGGTCCGGCGCTGGAGCGGATGCGGGCCGTCCAGGCGGTGGACAGCTTCTTCGTCCCGCGCCCGCTCCAGGAGACCGCCCTGGAGCTGGTCGGCTCGCCCGCCTGGGCCCGGCACCTGCGCGAACTCGCGACGGCGCTCGAGGAGCGGCGCCGGGCCGCCGTCGGCGCCCTGCGCCGTACGCTCCCCGAGCTGCTCGGGCCGCAGGTCCCGTACGGCGGCTACCACCTCTGGCTGCGGCTGCCGGACGGCACGGACGACGGCGCGCTGGCCGCCGCCGCGCTCAGGGCCGGGGTGGCGGTGACCGCGGGCCGCCCGTACTTCGCCGCCGAGGCACCGGCCCCGCACCTGCGGCTGAGCTACGCCTGCACCCGGAGCCCGGCGCAGGTCATCGACGGCGTCGAGCGGCTGCACCGGGCGTACGAGGGAGAGCGGTGACCATCCGTCGGTGTCAGGCGCCGCCGGTACGGGAGCGGTGGGCGGCGATCAGTTCGGCGTAGCGGCGGCCGCTGGTCTTGATGGTACGGCGCTGGGTCGGGTAGTCGACGTGGACCAGGCCGAAGCGCTTGTCGTAGCCGTACGCCCACTCGAAGTTGTCCATCAGCGACCAGGCGAAGTACCCGGCCAGCGGGGCGCCCTGCTTGACGGCGCGGGCGCAGGCGGCGAGGTGCTCCTCCAGGTAGGCGGTGCGCTCGGGGTCGTGCACCCGGCCGTCCGGGGCGACGGTGTCGTGGTAGGCCGAGCCGTTCTCGGTGACGTGGATCCGCCGGGCGCCGTAGTCGTCGGTGAGACGCAGCAGCAGCTGCTCCAGGCCGTCGCCGTGCACCTCCCAGTCCATCGCGGTACGGCGCGGGCCTGGCCCGGGGACCTGGCGGATGTACGGGGCGGCGCCGGACGGGTCGTCGGCGACCACGAAGCGGAAGTAGTAGTTGAGGCCGAGCCAGTCCAGCGGGGTGGCGATGGTCGCCAGGTCGCCGCCCCGGACCGGCAGGTCGACCCCGTACAGCTGGGTCATGTCCTCGGGGTAGCCGCGCCCGTGGATCGGGTCCAGCCACCAGCGGTTGGTGTGGCCGTCGGCGCGCCGGGCGGCGGCGCGGTCGGCCTCGCTGTCGGTGGCCGGCTCGCACGGGCTGAGGTTGTTGACGATGCCCACCCTGACCCTCGGGTTGGCGGCCCGCAGGGCCTGGACGGCGAGGCCGTGGCCGAGGTGCAGGTGGTAGGAGGCGCGGACAGCGGCGGTCAGATCGGTCAGGCCGGGCGCCATCCTCCCTTCCAGGTGGCCGATCCAGGCGGAGCAGAGCGGCTCGTTGAGGGTGGTCCAGTCGGTGATCCGGTCGGCGAGGCGGTCGGCGACCACGGCCGCGTACTCGCCGAAGCGCTCGGCGGTCGCGCGCTCGGGCCAGCCGCCGCGGTCCTGCTGGGCCTGTGGGAGGTCCCAGTGGTAGAGGGTGGCGAAGGGGGTGATCCCGGCCTCGAGGAGGGCGTCGGTGAGCCGGTCGTAGAAGGCCAGCCCCGCCGGGTTGACCCGGCCGTCGGCCTCGGGGACCACGCGCGGCCAGGCGATCGAGAACCGGTAGGCGCCCAGGCCGAGTTGCCGCATCAGCGCAATGTCCTCGGGCCAGCGGTGGTAGTGGTCGCAGGCCTCGTCGCCGGTGTCGCCGTTGTCGACCGCCCCCGGGGTGTGGGAGAAGGTGTCCCAGATGGAGGGCGCTCGGCCGCCTTCGCCCACCGCGCCCTCGATCTGGTACGCGGCGGTGGCCGCGCCCCAGACGAAGTCGTCGGGGAGAGCGCTGAGGTCGTCCACGGCATGCCTTTCGACGGGGGTCACTCGGGTCACTTGACGGCTCCTGCGGTCAGTCCGGCGACCAGGTAGCGCTGCAGCAGGAGGAAGCCGGCCACCACCGGCACGCTGACGACCAGTGAGGCGGCCATCACCTGGTTCCAGTACACGTCGGTCTGGGTGGAGTACCCCTGCAGGCCGACGGCCAGGGTGCGGGTGGTGTCGTTGGTCATCACCGAGGCGAAGAGCACCTCGCCCCAGGCGGTCATGAAGGAGTACACGCTGACAGCGACGATCCCGGGCACGGCGGCCGGGACGACGATCCGCAGCAGCGTGCCGACCGGGCTGCAACCGTCCACCAGCGCGGCCTCGTCGAGATCGCGCGGGATGGAGTCGAAGTAGCCGACCAGCATCCAGATGGAGAAGGGCAGCGAGAAGGTCAGGTAGGTGAGGATCAGCCCGCCCCGGCTGCCGTAGAGGGCCACGCCGGTGGAGTTGCCGATGTTGACGAAGATGAGGAACAGCGGGAGCAGGAAGAGGATGCCGGGGAACATCTGGGTGGAGAGCACGGTGACGGTGAACAGCCGCCGGCCCCGGAAGCGGTAACGGCTGACCGCGTACGCCGCGAGGATCGCGATCAGCACCGAGCAGACCGTCGAACTCACCGACACGATGAGCGAGTTGACGAAGTACTTGGCGAGCGGGACGGTCTTCCAGATGTCCAGGTAGGGGCGCAGGGTGATCCCGCTGGGGATCCAGCGGAACGGGCCCTGGACGTCCTGCAGCGGCTTCAGCGAGGAACTGAGCATCACGAACACCGGCGTGAGCGTGAAGACCGACAGCAGCGTGAGCAGGATCCGCCTGGTCCACCGGAAGGAAGGAGGGGGCCTAAGCATCGGCGTCCCTCCGGCGCGAGGTGAGGAAGAGGTAGACCGCCGTCACCAGCAGCAGGAACAGCAGGAGCAGGACCGACATGGCCGAGCCGGCGCCGAAGTTCCAGGTGACGAAGGAGGATTGGTAGATGTGGATGGAGATGAGGTCGGCCGCCTCGGGCGCGGACTTCCCGAACAGGACGTACGGGGTGTTGAAGTCGTTGAACGTCCAGAGGAACAGGACCAGCACCAGCACCTGGTTCACCGGCCGCAGCGCGGGCAGGGTGATCCGGCGGATCTGCTGCCAGATGCCGGCCCCGTCCATCGCCGCGGCCTCGTAGAGCTCGCGCGGGATGTTCTGCAGCCCGGCCGTCAGGGTCAGGAAGGCGAACGGCCAGGAGCGCCAGACCGAGACGGTCACGAGTGCCGTGAAGCTGTTGTCGCCGAGCAGCCAGAACGGGCGGTCGGAGGTGAGGTGGAGCTGGTCGTGCAGCACGTGGTTGACCAGGCCGGTGTCCCGCTGGAACATGAACGACCAGGTGATGACGGCCGCGTAGACCGGCAGGGCGTAGGGCAGCAGGAAGGCTGCGCGGAGCAGCCCCCTGCCGCGGAAGGTGTCCTGCATCAGGATAGCGGCCGTGGTGCCGAGCAGGCAGGAGAGCCCGACGGCCAGCAGGGTGAACGCGCAGGTCACCCAGAACGAGTTCAGCAGCGACCGGCCGACCGGGGCGTTGATGTCCACCGACATGCGGTAGTTCCCCAGGCCGGTCCAGGGTGCGGCCGACCAGTCCCGGATGAAGAACTGGGTGAGCTGTTTGAAGCTCATCACGATGCCGACCACCATGGGCACCAGGTGGATCAGCAGCTCCAGCGCGAGGGCGGGGAGCAGGAGCAGGTAGGGCAGCCCGATGCGGGCCAGTCGCTTCCCCACCTCAGGACGCCGGCATCTGCTGCTGGGCCTTGGTGAGTTCGGCCTTGACGGTGTCGTCGGTGACCGCCTTGCCGGCTGCCGCGGCGGCGAGGAGGCTCTTGACCGCGGTGCCGACCAGGGTCTCGAACTGGCTCTCGTTGGCGACCTGCGGGAGCGCCGCGGCGCTGGAGCCGAGGACGTTGGAGAGCACCTTGAGCTCCGGGGTGGAGAAGGCCGCGTCGCTCTGGGCGTCCTTGACCGGCGGGAGCGAGCCGTAGGTGCCGTTGAGGATCTTCTGCTCCTCGGTGCTGGTCATGAACTTCACGAACTGCAGCGAGCCGTCGAGGTTCTTGGTGTTCCTGAAGACCGAGAGATTGATGCCGGCGACCATCGAGGTGACGGCCTTCCCGCCGGTGGCACCGGCCGGGAGCGGGACGGGGGCGACGCCGTAGTCCTCGGGGTTCATGCCGTGAGCCTTGAGCGAGGTGCCGGCGGCCTGCCACATCAGCATCGCGGCCTTGCCACCGGCGAAGTCGGTGACCGACTGGTTGGCGGAGTACTCGGCGTTGCCGGGCGCGGCGATCCTGTCCTTGGCGATGAGGTCGACGTACTGCTTCACCGCCGCGACGGCCTCCGGGCTGTCGAACCTCGGCTTGCCGGCGGCGTCGAAGAAGTCGGCGCCGTGCTGCTTGCCGAGGACGAAGGCGTGGTGGACGTTCTCCGAGACGTTGCCGCCCTCGACGGCCAGGCCGTACTTGCCGTCCTTGGTCAGCTTCTTGCCGTCGGCGACCAGCTCGTCCCAGGTGGCCGGCGGGGTTGCGATGCCGGGCTGCTGGAAGAGCTTCTTGTTGTAGTACAGGCCGTACGCGAGCGAGTAGAGCGGCACGGCGGCCGGGTCCTTGCCCGCGGCGCCGGCCGAGGCGATGGTGGACGGCAGGAAGCGGTCCTTGCCGCCGATCTTGGCGAACGTCGCCTCGTCGAAGGGCAGCAGCGCGCCGGTGGCCTGCAGTGAGGCGGACCAGGTGTTGCCGATGTTGAGCACGTCCGGGCCCTGGCCGGAGGCGGTGGCGGCGAGGATCCGGTTGAGCAGGTCGGACCAGGGGACGACCTCCAGCCTGACCTTGATGCCGGTCTGCTGTTCGAACTTTCTCAGCTCGGGCTCCAGCACCTGCTTGTCGTTGTCCAGGCTGGTGCCCTGGTTGCTGGCCCAGTACGTGAGCGTCCTGGGGCTGCTGTTGTCGCCGGAGCCGGAGCTGCTGGAGCCGCCTCCGCAGGCGGTGGCGGTGAGAGTGAGCGCGGCGACCAGGGCGGTGGCGGCGGCAATCCGGTTGGTGCGCATGACCGGTCCCCTCTCAGGGGTCTGGGTGGATGTCGAAGTTCTCAGCCCACAGGCTTACTTCAGGCCGTGATTTAACGTGTGAGAAAAGCTGGCGTCAAGACTTCGCGCAGCGATAGATTCGGACCCAGGAGGGAGCCCCCATGGCAGAGCGAGGCAAGCAGACCGTCCGTGACCTGCGGCGAGGCAGCCGGTCGGTACTGCTGCGCAAGCTGTATTTCGAAGGTCCGCTCAGCAGACAGGAGCTCGGGCAGAGCACCGGTCTGAGCGCAGGGTCCATCAGCAACGTGGTCGGCGAGCTGATCGCGGACGGGCTGGTCGAGGAGGCCGGCTCGGTCGAGTCGGACGGCGGGCGGCCCCGCATCCTGCTCCGGGTGGCGGCCGGGCACGGCCACCTGGTCGGGGTGGACGTCGGCGAGACCCAGGTCCGGGTCGCGCTCTTCGACCTGACGCTGACCGAACTCGCCGCCAGTGACCACCCGTTGTCCGACAGCGGGCACGACGTCGACCACGTGGTGGAGTCGATCCTGACCGGACTGACCGAGGTGCTGGCGGCGACCGGCATCGACCGCGGCAGTGTGCTGGGCGTCGGGGTCGGCGTCCCGGGCATCGTGGAGCAGGGCGATCCGGCCGAGAACGGTTACGGCATCGTCGTCCACGGCCAGACCATCGGCTGGGACGCCGTCCCGCTCGGCCGCCTGCTGCGGGCCGGCACCGATCTGCCGCTCTACGTCGACAACGGCGCCAAGACGCTGGGCCGGGCCGAGATGTGGTTCGGGGCTGGGCAGGGCGTCGACAACGCCGTGGTCGCCCTGATCGGCTCCGGTGTCGGCGCCTGCGTGATCGCCGACGGCGCACCGTTCCGGGGCGCCACCAGCAGCGCCGGCGAGTGGGGCCACACCAAGCTGCAGATCGGCGGCCGGCTCTGCCGCTGCGGGGCCCGCGGCTGCCTGGAGGCGTATGTCGGGGCGGAGGCCCTGCTGGAGCGCTGGGGCGGCGCACCGCCCGGGAGCAGCGAGAAGGCCGGGATCGCGGCCCTGCTCTCGGCCGCGGACGAGGACCCGGCGGCGGCCGAACTGCTCCGGGAGACCGCCGAGTACCTCGGGGCGGGGATCGCCGACCTGATCAACCTGTTCAACCCCGAGCGGATCGTGATCGGCGGCTGGGCCGGCCTGCTGATCGGCCCCCGGCTGCTGCCGGCGGTCCGGGAGGCCGCGGCCGCGTACGCACTGCGTTTCCCGTGTGCCCAGACCTCGATCGAGCTGGGCCGGCTGGGCCCGGACGCCGTCACGGTCGGCGCGGCCACCCTCCCGCTGGCGCGCTTCCTCGACTCGGGCGGCGAGGCGCCGGAGCGCGCACCGGAGGCCCGGGCCATTCGTTGACGAAACCCTGGCCCCGAGCTGCGGTGATGCACCGTCGAACGGAGCCGATGGGGACTCAACCCCACTGTCGACGGGTCGAGTTGAGCCGACGAGGAACTCCCGGTCAAGGGCTTGACACCCGCGAAGAACGGCCCCGAGACTCCCTGGGGGAGCGCTCTCCCGACCACCGGCGCCGAGCCGCCGGAATCCCTACCCGGCCCTGCCATGCCCCGGTGCGCCTGCGCCGCGCACCGGTCCGGCCGATGACCCCGCCTGCACCGGAGTCCCGAGTCCGCGCCCCACCGCAGTACTCCACCCACCCCACCCGCAGGAGAAGCCCGTGAGGCTCACCTCAACACGCTCCGGCCCCGGAAGCATGCGGCGCGGCCCGGCCGCACTCTGCGCCGCGGCCCTGCTCGCCGGTCTCGTCCTGGCCGGCCCGCCGACCTCCGCGCACGCCGCCGACACCCTGCTCTCACAGGGCAGGCAGGTCACCGCCTCCTCCACCGAGAACGGCGGCACGCCCGCCGCGTACGCCGTGGACGGCAACACCGGCACCCGCTGGTCCAGCGCCGCCACCGACGCCCAGTGGCTCCAGGTCGACCTCGGCGCCAGTGCCGCGATCAGCAAGGTGGTGCTCAACTGGGAGGCCGCGTACGCCGATGCGTACCAGATCCAGACCTCCGAGGACGGCGCCACCTGGACCACGATCTACTCCACCAGCACCGGTACCGGCGGCACCGAGACGCTGAACGTCTCCGGCACCGGCCGCTACGTCCGCTTCAACGGCGTGCACCGCCACACGGTCTACGGCTACTCCCTCTGGGAGTTCCAGGTCTTCGGCACCCTCGGCGGTACGGCCTGCGGCAGTGCCGACGCCGCGCAGGGCAGGCCCGCCACCGCCTCCTCCACCGAGAACGGCGGCACGCCCGCCGCGTACGCCGTGGACGGCAACACCGGCACCCGCTGGTCCAGCGCCGCGAGCGACCCGCAGTGGCTCCAGGTCGACCTCGGCTCCGTCCAGTCCGTCTGCCAGGTCGTGCTCACCTGGGAGACGGCGTACGGCAAGGCGTACCAGATCCAGCTCTCCGACGACGGGGCCAACTGGACCACCGCCTACTCCACCACGACCGGTACCGGCGGCACCGAGACCGTCAACCTCACCGGCTCCGGGCGCTACGTCCGGATCAACGGCACGGCCCGGGGCACCGCTTGGGGCTACTCGCTCTGGGAGTTCCAGGTCCACACCGGAGGTACCGGTGTCCCGCCGGTCACCGGCGGCGGCGACCTCGGCCCGAACGTGCTCGTCTTCGACCCGTCCACGCCCGGCATCCAGGCCAAGCTGGACCAGGTCTTCCAGCAGCAGGAGGCGGCGCAGTTCGGCAGCGGCCGTTACGCGCTGCTGTTCAAGCCCGGCACCTACAACAACATCAACGCCAACATCGGCTTCTACACCTCGATCGCGGGCCTCGGACTGTCGCCCGACGACACCACCTTCAACGGCGATGTCACCGTGGACGCCGGCTGGTTCAACGGCAACGCCACCCAGAACTTCTGGCGTTCGGCCGAGAACCTGGCGCTGAACCCGGTCAGCGGTACCGACCGCTGGGCCGTCGCCCAGGCCGCGCCGTTCCGCCGGATGCACGTCAAGGGCGGTCTCAACCTGGCGCCCTCCGGCTACGGTTGGGCCAGCGGCGGCTACATCGCCGACAGCCGGATCGACGGCACCGTCGGCCCGTACTCGCAGCAGCAGTGGTACACCCGCGACAGCTCGGTCGGCGGCTGGACCAACGGCGTGTGGAACATGGTCTTCTCGGGTGTCCAGGGCGCCCCCGCCCAGAGCTTCCCGAACCCGCCGTACACCACGCTGGACACCACCCCGGTCTCCCGCGAGAAGCCCTTCCTCTACCTGGACGGCAGCGACTACAAGGTCTTCGCCCCCGCAAAGCGGACCAACGCGAGCGGCCCCAGCTGGGGCAACGGAGCGCCGCAGGGCAGCTCGATCCCGCTCAGCCAGTTCTACGTGGTGAAGCCCGGGGCCACTTCGGCGGCCATCAACGCGGCGCTGGCGCAGGGGCTCAACCTGCTCTTCACGCCCGGCGTCTACCACGTCGACCAGACGATCAACGTCACCCGTCCCGACACCGTCGTGCTGGGACTGGGCCTGGCCACGATCGTCCCGGACAACGGTGTGACGGCGATGACGGTCGCCGACGTGGACGGCGTGCGGCTGGCCGGCTTCCTGATC
This sequence comes from Kitasatospora atroaurantiaca, assembly GCF_007828955.1. Classification (NCBI taxonomy): domain Bacteria; kingdom Bacillati; phylum Actinomycetota; class Actinomycetes; order Kitasatosporales; family Streptomycetaceae; genus Kitasatospora; species Kitasatospora atroaurantiaca. The sequence goes on along the minus strand of NZ_VIVR01000001.1, from coordinate 6,178,268 downwards.
GACGCCGGCGCGGTCAACTCCCCCGTGCTGCTTCAGGTCGGCCCGGACAACGCCGCTGCGGACCACTCGGCGGACCCGACCACCGTCCAGGACGTCTTCGTGCGGATCGGCGGCGCCGGCCCCGGTTCCGCCACCACCGCCGTGGTGGTCAACAGCGATGACACCGTCGTCGACCACACCTGGATCTGGCGCGCCGACCACGGCGACGGCGTGGGCTGGAACGTGAACCCGTCCGACTACGGGTTCGTCGTCCACGGCGACGACGTGCTGGCGACCGGCCTGTTCGTCGAGCACTTCAAGAAGTACGACGTCGAGTGGTCGGGCGAGCGCGGCAGGACCGTCTTCTTCCAGAACGAGAAGTCGTACGACGCGCCGAACCAGGCCGCCGTGCAGAACGGCAGCACCAAGGGCTTCGCCGCCTACAAGGTCGACGACTCGGTGACCACCCACGAGGGCTGGGGCCTGGGCAGCTACTGCTACTACAACGTCGACCCGACCATCAGGATGGACCACGGCTTCGAGGCACCGAACCGGCCGGGGGTGAAGTTCCACGACCTGCTGGTGGTCTCGCTGGGCGGCAACGGCCAGTTCGACCACGTGATCAACAACGTGGGCCCGCCCACCTCGGGCACGTCGACCACTCCGTCGACGGTGGTCTCGTACCCGTAGGAAGCACCCTTGCCAGGGCCGCAGGTGGAGCGCTCTCCGACGTGCTATAAAAGCCGTCATGACCCGCCTGCCTGCGGCCCACCGGCCCGCCACCCTGGAGGACGTCGCCAGGGTGGCCGGAGTGTCCCGCTCCACGGTCTCCCGGGTCGTCAACGGCGTCCGCAACGTCGACCCCGCCATCCAGGAGACCGTACGGCAGGCCGTCGCCGCGACCGGCTACGTCCCGAACAGCGCCGCCCGCTCGCTGGTCACCCGGCGAGCGGGCGCCGTCACCCTGGTGGTCTCGGGGGCGTGCGGGGACGGGCCCGAGCTGTTCACCGACCCCTTCTTCGGACGGGTGGTCAGCGGCGTCCTCACCACGCTCCGGCCGCTCGGCGTGCACCCCGTCCTGATGCTCGCCGACGACGACGGCGCCCGGGACCAGGTGGTGGCCTACCTGCGCCAGGGCAACGCCGACGGGGCGCTGCTCGTCTCCACCCACGCCGAGGACCCGCTGCCCGCCCTGCTCCTCCAGGCCGGGCTGCCCGCCGTGCTCTTCGGCCGCCCGGCCCGTCCCCTGCCCCTCGGTTACGTCGACCTCGCCAACCAGGACGGCGCGCGGCTGGCCGCGGACCACCTGGCCGCCCGGGGCCGCCGCCGGGTGGTGACGATCGCCGGACCGTCCACCCTGCCGGCCGGCCAGGACCGGCTGGCCGGGTTCCGCGAGGCCATGGCCCGCCACGGGCACCCCTATGTCCCGTGCGCCGAGGGCGACTTCACGCGCGTAGGCGGAGAGCAGGCGATGCAGCGGCTGCTCACCGAGCACCCGGAGCTGGACGGTGTCTTCGCCGCCAACGATCTGATGGCCCAGGGCGCGCTGGGCGCGCTGCAGGACCACGGCCGCCGGGTGCCGGAGGATGTCGCGGTGGTCGGCTTCGACGACAGCAGTGCGGCCACCGCGGGCCGGCCCCGGCTGACCACCGTCCGCCAGCCGGTCGAGGCGATGGCCGCCGAGATGACCCGGATCCTGCTCGACCACGTCTCGGACCCGGACCGCCGCCCGGCCTCGGTCATCTTCGAGCCCGAGCTGGTCGTCCGGGAGTCCGCCTGACGCTCCCTCCAGGTGGCCGACGCGGCGCCGACGCTGCGAGACTGGCGGTGTGCCGGAGCTGCCCGAGGTCCAAGCCCTGGCCGAGCGCATGACCGCAGACTGCGCCGGCCGCACCATCGACCACGTCGACGTGCTCTCCATCCAGGTCCTCAAGACCTTCGACCCGCCGGTGAGCGCCCTCCACGGCCAAGCCGTCGAGGGCGTCGGCCGGTACGGGAAGTTCCTCGACCTGCGGACCGTCGACGGCCTCCACCTGGTGGTGCACCTGGCCCGGGCGGGGTGGATCCGGCACCGCGCCTCCTTCACGGTCCGCAAGCCCAGCGCGGGGCGGGGGCCGCTGGCCCTGCGGATCGTCCTCGACGACGGCACCGGCTTCGACGTCACCGAGCAGGGCACCACCAAGCGGCTGGCCGCGTACGTGGTCCGCGACCCGCAGCTGATCCCGGGCGTCGCCCGGCTGGGTACGGACCCGCTGTCCGACGCCTTCACCCCGGAGGTGCTCGCCGAACTGGCCTCCACGGCCCGCCGGCGGCTGAAGACCTTCCTCACCGACCAGGCCGTCCTGGCCGGGATCGGCAACGCCTACTCGGACGAGATCCTGCACGCGGCCAGGCTCTCGCCGTACGCGATGGCCTCGGCCCTCACCGAGGGACAGGGCGCCCGGCTGTTCACCGCCGTCCGGGAGACGCTCGGCTCCGCGCTGGAGCATGCCAGGACCGCTACGGCCGACGCGCTCAAGGCCGAGAAGAAGGCGGGCCTCGCCGTGCACGGCCGGGCCGGCGAGGCCTGCCCGCGCTGCGGGGACACCGTCCGGTCCGTCGTCTTCGCGGACAAGTCGCTCCAGTACTGCCCGACCTGCCAGACCGGCGGCCGTGTGCTGGCCGACCGCAGGCTGTCACGCCTGCTGAAGTGACGGCTTTTTCAAGCTACTTGAGCACGCCCTCGGCTCCGCCGAGCCAGCCGAGCGCGGCGACCTGGATGCCCGCCTGGAAGCGGCTGCGGGCGTCCATCCGGACCATCAGGTCGGCCATCATGCGGCGCACGGTGCGCAGCGAGACCCCGAGCCGCTGCCCGGCGCGCTCGTCGGTCAGCCCTTCGGCGAGCAGGCGCAGCAGCTGGCGTTCCTGGGCGGTGAGACCGTGCGGGTTTCGCTGGACGGTCTCACCGAGGGGTCTGGCCTGATCCCAGACCTGGTCGAAGAGGGCACGCAGGGCGGCGATCACGCCCGGACTGTGCAGCAGGACGGCGCCCTTGCGCGGGTCCTCGGGGTCGATCGGGACGATCGCGGTGGCGTTGTCGACCAGGATCATCCGCAGCGGGAGGGTGGGTACCGTCCGGACGCTGCCGCCGAGGCCGTGCAGCCAGCGGGCGTACTGGACGGTGGCAGGGTCGTTGCGGACGCTGTCCTGGTAGACCGTACGCATCCGCACGCCGCGTTCGAGGGACTCCTGGTCCAGGGCGCGGCTGGCCTCCATCACCTGGGCCGGCTGCGGGCCGCCCGGTGCGAAGGAGAGCACCTCGGCGGCGGCCTCGGTGGCAAGCTCGGTGAGCCGGTCGCGCACCTGGTCCAGGCTGCCGAGCAACTCGATGCCGGGCTGGTTGGCCGGGGCGTGGGCGCTGGCGTACTCGGCGATCAGGCCGGCCATCGCGGCGCGGCTGCGCTCGATCTCCTGCTGGCGGCGGGCGGCTTCCGCCTCCTGGAGGGCCAGCAGTGCCGCCAGGCCCTGCTCCGGGTTGACGGCCCGCCAGCGGTCGGCGCTGCCGGTCGGCCGGGTCAGTGCGAGGTCCGCCAGACGGTCCAGCGCCGAGCGCACCTCGGCCTCGGTGCTGGCCAGTTGGTCCGCTATGGCGCGGGTGTCGTAGTCCGGGTGCAGGAGCATGGTGCGGTAGACCGCTTCACCGAATGCGTCCAGGCCGACAGGTCGCGCTCCGGTCACCGTCCGCCCCTCCGAGATTCCGCTCCGCCCGGTGCCGGTAACTGCATCCAGCGGGGACAGCTCACCTGGGATGTTGTCCACATCACGCCCTCCCGCGACCGGGCACCGGTGCATCTGACAGAGTGTCACTGTAGCGACACTCAAGCACGTATAGAACACTTTTGCGTGCCGGGCTGTCGCAAAATGGATGAACTGTGAAGGCTCCCAGGTGGGTTGCCGGACGGGGCCTGGCATCTTCCTGCCGTGCGCAGATGTGACACCACCTGCGCCCGCACGCTCCCGCCCGGATGCGCCACGCTGATGGGATGTATGCGATTCGGGTCCGGCTGGAGTGGCGCGGCGGTCCGCCGTCGGCCGATCCGGTCGCGCCCGCGCTGCTGGCGGGCCTGGGAAGGTCGCTCCAACCGCAGGCCAGGCTCGGTCACGCCCGGATCCGCGAGCGGGACGAGGTCGTGGAAGCCGTGGTGTTCGTGGTGGCCGCCGGCCTGTTCGCGGCCGAGCGACGGCTCGCTCTCGCCATGGACCAACTGACCGCGCAGGGCGCGGAGCTGGCGGGCTGGCGGGTCGGGCACTGCGAGGCGGACTCGTGGATCGCGCTGGGCCTGCACGAGGAGCACGTCCAGCCCTGAGCCCCTGACTGCCCTGCAGCTCAGGCCGGTTGTGGTGGTTCAGACCGAGCTGGCCTCAGAGTGTCACGGCACTGTGGTGCCAGCTCCAGGTGCTGACAGGCGACCGGCCCCCGCGCCACTCTCATGGTGTCGGCAGAACGGCGGACCCGAGAAACCGCGGAAGCAGCCCCCGAGGGGCCGCGGTACGGATCACACCCCGCTCTCCCGCCGGCCGCCAGCGCGCCCCGACCGCAGCCCGGGGCTCAGCCGAACACGAGAGGATCGGGCATCTCCATGCTGAAGAAGGTCCGTTTCATCACGATTGTCGCTCTCGCCTGTGGCATCCTCGGCACCGCCGCCACCACGGCCGCCGAGCTCGACCTCTCTGCCGGCTCCGCCGGGCGAGCGGTCACCGTCCTGGCCGACGAGTCCGGCGTCACCGGTCCTGCGCCCGTCCCCGGCCCCGCGAACACCCCCACCCCGACCCCCTCGCCCACCACCCACCAGGACACCTGGGGCTGGGGCTGACAGCGCCGACGCGCAAGCGATCTCGACCAGTTGACCGCCCGCCCAGCCCCGAGGTGAACGGATGACCACCGCCCTGGACCGCCCGCTCCGCCCCGCGCCGCCGATCACCACAGCCCGCCCCGCGCCGCCGATCACCACAGCCCGCCCCGCACCCACCCGGATCCTGCTGGCCGACGGGCATCAGCTGTTCCGCTCCGGCCTGGGCGCTCTGCTCGACCGGGAGAACGATCTCGCCGTGGTCGCGGAGACCGGCAGCGGGGAGGAGGCCGCCGCCGAGGCGGCGAGCACCAGGCCCGCCGTCGCCGTGGTCGACCTGGACGTGCCCGGGCCCGGCGGCCTGGCCACCGCACGGCTGATCCGGGACGGGTCGCCGGACACCGCCGTGCTGCTGCTGACCGGACTCCCGAGGACCACGGACCTCCAGCGGGCGCTGGCGGACGGCGTGGCGGGCGTCCTGCTCAAGACCGTGGCGCCCGGGCCGCTGATCTCCGCGGTGCGCGAACTCGCCCGCGGCGGAAGGGTCTACGACCCCAGCCTGGTGGTGGACGTGGTGCGCACCGGTGGTACGACGCTGACCCCGAGGGAGCTGACCGTGCTGGGGCACATCGCCGAGGGCAGCACCATCGGCGAGGTCGCCGCCACCCTCTCGCTCTCCCAGGGCACGGTCCGCAACTACGTCTCCGCCGTGATCGCCAAGACCCGGGCCCGCAACCGCTGCGACGCGATCCGGATCGCCCGAGAGCGCGGCTGGCTCTGACCAAGAGCGTCCGCCAGGAGGTAGGCAGCGCAGCCAGTTGCACTGTCCAGGGGCGCGGGGAACTGCGCGAGATCGGAAGGCGACGACCTGCGCCCTTCCGCTTCGCGCAGTTCCCCGCGCCCCTGTGGCTACCCCGCTGCCGAAGCAGCCGGACGGGCCGGTGACGTGACCGGAGGGCTCAGCGCGACACCCCCCGCAGTTCGCCCACCACATCGGCGAAGCCGGTGGCCACGGTCGGCACGTCCGCCGGGCGGCTGCCGATCAGGAACTCGCCCACCGAGGACTCGGTCGTCCAGTCCAGCCCGAGCGCCCTGGCCGCCGCGTCGGTGTCGCCCGAGCCCAGGCCGCACGGCGCCAGCCCCATCGCGGTGGCCACCAGGTACAGCGTCTGGTACAGCACACCCACGTGCTTGAGCGTCAGCGCGTACGCGATCTGGCTGTACTTCCACGACAGCCGTCCGAACCGTGAGGTCACCGTGATCAGCACCTGCGGGTCGACGGTGCAGGCCGTCGCCCGCCAGGCCGCGGTGAGCAGTTCGCGGAACGCCGCCTCGTCCGCCGGGCCGCTCCAGGCGCGCGGCCGCAGCCGGTGGGCGCCCGCGTCGTAGCGGTAGACCCCGGGCACCAGGCCGGTGCACTTCACCACCGAGAGGTACACCTCCAGTTCGCCGGTGGCGCCGCCGGCCGGGTAGGGGCGGTCCACGATGTCGTACGCGGTCGGCGAGTCCGGATCGCCCGGGATCACCCGGCGGACACGCGCGGCGCGGTAGAGCAGCTCCCCCAGCTGCTCCAGCGTCACCGGCGCGGCGGCGTAACTGCGGACCGAGCGGCGGCCCTCCAGCACCTCGCTGAGCGCCGGGTCCCGCCCCACCACCTCGTCCCAGTCGGGCACCGGCAGGTCGATGCCGGGCCCTTCCTCGCGCGCGCCCGTTCCCGGCACGGCGGGGAGTTGGGGCAGCTGCTGGTGGGCGAAGAGGCCGCCGCTCGGGTAGTCGTGGCGGCCGGCCCGGCTGCGGGCGTGGAAGAGCAGGTCGTGGAAGTCCCAGAGCGGCGGGTCCAGCGCGACGCCGCCGTCCGGCTCCTCCGACTCCAACAGGCCCGTACCGGCCAGCAGTCCGGCCAGCGCCTCGCCCTCCGCCGCACCGAGCCCGGCCGCGGCCGCCGCCTCGGCGACCGGCCTGGGCGCGGTGACGGCCGCGACGAAGGCGCCGGCCGAGGGCTGGTGCAGCGTCAGCCGGAACGGCGCCATCGGCGACTCCAGCACGCAGGCGCCCGCGTGGTCCTCGGGCAGCCGGCGCAGGTAGGCGAAGCGGGAGAGCACGACCCGGGAGCCGGGAAGGGCAAGGCCCGGCAGCGTCGCCGAGCGGGCGATCGGGACGGCCGTCGCCAGCGGCAGCCCGATCGGGTCGGCCAGGGTGGTGGTGACCAGGTACGGGAAGCGCTCCAGCAGCCGCAGCACCCGGCCGTCCCCGGCGGCCACCTCGTCGATGTCGACGTCCTCCCCGGCCAGGCGGAGCAGCCGCCCGACGGCGGCGGCGCCGAGGGCGTGCACCCGCTGGCGGCCCCAAGGGTGGGCGAGTTCCAGGTCCTCGCCCTGGGCGGTGAGGACGACCTCGGGCCGCAGCCGGAGCAGCCGCCGGAGGGGGCCGCCCCCGGCCGTGAAGGTCGGGGGCAGCTGTTCGGTCACGGTCATGGCGCACCTCTCCGGTTCGCGTGATGGTGCAGATCAGGCATGGTGACGCTCCATCGGATCGTTTGGCTCGTCAGATGAAGATCGGGATCGGGTTGAGGTCCTCCTCGGGTGTACGGGCGTCCAGCCAGCCGAGCTCCAGCGGGACGTCGTACAGGCGGCCGGGCGCGAAGCGGGCCCAGAAGTGGCGCATGCCCGGGACGATCACCTTGGCGACCGGGAGGCCGACGTCCGGTCGGGTCTGGTCGAGGACGAGCAGCTCCATGCCGCGCTCCTCGACCAGCCGTTGGACCAGCGTCAGGTCGGCACCGAGGTCGTCACCGGCCAGCGGACTCCAGCGGCCGGGCCCCACGGGGGCGGTCCGGTCGGGCAGCAGGTAGGGCTGGTTGGCGACGGTGGCCGTGGTCCACCAGGCCTTCTGCTCGGGGTCGGCGCCGGCGTAGTTCACCGTGCCGTCGGGGCCGCCCGCCACCGGGCCGAGGAACTGGTTCATCTCGGTCAGCGCCCGGGTCAGCGCGATGTGCGGGTCCAGGTGGGCACCGAAGGCGATCAGCACGTCCTCGGCCGGCTTGTCGAGCCGCCGGGAGAACGCCCCGACCACCGGGATGCCGAAGTCCGTGGTGAGGTCGAGCGCCCACACCTCCCGGCGCAGCCCCCGGTAGACCTCGCGCAGCCGGTCGATGTACGGGTCGCCGAAGGCGTCCAGGTCGACGGCCGGTCGCTGCACCCGGTTGTACCACCAGAGCGCGACGGCGTCCCGCTCGACCAGTTCCAGGAAGCCCTGCAGGGCGGCGTCCTCCAGCGAGGTTCCCGCTGCGCAGCCGTTGGAGTCGCCCGCCGCGAAGAAGCCGTTGCGGTGCCGGTAGCCGTAGTAGAGGGACATGGTGGGGAGCCAGCGGGTGGCCTGCGCCGTCAGCGACCAGGCGGGCGACCACTCGATCCGCTCGTCCTCCCGGAAGCGCTCGGGCACGGTGTTGAACATCGAGCGACGGGCGTTCCAGCGTTCCCGTTCCTCGTACTGGCGGTCGCTGTAGAGCAGGGAGCGGGCGGGGTGGACCGCCTGCTCGCCGAGCTCGCGGTAGCTCGCGGTGCGGCGGGCCTCGTCACCCTGGAAGACGCCGGAGTAGCGCTCCATCGCCTCGCCGAGTGCGCTGGCCCTGGCCTGGGTGTCGGTGCGTCCCTTGCCGCAGCTGACGCTGCGCAGGCCGGTGCGCAGCTGGCGCAGGTCGCCGTTCTGGCGGGAGAGGTTCTGGCCGGAGACGTACACCCGCAGGCCGTCCGGGGTACGCGCGGCGGGGACGAGGGAGGTGACGACGCCGGTGACGGGGCTGAGCTGCGGGCGGTACTTCTCCAGCATGTCCTCCGGGGAGGCGGAGCGGTGACCGCCGTCGGCCGTGAAGACCTTGGGCCGGGCCTCGAAGCGGACCGGCGCGAGCTGACGTTCCGCCATCAGCCCTGCGTCACCGCAGGTCGGGCACTGCGGCCGGCGGACCAGGCGGTGGCGTTCGGCCTCCAGCAGGACGGTGTCGAAGGTCAGCACGACGGGTTCGGCCGGGCGGGCGCCGGCGATCCACTTGGCGGCTTCGAGCGCCGCGAGCTGGGCGCCGGCGGCCAGGGTCGGGGGCAGGTGGGCACCCGCGGTGGAGAGCGGTTCGTCCTGGCCCAGGCGATGCTGGAGGTAGGTCAGGGACTGGCGGTTGGCGGAGAGCCGGTGGGCCAGGCACTCCCAGCAGCCGGTCGCCTCCTCGCTCTCGCCGGGGACGAAGACCGGCCCCACCCAGACGATCGAGCCGACCGGCCGGGCGATCAGCCAGGGCTTCCCGTCCTGCTGCGCGGCGGCGTTGCGGGCGGCCAGACCTGGGTGCAGGTAGTCCTCGGTCAGGGCGACGGTGAAGTCGGCGTCCTCCTCGACCACCGCGGCGCCGACGGACCGCAGGGCCTCGAGGAACGGCTCGGGGTCGAGCCGTCCGTACACCTCGACGCGTACCCGTGCGGTGCGAAGCGCGGCGACGGCCGCGTCGCCGTCCAGGCCGGCCATCTCGAAGAAGGCGGCCCCCGGCCGGTCGGTGGCAGGGTCGGCCGGGGCCACCCAGCCGCCCGAGACCAGCTGGGCGACCGCGCCGCCGACCCGGTCGGCGGGTACGGAGCCGTCGAGTGCGGCCCCGATCTGCTCGACCGTCCGGGTGCCGTCGAGCAGCGGCGCCAGGGACTGGGCCAGCTTGCCGTCGACCACGGAGACGCCGCGCTCGGAGACCAGGTAGACGGCCTCGCCGTCGACGACGTACGGGGTGTAGTGGCGCTTGAAGCCGATGGCGGGCATCGGGCGGGGCTCGGTCACGGTGCTCCTCCTGAGTGAGGGTTGACGGGGTGTCAGCGCAGGGTGGCCAGCGGGGCGGCGGCCGGGTCGAGCAGGCGCAGCAGGAGCAGGCCGATCGCCGAGACACCGTCCAGCGCACCGAGGTTGACCCGGTCGTCGGCGGCCCGGTCCGGGTACCAGCGGCCGGCGGCCGCGTGGCGGCGCAGCAGCTCGCCGGCCAGCAGTCCGGCGGCCTCGCGCCCGTCGAAGAACGGACCGGGGACCAGCGCCGGGACGCCCTCCGGCAGGGTGTGCAGCAGGCCCGCCTCGGCGGCGGTCAGCGCCTCCCCTGCGGTGGCGACCAGCGCGCGGGTGGAGAGGCCGAGGATCTGCGACTCGCCCACGGGCGGGGCGAGTTCGCCCAGGTCGGCGGGGTTGACCGCACCGGCGCCGAGCGAGACCGCGCTGTCCAGGCAGGCCAGCCGGCCGCTGCGGGTACCGGTGGTGAAGCGGTGGCCGTACAGCAGGTCGCGGGCGGCGGCCGCATCGGCGAGCAGTCCGGGCGCCTCGGCGACGGTACGGGCGAGCGCGGCGGCGATCCCGTCCCGCCCGGCGGGGACGAGGTCGAGGAAGGACTCGCCTGTGGGTTCCCCGTCCACGGAGAGGTGCTCGAGCGCTGCCGCCGCCAGACTGCGGACGCCCTCGTCCGTGGCCGGGTCGCCCGGGCCGGCCACGCGGCGCAGCCGGAGCAGGTTGAGCAGCAGGCCGGCGGTGCCGAGCGGGGTGTCGGGCTGCGGCTGCCTGGCCGGGCGGCCGGGGCGGCTCTGGGCGGGCCCTGCGACCGCGATCGCGCCGGGCACCAGCGCCTGGGCCTGGGCGACGAAGGCGGGCTCGCCGAGCAGCAGGCCGCCCCGGGCCAGTGCGTGGATCAGTGCGCCCGGCCCGGCGAAGCCGCCGGGGACGGGTGTGCCCGAGGCGAGCCGGCTGTCGGAGGCGAAGGCGAAGGCGCGCGGGGCGGTCGGGTCGATCAGGGCGGCGGCCGCGCTGAGGGCCTGGCGGGCGGCCTGCCGGAAGCGCGGTTCGCCGGTGGCGGCCCAGAGTTCGGCGAGCAGCAGGGCGATGCCCGGGGTGCCGGAGACCAGGTCGAGGCCGAGCACCTCGACCTGTCGCAGCCCGGTGCCCGGGTACCAGCTCTGGCCCAGCCAGCCGCCGCCCGAGGAGCTGCGGCGCCGGTCGGCCAGGATGCGGTCGCCGATCGCCACGGCGTGGTCGAGCAGTTCGCCGGGCTGCGGCGCGAGCGCGCGGCGCGAGCGCGGCGCAGCGGGGGCGGGCTGTTCGCTTCCTGCCCTGGCGGCGTCGATGCAGCCGGTGAGGACGGCGACCTGGGCGTCCAGGTCGAAGTCGGCCAGCTCGGCGACCCGGGCCTGGAGCCGCTGCCAGCCGCTGCTCTGGAAGTGCCCGGGGATCTCCCGGCCGTCGAAGGCGAACACCGAGGAGGAGGTGGTGAGCGAGCGGAAGAACGGGATGTCGAGGGTGCGGTAGGAGTCGAGTTCGGCGAGCACCACCTCCAGCAGGTCGCCCCGGCTCGGGTCCCCGGCGCGGGCTGTGACGGCGCCGAGCAGCGCTCCGGCGATCACGGTCTCGCGGGTGGCGCCGTCGTCCAGGGCGAGCGGGCTGGTGGAGGCCCTGATGATCTTGTACCCGTCCCAGGTGTGCCGCCAGATGTACCGCACCCAGATACCCCGAAAGGCGGCCAACGGCCCGTCAGGGGAGGCGAGTTCCTCGCGCAGCCCGTACAGCACGGCCTGCATCTCGCGGTACCCGGCGACCACCTCGGCGGTGTACTCCCAGGGGTCGGCCGGCTGCCCGTCGTGGACGGGGCGGTACGGGGGCAGCGGCAGGGCGGGGACGCCGGGGGCGACCTCCAGGCTCCCGACCCGGGAGAGGCAGCCGATGTCCAAGGCGGCCTGGTCCTTGGCCGGGGTCCAGGCCTGGAAGGCCATGGCCGTCCGGACCACCGTCGCCTCCAGGTCGTCCAGCAGCCGGTGCTGGCCGGCCGACAGGACGGGCGGCGCCTGGACGCGCGGGTAGAGCAGGCACTCCAGGTCGGTGAGCACCGGGTACTCGCCGTCGGCCAGCAGGTTGTCGGCCCACAGGTCGCGGCCCTCCAGCAGCTGGACCAGCCGGATCGTCATGCCGAGCCGCCGGTAGAAGCGCGCGAAGCCACCCCGGTCGGCGGCCGGCGTGTGCGGGACGAGCTCCTCCCAGCCGTACTCGGTCTCGCAGTCGGTGGCCAGCGAGGCGGCATGGCCGTCGTCGCCCCGGTCGCTGCGCACCAGGACGGTGCGGACGGGCAGGTCGAGCGGCAGGCCGGCCGCGTTGAGGCGGCGGACGAGGTCCATGTACGCCGTGCCGTGGCGCATGTCCTTGGGCTTGTAGACCACGCCCTGACCGCCCTCGAAGCGCAGCAGCGCGACCGAGCGGCCGCCCGCGTGCCGGTCCCCCGCGTCCCCGTGCACCTCGGCCAGCGCGCCCGGGTCGGCGCCGCCCCACATCCGTTCGACCAGCAGGGCCCGGTCGGCGGCCAGGCGGGCGAACAGTTCGGTGGTGATGCGCTGCCACTGCAGGGCCGCGATGCCGACCAGGTACGCGAGTGCGGGCAGCCGCTCCAGCCGGGCCAGCCAGCCCTCCTGGGAGGCGTCCAGGCCGCCCTGGGCGTCCCAGTCGTTGGCGCGCGGGCGGCCGGTGGTGGCCTGGAGCTCGTGGCAGAACGACAGGTTGCAGGCCTCGGTCAGCCGCGCCGTCAGGGTCCGCGCCAGGTCCGCCCGGGCGCCGTCCGTCACCGGGACTCCCAGGATGCCGCCCGGACCGCTCGGCAGCAGGGCGGCGACGGCCCGGCGGAAGGAGCCGGTCAGCGCGCCGGGGGCGAGGGTCTCCGGGCCCGCGGTGGCTGGCAGGGTGCGCAGGAAGGCGGCCAGGGCCTGCGCCCAGGCGGGCAGCCGGGCCGGGTGGCGCAGGGACACCCGGCGCAGCCCGTCCCCCAGCGGGCGGCCGGTCTCGGCCAGGTGGTCGAGGAGCACTCCGGCGCCGGCCTGGTCCCCGGCGGCGCGGCGCAGCCAGGTGTCGACGGTGGCGCTGAGGGTGCGCCGGTCCTCGCCGGGATCGGGGGCGAACAGCGCGCCCTCGTCATCGGACCGCGCAGCCGCCCGGTCGGTGAACGGGGCCGCAGCGGCCACCACCGCACGCAGCCGCTCGTCGCCCCGGGGCACGCCGGGCAGCAGCGTCTGTGCGCCGTCGGCGGCGCCGTCCACCCCGGCTTCGGCGCCGGGCAGACCGTCGAGGGGGCGGAGCCAGGTCTGCAGGTCGAGCGACATCTCACATCTCCTGGGGTCGGGCGAGGCGGGTGAACAGCGGGTCGGTGCCGAGCAGTTGGTGGTAGGTGCCCTCGGCCGCCACCCGGCCGCCGTCCATGACGTAGATCCGGTCCGCGTCACGGATGGTGCTGAGGCGGTGGGCGATGACGATGCGGGTGCGGTCCAGGCCGGAGATGGCCTCGGCGACGTGCCGCTGGGTGGCGTTGTCGAGGGCGGAGGTGGCCTCGTCCAGCAGCAGGACGGCGGGGCGCCGCACCAACGCCCGGGCGAGCAGCATCCGTTGGACCTGGCCGCCGGAGAAGCCCTGGGCGTCCTCGCCGATCCGGGTGCCGAGTCCGAGCGGCAGCCGGCGCAGCTCCTCGGCGATCCCGGCGAGTTCCGCGGCGTGCCAGATGTCGTCCTCGGTCACGTCCGGGTCGGTGCCGGCCAGGTTCTCCAGCAGCGAGCCGCGCAGCATCCGGCCGTTCTGCAGGACGGCGCCGAGTTGCCGGCGCACCAGGCGCGGGTCCAACTCGGCCAGGTCCCGGCCGTCGTAGCGGACGGCGCCGGACTCGGGACGGTCGAAGCCGAGCAGCAGCCGGACCAGGGTGGACTTCCCCGCGCCGGACGGGCCGACCACCGCCACGAACTCGCCCGGTTCGGCGTGCAGCGAGACGGCGTCCAGCGCGGGGGCCGCCGTGCCGGGGTACCGGAAGGTCGCTCCGTCCAGTCGGACGGCTCCGCGCAGCGGTCCAGGGTCCTGGGCAGTCAGGGTTGTCGACGCCTCGACCGGTTCGGCGAGGACAGGGCGCAGCCGCTCCAGGACGGGGGCGATGCCGTACGCACTCGCGGCGGCGTGGGTGACCTGGCCGAGGGCGAGGGCGACCTGGCCGGCCGCGATACCGGCGGCCATCAGGTGGCCCGGCTGGGTACCGCCACCGAGTGTGGCACCCGCCAACAGGGCGGCCAGCAGCAGGGGTTGGAGTGCGGCAGTGAGCGCGGCCGCGGCGGCGTCGGCCCGCATGGCGGCGGCGTCGGCCCGCTTCTGCTCGGCGAACGGGCCGGCCCAGCGGGCGAAGGCCTGGATCTCCCGGCCGGCCGTCTGGATTTTGTCGATGCCGAGCAGCAGCCCGTACAGCGTGCCGTGCAGCCGCCCGTGCAGCTCGTACACCCGGGACTCGTGCCGCTGACGCAGCCGGCCGAGCGCCAGCAGTGCGGCGGTGGCGACGAGTACGGCGGCCAGCAGCAGGCCGCCGAGCCGGACGTCGACGAGCATCAGGACGGACAGGCCGGAGACGGAGAACACCGCCCCCAGCACCGCGCCCACCAGCACCTCGGACAGCGCCTGGCGGGCCTGCGCGACGGCGTTGGCCCGGTGCACCAGGTCACCGGTGGTGTAGTCGCGGAAGAACCGGGCGTCATGGGCCAGCAGCCGGTCCCAGACGGCCGGTTCGAGCACGCTCTGGACACGTCCGGTGAGCCGGATCGCGGCGGTGTTGCGGACCAGGGCCAGCAGCCAGGACGCGATCACCCCCGAGGCAAGCAGCAGAGCCAGCCAGCGCAGCGGGTGCCGGTCGGCGGCGATCAGGCCGGGGAGCAGCACCCCGGTGCTGAGCGGGACGAGCAGACCGAGCAAGGCGCTGAGCAGGCCCGCCGCCGTCAGCACCGCGAGGTCCCGGCGGGTGCCGGGTGCGGCCAGGGCGAAGCGCAGCAGCTTGCCGGGCGTCGGTGCGCCGGGCGGCAGCGGGGCGTAGAGCAGCAGCGCCCGGCGGGAGAGCGGGCCCTTGTCGAGCCGACGGTGGCCCGAGCCTCGCGGGACCAGGGCGATCGGGCGGCCGTCGGCCTCGGCGTGGGCCACCATCGGCCCGGCCGTGCCGGACGGGTCGCCGTGGCCGTCCGGGCCGGCCGGCAGGGTGACGGGCCGCCAGCGCACCCCGAGCAGCCGCAGCAGGGCGGCGAGCGGGTCGCGGGCGTCCCGGACGGCGGTCGGCAGGGTCTCCGGCGGGGTGACCCCCAGGGCGGGGGCGAGGGCCCGCAGGACGGCGAGCGCCCGGTCGGCCGGGTGGGCGGGGCCGGCCTCGGCGGGCCGCGGCGCGCCCGGGTGCAGCGCGGCGGTGGCGGCGGCCAGCGCCGCGCGGTTGGCGGCTGCGGTGGCGGCCGCGGTGGCGTCGAGTCCCCGGTGTTCCTGGACGGTTGTCATGATGCTTCCCTCCGCCGGGACGGGACGGTCTGGCCGGCTCGCCGCGCCCGCCTCGGCCGGCCGACGGGAGCGCTCTGGGCGGTGCGCCGCGCGGGCTCGGCGGCTTCCTCCAGCAGCGTCCGGTACGCGCCGGGTACGGCGGCCAGTTCGGCCGGGGCGCCCTGCTGGACGATCCGGCCCCCGGCCAGGACGATCACCCGGTCCGCGGACTGGATGGTGCTCAGGCGGTGCGCCAGCACCAGGCAGGCGGTGCCGCGCCGCCGCAGATGGGCGTTGACGGCCGCCTCGGTGTGCGCGTCGAGGGCGGAGGTCGCCTCGTCCAGCACCAGCAGCACCGGGTCGAGGGCGAGGGCGCGGGCCAGTTCGAGCCGCTGGCGCTCGCCGCCGGAGAGGTTGCGGGCGTCCTCCTCGATCCGCCCGCCGTCCAGGCCCCCGCGCCGGCGGACCAGCTCGGCCGCCTCGGCGTCGGCGAGCGCCCGGTGCAGGGCGTCCTCGTCGGCCGCCGGGTTCCAGAGCGTCAGGTTCTCGCGGACGGTGCCCTCGAAGAGCCGCAATTGCTGTTCCACGTACGCGACCTGGCTGCTGACCACCGCCCGGTGCCACTCCTCGCGCGGTCGGCCGTCCAGCAGCACCTGGCCGCTCCACGGTCGTAGCACACCCGCCGCCAGCCGGGCCAGCGTGGACTTCCCGCTCCCGCTGGAGCCGACCACCGCGACCCACTCGCCGGGCCGGACGGCCAGCGAGATGCCGTCCAGGGCGGGCGGCCGGTTGGGGTCGTAGCCGAAGGACACGTCCAGCAGCTCCAGTTCGCCGCGCAGCGCGGCGCCCTCGGCGGGAGCGTCGAGGACGGGCGTCAGGTAGGGGTCGGGCTCGGAGGTCTCGACGTCCTCCAGGAGCGCGTTCTGCGCCCTGGCCATGGTCAACTCGGAGGCGATCCCGACGAGTTGCGAGACCGGGAGGAGGAATCCGTTGAGCAGCAGCAGAAAGGCCAGCAGGGTGCCGACCGGCAGCGAGCCCGCGAGCAGCAGCGAGGTGCCGGCGACCACGACGACCGCCGTGGCGGCGGTGTTGAGTGCGCCCGGCAGGGAGAGCGGCACGAGCACGGCCGTGGCCACGCTCTGACCGGTGTGCATCGCGCGGGCCTGCCAGCCGGCCCAGGAGCGGAAGAAGGAGTCCTCCGCGCCCTCGGCCTTGAGGGTCTCGATCGCCGACACCCCGGCGAAGGCCACACCGTCGCGCTTGTACTGCTCGGCGTGCAGACGGTGCACCATCCCGCCTCGCCTGCGGTCGGCGATCCGCAGCGCGGCCACGTCCAGCAGCGCGACGGCGACCGGTGCGGCGGCCAGGCGCGGCTCCAGCCAGCAGAGTGCCGTCAGGTGGACGGCCGCCGCGGCGGCCGATGCGGCCGCCCCCGCGGCCCGGTGGGAGAGCAGCGAGGCGAGGCCGTCGTTCATCTGCACCCGGGTGACCAGACCGCCGAGCTGCCTGCGGTGGAAGAACGCCCCCGGAAGCCGGAGCATCCGCCACAGGAAGGCGGCCGACGAGCGGGCGGCCATCATCTCCAACACCCTGTTCACCACGGTCTGTTGGAGCCAGGTGCCGAGCAGCACGGTCGCCGCGACCCCGCCGGCGGCCAGGGTCAGCGGCGCGGCCCAGTGCACGGCGCCGCCCACCACGACGGAGGTCAGGTACGCCCGCAGCAGGAAGGCCGCGGCAACCCCGGGAAGGGTCAGCAGGAGCGCGGCCACCACGGCGGCCAGCAGCGCCGGGGCGTACGGGCGCAGGCGGCCGGCGAAGGCGCGCAGCAGCGGCAGCCGTACGCCGCCCCGCTCGAAGTCGGGCCCGGGTTCGAAGCCGACCGCGATGCCGGCGAAGGACTCCCAGAACTCCTCCGGCGAGGCCGAGTAGGAGCCCAGCGAAGGGTCGTTGAGCCGGACCCGGCCGCGCCGGACGCCCTCGAAGACGGCGAAGTGCGGTCCGGTGACCAGCACCATCGCGGGCACCGGCACCTCGGCGAGCCCGAGCAGCCGGTCCTCGCCGCGGACCACCCGGCGGCCCCTCGCGATCAGCCCGTACCGGCCGGCCGCGCGGGCCACGGCTGCGGCGCTCACGCCGTCCCGGCTGACGCCGCAGGCGCGGGACGCCTCCTGGAGGGTGACGCGGTGTCCGAAGGCACCGAGGACGACCGCGAGGCAGGCGGCGCCGCAGTCCTGCTCCTCCATCTGGGGCACCACGGGTGTGCGCAGGTAGCGCCTGGGCTTGCTCACCGCTGCTCCCCCGTCCCGAAGACCGCCTGGTACGGGTGGCGGGCACCGAGGTCGACGGCCACCCGCACGGGGACCGGGCCACCGGCGACGGGGGTCGGCAGCTGCGCGTACGCCGCCCACACCGGCGCGTCGCCGCCCGGCAGGCCGGGCAGCGGCACCGGCAATGTGCCGTCGAGCGAGCGGGCGCGGACGGGCAGCGGATCGACGGCCGTGATCACGGCGCGGACGACCCCGCCTCCCGGCAGCGGCACCAGGACCTCGCGGCCCGGCCGCAGGCGCGCCGCCTCACGCTCGGAGGCGGCGTAGAGCCGCACGGTGGCCGGTGCTGCGGCGGAGTCGAGGGTGACGACCGGCCCGCCTGCGGCCACCGCGCTCCCGGGCGGGGCCAGCACGGCGGTGACGGTGCCCGCGACGGGGGCCCGCAGCTCGGTCCGCTCACCGGTCGGCGTGCGCAGGACGGCGAGTACCTGACCCTCCGTCACCCGCTCCCCCGGCTGGGCCCGTACGTCGAGCACGGAGCCCGCCACGTCGGCGCGGGCGACCGCCGGGGCGGGGCCGTGGGCGATCACGGCGTCCAGGGTGACGGTGTGCGGCAGCGAGCCGAGCGTGGCCCACGCGGTGCCCGCGCCCACGGCCAGCAGCAGGGCTGCGGCGGCGGCCCAGAGCCGGGCGCCGATCAGGCCCACGGGCCGGTCGAGGCCGGGTTCGAGGACGGCGGCCGCCTGGGCCGCGGCGAGCGCGGTGCGCTGCTTCGTGGCGGTGGTGGTGGTCACGGCTGCCCCACCCCCGCCGGGACGAGGCTTTCGCGCGGCGGGCAGTGCACCGGCAGTTCACGCAGGCCGCCGAAGACGAACTGGGTGCTCCACGGCGCCGTGTGCTCGGTGAGCGGCGTGCTGAGCTCGCGCTCGGCTCCCGCCGCCGCCAGGCCGCGCAGCACCGCCGCCCCGGCCATCAGGGAGAGCGGAGCACCGAGACAGTGGTGCGGACCGTGGCCGAAGGCGAGGTGCCGCCGTTCGGCCCGGTCCGGGTCGAAGCGGTCCGGGTCCGGGAAGCGGCGCGGATCGCGGTTGGCCGCCGCGTACAGCAGCAGCGCCACCCGGCCGGCCGGGATCACGGTGTCACCGACGGCGACCTCGTGGGTCAGCGCGCGGGCACTGGCCCGGACGGGGCTGCCGAGGCGCTGGGCCTCGTCGAACACGGCCTCGGCGTCGGCGGGTTCGGCCCGCAGCCGCTCGGCCAGGCCGGGCGTTCTGAGCAGGTGCCAGACCGCGACCGCCAGGCCGGAGGTGAGCGTCTCGAGGCCGTTGGCGAACAACATCACCACGAAGGCGAGCAGGTCCTCGGTGTCCAGCCGGCCCTCGGTCCGGGCCACGGTGAGCCTGCTGATCAGGTCGTCCCCGGGGTCGGCGGCCCGCGCGGCGCACAACTCCTCGACGTACGCCTGGAATTCGGCGAACTCGACGTCCAGGGCGGCGGTCTGCTCGGCGTCGGTGAACGGGTCGAGCAGGGAGCGCGCGACCAGGCCGGCCCAGCCGGTCACCCGGCCCTGGTCGGACTCGGGCACGTCGAGGAGCGCGCAGGAGACGGCGACCGGCAGCGGGACGGCGAGGTCGGCCACCAGGTCGAAGGAGCCGGCCGCGACCAGCGGGGCCAGCAGCCGGTCGGCGGTCGACTCGATCCGCCCGCGGATCTGCTCCAGCCGCCGCGCACTGAAGGCGGTGGTGGCCAGCCGCTTGAGCCGGGTGTGGTCGGCGCCGTCGCGCATCGGCAGCATCCGGGCGACGATCTCGGCGAGCGCCGAGGAGCCCGCCCGGGGCAGGCCGATCGTCGACGGGTCGACGGTGGTGCCGGGGTGCATCAGGACGCTGACGATCTCCTGGTAGCCGGAGACGACGTGCACCCGGCCGAGGTCGAGCACCGGCGCCTCGGTCAGCAGCCGCCGGTAGAGGCCGGGCGGGTCGTGCTGGGCGGCCGGATGCCGGATGAACCGCGTGAGCTCGTGCCGGAGGCTCTCCATCGCCCGGCCCTCCTTGTCATCGATTCGGTGGTGGCCATGCGGGTGCCGCGGTGGGCCCGTCGGACGGGCCCACCGCGGCACTGGTTCCCTTACTCGGCAGCCGAGTTGGAGACGGAGCTGAAGGACGAGACCGGGCAGGCGGCGCAGGCGAGCGAGCTGACGCTGACGCCACCGTTGACGGTGTCCAGCTCCTCGACCTCGATGTCGAACTGCTCGGCGGTCTCGGTCTCGACGATGTCCTTGTTCTCAGCCATGGTGGTTTCCCTCCGGTTCGTGGCGCCGGCCCCGACGGGGCTGGTCGCCGATCGGCGTCGGAATGCTTTCCGGCCCTTTTTCTCCGGCTCGCTTCCGGCGATGAGAGAAATATGCACCCGGGCCTCTGGGCGCCGACAGTACGGGATGTCAGGAAAGCCGTATGGAAAATGCCATACCCTCGACCGTGACCTTTTGAATACCCTCCCACCTGCACAAATGTCCATCCTCCAGCTGCACTTGCACGCACCGCGCCATCGCCTGCACTCTGTTTTCCATGACAACAGAAATGCCTCACGGGAATTCCCGTTCGCCGGCCGTTGAAGTCATCGACCTGCATCGGAGTCACGGCGGCTTCGAAGCCGTCCGCGGCGTCTCCTTCACCGTCGAGCGCGGTGAACTGTTCGCCCTGCTGGGCACCAACGGCGCGGGCAAGACCAGCACGCTGGAGGTCCTGGAGGGCTACCGCCCGCCGTCCTCGGGCACCGTCCGGGTGCTCGGCCTGGACCCGTTCGCGCAGGGGACGGCGGTGCGCCGGCGTACCGGCGTCATGCTCCAGGAGGGCGGCTTCTTCAAGGAGTTGACGGTCCGCGAGACCGTCGACTCCTGGCGCACCTTCCTCACCCGTCCGCGCGGGACGGCCGAGGTGCTGGCCCAGGCCGGCCTGACCGAGAAGGCCGGCACCCGAGTCGGCCGGCTCTCCGGCGGAGAGCGCCGCCGGCTCGACCTGGCGCTCGCCGTGCTGAACGGCCCCGAGCTGCTCTTCCTCGACGAACCCACCACCGGCATGGACCCCGAGGCGCGACGCAACACCTGGCAGCTCGTCAGGGAACTCCAACACGGCGGCACCACCGTGGTGTTGACCACGCACTACCTGGAGGAGGCGCAGCAGCTGGCCGACCGGGTCGCCATCATGGACCACGGCCGGCTCGCCGCCACCGGCAGCGTCGGCGAGGTGCTCTCGGGCCACGGCACCCGGATCAGCTTCCCGCTCCCGGCCGGTCTGCCCGCCACCGCGCTGCCCGAACTTCCCGGGGCTCACGTGGCCGTCGAGGGGCAGCTGGTCGCGTACACCGTCCCGCGCACCGCGCCCGCCCTGGCCGCGCTGCACGCCTGGGCTGCCGCCCGCGAGGTCGAGCTGGACGGTATCGAGGTGCGCGCCGCGTCACTC
The DNA here is from genome assembly GCF_007828955.1 of Kitasatospora atroaurantiaca. NCBI lineage: Bacteria > Bacillati > Actinomycetota > Actinomycetes > Kitasatosporales > Streptomycetaceae > Kitasatospora > Kitasatospora atroaurantiaca. The sequence goes on along the minus strand of NZ_VIVR01000001.1, from coordinate 6,157,433 downwards.
GAGGACGTGTTCCTGGAGCTCTCCCACCGGAAGGCGGTCGCACGATGACCTGGTTCTCCTACGCCCGAGGCCAGTTCCTGCTCTCCTGGAAGGTGTTCTGGCGCAACCGGCGCTCGACCTTCATCGGCTTCCTGCTCCCCGTCCTGCTCAACCTGGTGGTCGCCGCGCCGCTGCGCGGCAAGGAGATCGGCGGGGTGAACGCCGCGGGCTACACCACCGTCGGCTTCATCGGCCTCGCCCTGGCCACCTCCTTCGTCAACCTGCTGACCGGCATCGTCGCGCGCCGGGACGAGCTGGTCCTCAAACGCCTGCGCGGCACCGAGGTGCCCCCGACCGCGATCTTCGCGGGTCAACTGGGCTCCGGTGCCGCCGTGGTGCTGCTCCAGGTGCTGGTGCTTGGCGGGGTGTCGGTGGGCTGGTTCGGTACGCCGCTGCCCGCCGACCCGCTCCTGCTGCTGCTCGCGCTGGCCGGCGGCTACCTGGTCTTCGCCGTGCTGGCCGTCGCCCTGTCGGGTCTCACGCCGAGCTCCGAGACGGCGCCGCTGGTCGCCACGCCCGTCCTGCTGCTGTGCATGTTCGGCAGCGGTGTCTTCACCCCGCTGGCGTCACTGCCCGAGTGGCTGCGCCTCCCCGCCCACACCCTGCCGCTGGCGCCCGTGGTCCAGACGCTGCGGACGGCCTGGTTCGGCCGCGAGTTCGGCCATGAGAGCTGGGACGGCGGGCCGCTGGCCTCGATCGACCTGCTGCACGGGTGGCAGACGGCCGCACCCCAGCTGCTGGTCCTGGCCGCCTGGGCGGCCGCCGCGGTCGTCCTCACCCGCCGCCTCTTCCGCTGGGAGCCCCGCCACGGCTGAGCAGTCTCAACTCTCCGTCAGGTACTGGACCGTGACCGGGCCGGCCAGCAGATCCGCGACCCTGCGCCGGTACGCGCCGGCGGCGTGCCGCTCGAAGGCGGGCCGACAGGTCCACTCCTCGACCACCGCCATCCGGCCCGGCCGGTTGGGGTCGACGTACAGCTCGTACGCGAGGCAGCCGGGCTCGTCCACGGACGGTTCGATCATGGCCTCCAGCTCGGTCCGCAGCCGGTCCTCCTGGCCCGGCCCGGCCTCGAACCTGGCGACGACGGTCAGCGGCATGCCGCACCTCCTTGCGGGGGCTGCCGTCCAGCAGCCCCCGCACGCGGGTCAGTTGGCGAAGGTGGCGGTGTCGATGACGAAGCGGTACCGGACGTCGCTGGCGAGCACCCGCGCGTACGCCTCGTTGATCTGCTCCACCCCGATCGTCTCGATGTCGGAGCCGATGCCGTGCGAGGCGCAGAAGTCGAGCATCTCCTGGGTCTCCCGGATGCCGCCGATCATCGAGCCGGCCAGGCTCTTGCGGCCGATGATCAGCGAGAACATGTGGACGGCGCTGGGCTCGGCCGGTGCGCCGACGTTGACCAGGGTGCCGTCCACCCTGAGCAGGCCGAGGTAGGCGTTGAAGTCCAGGTTGGCGGAGACCGTGCTGATGATCAGGTCGAAGGAGCCGGCCAGCTCGGTGAAGGTCGCCGGGTCGGCGGTCACGTGGAAGTGGTCCGCGCCGAGCCGGAGGGCGTCCTCCTGCTTGCGCAGGGTCTGGCTCAGCACGGTGACCTCGGCGCCCAGGGCGTGGGCGATCTTGACGCCCATGTGGCCGAGGCCGCCCAGGCCGACGATGGCCACCTTCTTGCCCGGGCCCGCCTGCCAGCGGCTGAGCGGCGAGTAGAGGGTGATCCCGGCGCAGAGCAGCGGGGCGGCCTCGGCGAGGCCGATGCCCTCGGGGATGCGCAGCGCGTAGTTCTCGTCGACGACGATGTGGGTGCTGTAGCCGCCGTAGGTCGGCTGCCCGTCGGGGCCGGCCGGGTAGGTGGCGGTCATGCCCTTCTCGCAGAACTGCTCGTTGCCGGCGAGGCAGTTGGCGCAGGTGCGGCAGGAGTCCACGAAGCAGCCGACGCCGACCCGGTCGCCCACCGCGTACCGGGTCACGCCCGGACCGACCTCGGCGACGATGCCGGCGATCTCGTGGCCGGGCACCATCGGGAAGAGCGCCTGGCCCCAGTCCTCGTTGACCTGGTGGATGTCGGAGTGGCAGATGCCGGCGTACTTGATCTCGATCAGGATGTCGTGCTCCCCGACCGGGCGGCGCGGGATGGTGATGCGCTCCAGTGGGGCCTTGGGCGCGGGGGCGGCGTAGGCGGGGACGGTGGTGACGGTCATGCGAGAGCCTCCGGAAGCGTTGCGATGCGGTGTCACCAAAGATCCTGCCGCCTGCGGAATCCTTCACCCAGGGCCATGGTTCTCCTGGGAACCGCCCAACCTGGGCCTGCCAGAACCACCCTTAGGATCGATGCATGGGTAGCAACAAAGGGGAACTGGGCACCTTCCTGAGGTCTCGCCGAGCGCGGCTGAAGCCCGAGGAGGCGGGCCTGCAGCACTACGGCGAGCGCCGCCGCGTCCCCGGCCTGCGCCGGGAGGAGCTGGCGCAGCTGGCCGGTGTCAGTGTGGACTACTACGTGCGCTTCGAGCAGGGCCGCGCCGAGAACGTCTCCGACTCGGTGGTCGACGCCGTCGCCACCGCGCTGCGGCTGGGGCCGGACGAGCGGGCGCACCTGTACCGCCTGGTCCGGCCGAACATGGGGAGCTGCGCGAGCCCGCTGCCGCCGCAGGAGGTGCGGCCGGGCCTGCGCCGGCTGCTGGACTCGATGCCGGACACACCCGCCGTCATCGTGGGCCGGCACACCGACATCCTCGCCTGGAACGACCTGTTCGCGGCCCTGACCGTCGACCTCTCCGCCCTGCCGCCGGGGCAGCGCAACCTGACCTGGCTGATCTTCTGCCACGAGGAGGCCCGCAGCCGGTACGTGGACTGGGAGACCAAGGCCCGCGAGCTCGTCGCCCACCTGCGGGTGGACCACGGGCGGCACCTGTGCGACGCCGACTTCGCCGAGCGGGTGGCCCGGCTCTCGGAGGAGAGCGCGGACTTCCGCCGTCTCTGGGCCGATCAGGAGGTCCGCGAGAAGACCCACGGCACCTTCCACCTGCGCCACCCGGCGGTCGGCGAGCTCACCCTCGCGTACGAGACCCTGCGCCTGGCCGACGACCCGGACCAGGCCCTGATCGTCCACACCGCGGAGGCCGGCTCACCGTCGGAGGCCGCCCTGCGCATCATCGGGCGCCGGATGCACCACTACGCGCGGGCGTCGACGGAGTGACGGCACCGGGGCGGGCGCGGAGGGCGCCCGCCCCGGCCGGACACCGTCAGGCGATGCCGCAGTACTGCTGCTGCTTGCCGATCGCCCGGTACATGCAGTCGGCGTTCTCCACCAGCCGCAGCACCGCCTCGCGGTTGCGGCTGGTCTCGCGCCCGATCACCTCGTCGGGCGGGTAGAAGCCGCCGCCGCTGCCGCTCTCCCCCGGGTACATCTCGAAGGTGTACGCGAAGATCCTGTGCGCGCCCCACAGCCAGTCGTCGATGGTCCCGTCGGTGATGTACAGGTCGCTCGACTGCTCGGGGGTGTAGCCGTTGGTGCCCGCCATGGTCCGGCCGAAGGTGGCGAAGGTGTTCGCCTCGTCGGCCGTCATGCCGGTGGCGGTGTCCGAGGTGGTCCAGCCGAACGGCCAGAGCACCAGCTCGCTGTAGGTGTGGAAGTCGATGGCCGCGGTGATCTGCTGCTTGCCGCCCACCACCCGGCCGCGGACGAAGTCCGAGACCACCTTGGTCTCCTTGGCGGACTCGGGGGCGCTCCCCCGGTAGGTCTCGCTGGACCTGGAGCCGGAGGAGCCGCCGCAGCAGCCCCACTTGTAGTCCCAGTTGCGGTTGAGGTCGGTGCCGACGTACTTACTGCCCGAGTTGGGCTGCCGGTCCTTGCGCCAACTGCGGTAGCTGCCGGTGGCGATGTCGTACTCGCCGCCGTCCGGGTTGAGGTCCGGGATGATCCAGATCTCCCGGCTGTTCACCGCGCCCGCGACCCGGGAGTCGGTGGCGTACTTGTCGCCGAACTCGTGCAGCAGGTAGAGGGCCATCTCGACGGTGAGGTGCTCCCGGGCGTGCTGGTGGAAGGTGAACAGCACCTCGGGTTCGGCCTCGTCGGTGCCGACGTTGTCGCTGATCTTGACCGCGACGATGTCCCGGCCCTCGTACGACTTGCCGATCACCTGCTTGCTCATGATCGACGGGTGGGCCGCGACCACCGCGTTGATGTCGGCGGTGGCCTCGGCGTAGTTGTGGTACCCGGAGTCGCCCGAGGGGAAGTCGCCCACGGCGCCCGGTGATTGGGCGAGGGCCTGCGGGCCGGGCAGGGCGGTGAGCCGCCAGCCCAGCGCGCGCAGCCGGCCGGCTTCGGCGGCGCTCGCGGTGACCACGACCGAGTCGGTGCGGACGGCGTCGATCGAGACTCCGGTGGCGGCGATCGCGGTGCGCTCGGAGACGGTGCGCGGGCCGTCGACCGTGTACTGCTGGACCGCCTCCTCGGCCGCCGCCGACGTCTCCGGCGCGAGGGGCGGGACGGGCTGCGCGGAGGCCTGGGTGGCCAGCGGGGAGGTGAGGGCGAGGGCGAGCAGAGCGGCAAGAGCCGCAGCGGGTTTGACGCGACGGGGCAGTCGCATGACTGTCCTCCTGTGGGGGTCCGTTGGGACGGAGGGAGGAACGAAGTACGGCGCGCGCCACGACGATGGTGACGGCACTGTCATGGAATCGTCAAGAGAGCGCCGACTTCTGACGAGTGCTCAACAGAGTTTCTTGTCATGTCACCTCGAATCCGCTCGGATGGCCGATGCTGACTCAGGCAGCCCCCGGCACCCCACGAGGAGACTCCGTTGTCCGTACGCCGCACCATCGCCGCCGCCGCACTGCTCGCCGCAGCAGCCGTCACCGTCCCCGCCCAGCAGGCCACCGCCACCGGTACCGCCGACCTCCCCTTCGGCTCCACCACCGCCGTGGGAATCCACAACACCTACGATCCGGCGGCCTTCTCCTACCTCGCGCAGGCGCTGGACACCGGCACCGGCATGATCGAGCTCGACGCCTGGACGGACACCATCACCAAGGAGTGGAAGGTCAGCCACTCCAACCCCCTTGGCAACAGCAACAACTGCGTCAACGCGAGCACCGCCGCCCAGCTCTACAGCGGCGGCGCCAACAAGAACCTGGAGAGCTGCTTCGACGACATCCGGGTCTGGCTCGGCGCCCACCCGCAGGCCGGCCCGCTGGTGGTGAAGCTGGAGCTCAAGGGCGGGTTCGCGGCCAACCGCGGCATGGGCCCGGCCCAGCTGGACGCGCTGATCGGCGCCCACCTCGGCAGCGCCGTGTTCCGGCCCGCCGATCTGCTCGGCAAGGCCGGCGGCGGCTCGTACGCCACCCTGGACGAGGCCGCCAGGGCCGGCAACTGGCCCTCCCGCGCCGCGCTCGCCGGGCGCGTTCTGGTGGACGTCATACCGGGCACCGTGGAGGAGCAGAACCCGTTCGACACCCTGCACACCGACGTCGAGTACTCCCGCTACCTGCGTGACCTCGCCGCCGCCGGCCGGGCCGGCCAGGCCCAGGTCTTCCCCGTGGTGCACGGCGCCACCTCCGGCGACCCGCGGTCCGCGTACGGCGACAGCACCATCAGGCCCTGGTTCGTGGTCTTCGACGGCGACGCGTCCGCGTACGTGGGCCGCATCGACACCGCCTGGTACGACAGCCGCCACTACCTCCTGGTGATGACGGACGCTCAGAACGTGGCGCCCGCGATCAGCGCCACCGACCCGACCGCCGAGCAGGCCCGCTCGCGGACCGTCCAGCTCGCCGCCGCCCACGCGAGCATCGTCTCCAGCGACTGGCGCCACCTGCCCGAGGTGCAGTCGCTGGTGCTCCCCCGCGGCTGAGCCTAGGCTGACCGCCGTCGCACAGGATCGAAGGAACCGGGGGGACGATGGCACGCTGGGCCGTGGTCGTCGAGGAGAACATGGCCAACGGGATCTGGTCCCCGAGGGTGCTCGCCGAGATCGAGGGCACCCGTGAGGACGCGGTCGCCGAGCTGAAGCGCATCGTGCCCGACTTCACGCCGACGCACCCGATGACGGCCAAGCAGCGCACGCTGTACCGGGACGGCGACCGCTACCTTCTCGTCTCCCGGGGCGCGATGCACACGTACCACTGCGTCTTCCGGGTCTGGGAGATGCTGTGGGACAGCAAGCGGCCCGAGGTCCAGGCGGGCCGGCTCGGCGAGGACGCGTAGAGCCGGACGCGTAGAGCCGGACGCGTAGAGCCGGCGCTCCCTCCGGTGGTACCGGAGGGAGCGCCGTCCGCGATCGGGGGATCAGAACTCGGTGGTGACCGCCACCGAGGCGAAGCCCTGCTTGGCGTACAGGCTGATGAAGACCGTGCCCGCCGGCGGGTTGGTGACGGTGAGGGTCTCGGCGTTGCCGGCCTTCACCGAGCGCTGGGTGTAACTGGTCGTGGTGGCCCAGCCCTTGGCGCTGTAGTACAGGTCGGCGTTGCCCGTCCCGCCCGCCGAGGTGATCTTCAGCCGACTGGTCCCGGCCGGGACGACCAGGTACAGGTAGCTGTAGTTCCCGGTGGTCGCCGCGAGGTTGCTGCGCCGGCACTTCTTGCCCAGCTCGCGGTTGTCGGCCGCCGAGCACTCGGGGAGGCCGGCCACGGTGACGGCCTGGGCGGCCGTCGCGGTGGCGCCCTTGTCGTCCGTCACGGTCAGCTTGACGGTGTAAGTGCCGGCCTTGGCATAGGTCTTGGACGGGTTGGCGGCCGTGGAGCCGGTGCCGTCGCCGAAGGACCACTTGCGCGAGACGATCGTGCCGTCAGCGTCCGTCGAACGGTCGGTGAAGGACACCTTCAGACCGCTCACCACCGCCGCGAACCCGGCCGAGGGCGGCTGGTTCACCGGCGTGACGGAGCCGCAGTTCCCGGCCGCGCAGGCTGCCAGCCAGGCGGACCAGTCGGCGTCGTAGCGGGTGCCGATGGTGCTGGTCAGCAGCGTCCGCGCGGCACTCCAGTCACCGGTCCGGTAGTACCCGAGCAGCGTGTCGACGTCCGCCCGGTGCGACTGCAGCATGTAACGGACCGCCAGGTAGCCCCAGTTGTAGATCCGGGTGGTGTCGTTGTCGTACGTGGTGTCGAACAGCGTGCTCAGCTTGTACGTGCCCTTGGCCGCCTGGGCGATCGCGGCGTCGTAGCTGACGTTGCGGTAGGAGTACGAGACGTACTCGGCGAAGCCCTCGATCCACCAGATGGTCGGCGTGGAGACACCGGCGTCGAAGTCGCCGTACATGTCGAACCGGCCGTCGAGGTAGTGGGTGTACTCGTGGTTGAGGTTCCAGATCTGGAAGGCGGGACGCAGCCACTCCGCCTCGTAGGCGACGAAGCGCGGCTGGTTCCCGGCCGCCGCCGGGTCGCCCTCCAGGTACATCCCGCCGTTGTTCGTGCTGATGCCGAAGATCTCCCCGGCGTAGGTCTGGTAGTCGGCGCTGGAGTCGAAGACGACCACCTCGATGGTGGCGTTGTTGTCGTTCGCGACCGGGCCCTTGTCCTTCACGATCCCGTGGACGTAGGCGTCCTGGTTGCGCAGGCTGGTGCAGGTGGAGTCCAGCTCGGCCGGGGTCATCTGCTGGGCGACGATCCGGATGCTCGGGCTGCAGGTGAAGGTGGTGGTCAGCACGGCGCTGCGCAGCCGGGCCGGGAGGTCGCAGGTGTCGTAGTAGGCGCAGTTGGCCTTGTCGAAGGAGTCGGTCATCTCGGCGAGGCCGACCCAGAGCGGGGCCGTCCGGCCGGTGATGGCGCTCTGGCCGAGCAGGTCCTTGACCAGCGGGCGGACCTTGCCCTGAAGGGCGGTGTGCTGGAGGAAGCGGCCCAGTTCGCGGCCGGCGTTGGCGGTCAGGTAGGCCTGGCCGGTGCCGAGCAGCGCGTTGTTCGCGGTGGCGAAGTCGTACAGCGCGTCGGTCACGCTCGGGTCGGCCTGCACGGCCGCGACGAAGTCCGGCGACTGGTGGCCCCGCCAGAGCACGGTGTAGACGTTGTTGACGGCGGCGAGCATCCAGTAGGAGCTGTTGTACGCGGTGGTGTAGCCCGCCAGCAGCCGCTTGACGACGTCCAGGTAGCGGGCGTTCTCCTCGGCGCTGTCGATCAGCGTCACGGCCTCGGCGAGGCTCTGGCCGTTGGCGTCGGTGACGTCGCGCGAGTGGGCGTTCCCGAAGAAGGCGTCGAGCCCGGCCCGGATGGCGGTCTGCAGCGCGGGGCCGTAGGTGCCGACCGTCGAGGCGTTGTACCAGTGGACGAAGTAGCCCGCCCGCAGGAAGAGCACCAGCTGCGCGGCGGAGGTGCTGTTGTCACCCGGGTAGGTGGCCGAGACGTCCCGCAGGCCGTACGCGACGCTGGTCATCTGCGCCTCGCGGAAGGCCGCGTAGGCGTCGTTGCCGGTGAGGCCGAAGAGTGTGTTGACGCAGTCGGTGCTCGACGCCTTGATCTGCTGGACGAGCGCGTCGCCGGTCCTGCCGGTGAAGTCGGCGACGTTGCAGGCGGCGGCGGTCAGGTGCGGCGACGCGGCGCCGTGCTCGCGCGCCTCGGCGACCGGACGCAGCGGCGGCCGGTGGGCCGCGTCCACCGGCTTGTCCTCCGAATCCATCTTCTGGGAAGCGGAGTCGGCGGACGCCGGCTGGGGTGGCGGCACGGACGGAGTGGTACGGCCCGCGGCGGGGGCCGACGCGCGGGCGTGGCCGGCGGGTGCGAGCAGGGTGATGCCCAGACAGCACACCAGCGCTGCTATCAGCAGTCGCACAAGGTCTTTCCGTGCGGGGGCGGTTCTCATGTGGGGGCCTCCCGGGCCGGTCTGCGGCCACGCATAGGGGTACGCGGCCTGAGGGTGCCGACCGTGGCAGCAACGGGAGTTGGGGCATGTCCCGTTCTGTTGTGCACACGGCGAGGAGTGTGACATGTACCATTGCACACATCACATGGTTTCGGAAGTGGCGGCACGCCTGCCAATTTCCTTCCGTCCCGGCCCCGTTGGCTCTCGGGTGTTACGTTCCACATGACCGACCGTCACTCAGCCGGGGGTACGCATGCGGACAGAGCTTCGAAGTGCCGACCTCGAGGTCGCGCAGCAGACCTTGGACGATGCCCGCGCCCTGGTCGCGCCCGCACTGCGGCGGGCGGTCGACGGCCTGCCGGAGTCCGTACGCCATGTGGTCGGCCACCACTTCGGGTGGTGGGACGCGCAGGGTTCACCGCTGCCCGCCGCCGAGGCCGGCAAGGGCTTCCGCTCGGCGCTGGCCCTGGCGGCTTGCGAGGCGGTCGGCGGGGACCGCACCCGCGCGCTGCCGGCGGCGGTCGCCGTCGACCTGGTGCACAACGCCTCGCTGCTGCACGACGACATCATCGACCAGGACGCCCTACGCCGGCACCGGCCCGCCGTCTGGTCGGTCTTCGGCATGCCGGCCGCGATCCTGGCCGGGGACGCCCTGTTCTTCCTCACCACCCAGGTCCTCATCGAGGCGTCCGCACCGCTCGCCGACGCCGGGCTGGCCCACCTCAGCACCGCCATCCAGCAGTTGGTGGGCGGCGAGTTCGACGACATCCTGTTCGAGCGGCAGCGGGAGGTCTCGCCGGCCGAGTGCCTGGCCATGGCCACCGCCAAGACCGGTTCGCTGCTGGCGGCCTCCTGCGCGCTCGGGGCGATCGCCGCGGGCGCGGAGGCCGGCCGGGTGGAGCATCTCAGGGCGTTCGGCGAGCAGCTGGGCACGGCGCTGCAGCTCGTCGACGACGTCCTGGGCATCTGGGGCTCGGAGGAACGGACCGGGAAGCCCCGGCTGTCGGACCTTCGGTCCCGCAAGAAGTCCCTGCCCGTGGTGGCCGCCCTGGCCGGCGGAGGAGCCGCGTCACGGCGGCTGGCCCGCCTGTACGGCAGCGACGGCCCGCTGACCGAACAGGAGTTGGAGCTCGTGGCCGACCTGGTGGAGGACGCCGGCGGCCGCGCCTGGGCGGTGAACGAGGCCGAACGCGCCCGCCGGGACGCTCTGGAGCACCTCGCCGCCGCCCACCCGCAGCCCGGCCCGGCCGGCGCCCTCACCGCCATCGCCCGCCTGGTGACCGCCCGGGACCACTGAACGGCTCCGCCAGCAGGTGCACCGATCAGAACTGGGCACCCCAAGGGGCGCGAGGAACTGCGCGAGACGGAAGGAACCGGCCTGCAGCCTCCCGCTTGGCGCAGTTCCCCGCGCCCCTCTGGCTGGCCCGCTGCCTCAGCCCAGGTCCCGTCGGCGCAGGCCGGCCAAGCCTGCGACCGCCAGCAGGGCCGCGGCCGCCCCGATCCAGAGCAGCGGCCGGGCCTCGACCGCCCCACCCGGCAGGCGCGGGAGGTGGGTGAACGGCGACAGGTCCAGGACCAGGCGGTCGAACTGCAGCGCGGGGCCGAGCCACCCGATCACCAGGAACACCGCCAGCACCCCCCAGCCGGCCGAGGTCCACCTGGGCAGCAGCCCGAAGATCGCCAACATCGCGGCCGCGGCCAGCCAGACCGCGGGCAACTGCACCAGCGCGCCGCCCAGCAGGTCCTGGACCCGGCCCCCGAGCTCGCCCAGCTCCGCGCCGGCGGCCAGACCCGCCGCCAGCCCTCCGGTGGCGAGCAGCACGGCCGAGCCCAGCAGCGGGAAGAGCAGATGTCCGCCTGCCCAGCCGAGCCGGGAGACCGCGGTGGCCAGCACCGGCTCCGCCCGGCCCCCGGTCTCCTCGCCGCGCAGCCGCTGCACGGCCTGGACGGCGTAGACCGCCGCGATCATGCCGAGCAGCCCCATGATGCTGGACAAGTACGCATCCAGGACGGCCTGTTGGCCTCCCAACCGACGCAGCACGTCCTTCAGTGCGGCGTTGTCGCCGACCAGCTCGACCACTCCCTTGGCGACCCCGCCGAAGACCGCTCCGGCCACGGCGAAGCCGGCGCACCAGCCGTAGAGGGTGCCGCGCTGCAGCCGCCAGGCCAGCGCGGCATGGGTACGGAGCGTGGGCACGCCGGCTGCGGGGCCGGGCCGCTGGGGCAGCAGCCCCGCGCCCAGGTCGCGGCGGGCGACCAGCGCGTACGCCGCACCGGCGAGCGCGGCGGCGCAGCCCAGGGCGAGACCGAGGACCCACCAGCGGTCCCCCGCGAACGGCCGCAGTTGCTCGGCCCAGCCGATCGGGGAGAGCCAACTCAGCCACTGCGGGCCGGAGTCGGTGGAGGACGCGTCGCCGGCCGCCCGCAGGACGAAGGCCAGTCCGAGCACCGCGCTCGCGGCGCCGTTGGCGGCCCGCCCGGTCTCGGCCAGCTGGGCGGTGACGGCCGCCAGCCCGGCGAAGACCAGGCCGCAGGCCGCGAGGGCGAGCCCGAGGGCGAGCGCCCCGGCGGCGGCGTGCCCGAGGGCGGTCAGGGCCGCCGTGACCAGCGCGGCGAGCAGCAGGTTGGCGGTGAGCGCGGTCAGCAGTGCGGCGGTGAGCGGTGCGCGGCGGCCGACCGCGCCGGCGCCGACCAGCTCCAGGCGGCCGTCCTCCTCCTCGGCACGGGTGTGGCGGACCACCAGCAGAATGCTCATCAGTCCGGCCAGCGCCGCGCCGAAGGCCGTCATCCGCCATGCCGTCAGCCCGCCGATGCTCGATCCGAAGACCGGGCCGTACAGTGCGCGGAGCGAGCTGTTGGAGGCCATGCCCGCGGCGAACCGCTCCCGCGCTGCGCCGGAGTCGTACAGGTTCCCGAAGGTGTAGGCGGTGGAGGCCACCGAGGCGGTGAGGACGTAGACCCAGGCCGGGAGCATGATCCGGTCGCGCCGCAGGGCGAGGCGGAGCAGGGTGCCGGTACCGGCGAGGCCGTTCACGACCGCACCGGCTCTGCGCCGGGCTGGTAGTGGCGCAGGAAGAGCTCCTCCAGCGTCGGCGGCCGGCTGACCAGCGAGCGCACCCCGAGGGCGGTGAACTCCCGGAGCAGGCCGTCCAGTCGGTCGGTGTCGACCTGGCACCGGACCCGGTGGTCCTGGACGACGAGGTCGTGCACGCCGGGGAGGCCCGACAGACCCTCGGGGGCGGCGGCCAGTTCGGCCTCGACCGAGGTGCGGGTGAGGTGGCGCAGCTCGGCCAGCGTGCCGGTCTCGACCGTACGGCCGGCCCGGATGATGCTCACCCGGTCACAGAGCGCCTCGACCTCGGAGAGGATGTGGCTGGAGAGGAGGACCGTGCGGCCGCGGTCGCGCTCCTCGGCGATGCAGGCGCGGAACACCTCCTCCATCAGCGGGTCCAGACCGGAGCTCGGCTCGTCCAGGATGAGCAGTTCCACGTCGGAGGCGAGCGCCGCGACGAGGGCGACCTTCTGCCGGTTGCCCTTGGAGTAGGTGCGGCCCTTCTTGGTCGGGTCGAGTTCGAAGCGCTCCAGCAGTTCGGCCCGGCGGGCGCCGTCCAGGCCGCCGCGCAGCCGTCCGAGCAGGTCGATGGTCTCGCCGCCCGAGAGGTTGCGCCACAGCGTCACGTCGCCGGGCACGTACGCGAGCCTGCGGTGGAGGCCGACCGCGTCGCGCCAGGGGTCGCCGCCGAGCAGCCGGGCGGTACCGGAGTCGGCCCTCAGCAGGCCGAGCAGGACCCGGATGGTCGTGGACTTCCCGGCCCCGTTGGGTCCGAGGAAGCCATGCACCTCCCCCTCGGAGACCGTGAGGTCCAGTCCGTCCAGGGCGCGCGTCCGGCCGAAGGTCTTGACCAGGCCGGACACCGATACAGCCGTTGTCATGCCAGTCACGGTACTCTTGTTTCACAAAACCGTGAAGTTCATGAATCATATGGATTTTCGCGAAGCCCCGACGCCTGGGAGATGATGCGGCGGTGATCGCAGAGTCGGCAGGAGACGCCATGGAGACCCGGGACGAACAGGCCGTCGGCACCTTCATCGAGCGTTTCGCCAGCGTGCTGACCGACGCCGGCTTCGCCCGGATGCCGGCCCGCATCTTCACCGCCCTGCTGGCCACCGACTCGGGGCGGCTGACGGCCGCCGAACTGGCGGAGGTCCTGCAGGTCAGCCCGGCGGCGGTCTCCGGCGCGGTCCGCTACCTGGTGCAGCTCAACCTGGTCAGCCGCGAGCGCGAGCCGGGCTCGCGACGGGACAGGTACCGGGTGCACGACGACGTCTGGTACGAGGCCGCGGTGCGCCGGGACCAGATGCTGATCCGCTGGGAGAGCAGCCTGCGCGAGGGGGTGACCGCGCTCGGCGCGGACAGCCCGGCCGGCGCGCGGATGGCGGAGTCGCTGGCCTTCTTCGAGTTCATGCGCGAGGAGCTGCCGTCCCTGCTGACCCGCTGGCACACCCGCCGCGCCGAGCTCCGTTCGGGCGGCGCCGCCCCGCAGGGCCAGAGCTGATTATTCCTCGTCGACGTACCGTCACCGACCGTCCGGCCGCACCACCTCGTCCCCGGCCCCGTGCGGACGGTCCCATCTGGCCCTACCGGGCGGCCGTTGTGGCAACTTCGTCATGATCCAACGGCCCCCGCCCGCGGCAGGCCCTTGTCAGGGTTAGGCTGAATGAGGTATATGACCGTTATGCACGGATAGCTGTCGGTCACCCGAACCGGGAGGGCCTGCCTCATGTACCTCCAACTGTCATCGCGCCGGGTGGACGGATGGTCGGTCGTGCACGCGGCGGGGGAGCTCGACATCGCCACCGCCGACACGCTGCGCGACCGCGTCACCGCACTGCTGGTCCGCGACGGCCCGCGAGCCCGGGTGATCGTGGACCTGTCGGCCCTGGTCTTCTGCGACGCGAGCGGGGTCGGAGCACTCGTCGAGGCACGCAACATCGCCCGGACACACCTGGGAGAGCTGCGGCTGGCGGGCCCCCGAGGGCGGGTCCTGCGCCTGCTACGACTGACCGAGCTGGACCGCCTGATGCCCATCTTCCCGACCGTACGCGACGCAATCGCCGCGACGACCGCCCCTGCGGCAGGCACCAGGACCGCTCAGCCCGCATAGCCGGACCATCACACGGAAGGCGGATGAGATGATCACCGAACTGGCCGTGGAACGAGTCGAGTTCACCTGCGGACACTGCTGGCACGGGTGGAGCGCCGAGTACGACGTCCTGCGCCACCGGGACGAGGACGGCACCGAGCACGAGCAGTTCTCCCGCGACGGCATCCCCGTCGCCTCCCCCTACTCGGCGGACGGCGCACCGGCCTGCCCCAGCTGCCACCGCCACTGGGTGGGGCACCTCGCCGACCGCCGGGTGGTCCCGATCCCCGAAGGCGCGGCAGCCGCCGAGCCACCCGCCGGCCACCGCCGGGCCGACGGAAGCTCCCCGGCCGGCGGGCTGCTGAGCGCACCGAGCCTCGGCGCACACACGTCCTGAGCGTCTGAACATCCGTTCCGGCCCGGTGACGGACGCCGTCTCCGGACGGCGTCCGTCACCAGGCAGTCCTGCCAATCTCTCCACCGAATCGCTTCCGAACCCGAATTCACCTCATCGAGCGAGGGAGTTCGGCAATTCGGCGCCATCCGCAATCGGCGGCCTAATCTGACGACGGCTCACCACATCACCCAGGGAAAGGCCCGGCTCGGATGGCACAGCCCTTCAAGCTTCCAGAGTTCTACATGCCGTACCCGGCCCGGTTGAATCCCCATCTCGAGGACGCCCGGGAGCATTCGAAAGCCTGGGCGCGCACGATGAGAATGCTGGAGGGATCGGGTATCTGGGACGAACCCACCTTCGACGCCCATGACTACGCCCTGCTCTGCGCCTACACGCACCCGGACGCCTCGCGGGCGGAACTCGCCCTGGTGACCGACTGGTACGTCTGGGTCTTCTTCTTCGACGACCACTTCCTGGACACCTTCAAGCGCAGCCGCGACATGGCCGGGGCGAAGGCGTACCTGGACCGGCTGCCCGCGTTCATGCCCGTGCACCCCGCCGACACCTCTCCCGAGCCGGCCAACCCGGTGGAGGAGGGCCTCGCCGACCTGTGGGCCCGGACGGTTCCGACGATGTCGGAGAGCTGGCGCGCCCGCTTCGCGGAGGCCACCCAGCACCTGCTCGAGGAGTCCCTCTGGGAGCTCTCCAACATCAGTGAGAGCAGGGTCTCCAACCCGGTCGAGTACATCGAGATGCGACGGAAGGTCGGCGGCGCCCCCTGGTCGGCCGGCCTGGTGGAGCACGCGGTGGGCGCCGAGGTCCCCGCCGCGATCGCGGCCAGCCGGCCCATGCGGGTGCTCAAGGACACCTTCTCCGACGGGGTGCACCTGCGCAACGACCTGTTCTCCTACCAGCGGGAGACCGAGGAGGAGGGCGAACTCGCCAACGGCGTCCTGGTCCTGGAGCGCTTCCTGGGCTGCAGCACCCAGCAGGCCGCCGATGCCGTCAACGAGCTGCTCACCTCGCGGCTGCAGCAGTTCGAGCACACCGCTCTCACCGAACTCAACCCCCTGTTCCAGGAGTTCGGCCTGGACCCGCAGTCCTGCCGGGACGTCCTCGCCTACGTCAAGGGCCTCCAGGACTGGCAGTCCGGCGGCCACGAGTGGCATCTGCGCTCCAGCCGCTACATGAACGGCGAGCCGGGATCCTCGGCTGCCGCACAGCTCCTGGGCCGCCCGCTGGGCCTGGGCACCTCGGCCGCCCGGGTGGCGTCCTCGCTCGCCGCCTCCCTGCCCGGCAGGCTCAGGAGCTACACCCACGTCCCGTACGAGACCGTCGGCCCGCTGCAACTCCCCGACTTCCACATGCCGTTCGCCGTCCGGCTGAGTCCCCACCTGGACGCCTCACGGGAGCACATCGTGGACTGGGCCGGCCGGATGGGCATGCTGGACTCGCTGCCCGGCATCCCCGGGTCCGGCCTCTGGGACGAACGCAGGCTGCGCGGCTTCGACTTCGCCCTGTGCTCCGCCGGGATCCACCCGGACGCCACGCCGGCCGACCTCGACCTCACGACCGGCTGGCTCACCTGGGGGACGTACGGGGACGACTACTTCCCGGTCGTCTTCGGCCGCACCCTGGACATGGCCGGCGCGAAGGCCTGCAACGAACGGCTCTCGGCGCTCATGCCGCTGGACGTCTCCACCGGCCCGGCGCCGCTGAACGCGCTGGAACGCGGTCTGGCCGACCTGTGGACCCGGACGGCCGGCCCGATGACCCCGGACGCGCGCCGCAGGTTCCGGGACTCCATCGAGGACATGACCGGCAGTTGGCTGTGGGAGCTCGCCAACCGGATCCAGAACCGCATCCCCGACCCGGTCGACTACATCGAGATGCGCCGCAAGACCTTCGGCTCGGACCTGACGATGAGTCTCTCCCGGCTGGCCCACGGGCAGACGGTGCCGCCCGAGATCTACCGCACCCGGCCGATCAGGGCGATGGAGAACTCGGCCGCCGACTACGCCTGCCTGCTCAACGACGTCTTCTCCTACCAGAAGGAGATCCAGTTCGAGGGGGAGATCCACAACGCGGTCCTGGTCGTCCAGAACTTCCTCAACTGCGGCCGCTCCGAGGCGCTCGCCACCGTCAGCGACCTGATGACGTCCAGGATGCGGCAGTTCGAGCACATCGTCTCCACCGAACTCCCCGCCCTGTACGAGGAGTTCGACCTGACCCCGAGCGCCCGGCAGGTCCTCGACGGCTACGCCGAGGAGCTCCGGAACTGGCTGGCCGGCATCCTGCTCTGGCACCAGGAGTGCCGCCGGTACGTCGAGTCGGAGCTCCTTCGCCACGCGGCACCCGCGGCCGCGGCGCTGCCGGGAGGCCCGGTCGGTCTGGGCACCTCGGCCGCCCGTCTCTCACCCCGCCCGGACCTCGCCGGGGCGGTCGCCGTGCGGTAGCCGGGAGCCAGGCGACCGCCGTGCGGTGGCCGGAAGCCCGGTCAGGTGGCAGGCGGCGTTTCGGCGCCGCCGGCCGACGGCCGGACCGTGAGGTCCTTGCTGGCCCGGATGAGCGACTCGGCCTGGTCGGCGCCCATCGGCCGGGCGAACAGGTACCCCTGCCCGAGCGGGCAGCCCATCACGGCCAGCAGGTCGCGCTGCCGAGCGCTCTCGATGCCTTCGGCGATCACCCTCACCCCGAGCGTCTCGGCGATCCGGGTGATCCCCTCCACCAGGGCGTACTGCTGTGAGGACTTGCCGAGCCCGTCGATGAAGGACTTGTCGATCTTGAGGATGGTGATCGGGAACTCACGGAGGTAGCTGAGGGACGAGTAGCCCGTCCCGAAGTCGTCGATGGCCAGCCGGACGCCGAGATCGCTCAGCGTCATCATGTCGGTGCGGACCCGCTCGTCCCGGCGCATCAGGACGCTCTCGGTCAGTTCGAGGATCAGCGAGCTGGGCTCCATGGAGTGCCCGTCGAGGGTCTGGCGGACCACGTCGACGAACCCGGGGTCGCGGAACTGCCGGGCCGACACGTTGACGCTCACATAGAGCTGCTTGCGCGGGCCCGCACCGCCGTCGAGGCCGTCGTGGCCGTCCAGGCACTCCGACGCGGTCTGCTGCCACCGGGACGCCTCCGCCGCCGCGTGGCCGAGCACCCAGGCGCCGAGCGGCACGATCTGACCGCTCTCCTCGGCGAGGGTGATGAACTGCTCCGGCGGCACCAGGCCGCGGGTGTGGTGCGGCCAGCGGACCAGCGCCTCGAAGCCCTCCAGGGCCCCGCTCGCGATCTCCACGATCGGCTGGTAGAGGACCTGGAAGGAGGACTCGGCGACGGCACTGTCCAGGCTCGCCTGCAACTCGTGCCGCTCGATCATGCCGGCCTGCAGGACGGGGTGGAAGCGCCGCCACTGACGCTTCCCCGCCCCCTTCGCCGCGTAGAGCGCCAGGTCGGCGTGGGTGAGCAGCTCGGCGGAGTCCACGCTGTCCTCGGTGGTGGCGATCCCGACGCTCACGGACACGTTGATCGGCCCGGCGCTGAGGCGGAAGGGGTCGGCGAATGCCTTGATGACGTGGTCCGCGAAGGCCTCGGCGTCGGCCGGTGCCATCGAGTCCTCGATCAGGACCGCGAACTCGTCACCGCCAAGCCGTGCCGCGGTGTCGGAGGCCCGGGCCATCGTCGACAGCCGCAGCGAGACGGCGACCAGCAGCTCGTCGCCCACGCTGTGGCCCATGGTGTCGTTGACGACCTTGAAGTCGTCGATGTCGATCAGCAGGACCCCGGCCGCCAGTCCGCCACGCATACCGCGGCTGAAGGCGTGGTTGACCCGGTCCTGGAACAGCACGCGGTTGGCCAGGCCGGTGAGCGAGTCGTGGAAGGCCCGGTGGCTGAGCTCGCGTTCCAGCTGGCGCTGCTCGGTGACGTCACGCAGGGTGAGCACGAGCCCGGAGACCGTGGGGTCGGTCCGCAGGTCGCTGTGCCGGACCTCGACCTCGATGGACACCCGGTCGTACCGCACCATCCGCCAGTGCTCGCGCTTCTCCCGCTGGTCACGGCCGCGCATCTGGGCGAGTGCGGCGACGGCCGAGGCGCTCTCCTCGGGCGGGACCAGCTGCGCGATCGGCACACCGATCAGCGAGGGGTAGCCCAGCACCCGGTCGGCGGAGGAGCTCGCGTACCGGACCAGGTCGTCGTCGTCCAGGATCAGGATGACGTCCGAGGCGTTCTGCACCAGCGTCCGGAAGTACGCCTCGCTCTTGCGGCGGGTCACCTCCTGGCTCAGCGTGATGCGCTCCAGCGCCAGTGCCGCCTGTGAGGCGAGCGCCTCCGCCGTAGCGGTCAGGGCGGCCAGCTCCTCCTCGCCACCGCCGACGATCAGCACGCCGATCAGCGGGTCGCCCGATGGCCGGTCCTGGAGGGCCATCGGGCAGAGCAGGGCGTGGCCGGAGCCGGGCAGGGCCGCGGCGAGATCCTCGCCGAGTGCGGCCGTCGGGCGCTCATGGGTCCGGCGGCTGACGATCAGGTCGTGGACGGCCCCCGGCACCCGGTGGGAGGCCAGCCCGGCGGGAACTCCGCCGGCCGGGCGCAGGTTCAGGCCGCCGGCCTCGTCGCTCAGCCCGAGCACCACCTGGCGCTCCGGGTTCGGCGGCGGCAGCTCCGACCCGGCGGTCCGGATCGCCGCGGTGACCTCCTCCACGCTGGTGGCAGCGGCCAGGGAGCTGATGGCGACGCGCAGGACCCGCTCCCGGGCGACGGTCTGACGATGGGCCGTGACCACACCGGAGAGCCGCCAGAGGACCAGCAGGAACAGCAGGGCGGAGAACGCGCCGACCACCCCGGCGTTGCTGGTGTCCCCGCGGATGGCGTCCAGCAGCAGCACGGTGGGCGCGATCAGCGAGGCAAAGGTGAGCAGGCCGATCCGCCCGCGCGCGACATCGGTCCGCGGTGAGGGCACCGGCTTGGTCATCGTCACCATGGACGGGTGCAGGGCGGCCACACCCCAGGCGGTGTAGTAGGCGGCCCAGCCCAGGTCGACGGGGGTGCCGATCCGCCAGCTCCCGTGCAGCTGGATCAGCCCGAATGCGACGTCGGAGATCAGCATGCCGAGTGTGCCGACCGTGAGCAGCCGCAGCGACCAGCTCTTGCGGCCGTGGGGGGCGAGCAGGCGCAGCAGCATCGCCAGGACGAGGATGTCGCCGAGCGGATAGGCGATGGCGAAGGCCTTCTGAACCCACGTCAGTTCCACGATGTGGGCATACGGCAGGACGATGTAGATCCAGGAGAGCAGGGCCAGGCCCGCGGTGAAGGTCAGCGCGTCGATCAGGCTGCCCCGGTCGCGGCCGGCGCTGCGGCGCCGGATGAAGAGGAGCAGCCCGATCGCGTACAGCGGGTAGGTCGTGAGGTAGAAGACGTCGGCGATCGACGGGAACGGGTTCTCCTGGTGCAGGAGTTGGGTGAGGACGACCTCGGAGACCTCACCCGCGGTGAAGCTCAGGTTCGCCGCGGCGAGCAGGAACCAGGGCAGCGGGTAGGACGGGCGGTTACGGAACGTCCCGACCAGGATGGCTGCGACGCCGCTGAGCCCGATCCCGGTCCACCAGACGATCCGCTGACTGGGGTGCACGTAGTACATGGCCGTGAGCAGGGCCATCCACCCGAGGAAACCGAGCGTTACGTACTGCCACCGCCAGTTGGTCATCGCTTTCTCCATGCGGCGCTCCGTCGAGGTACGCGCAAGAGATTCGAATTGATTTCCACCCAAGCATACCTGACGCCGTGAAACCCGTAATTTCCATCATTACCCAGGCATATGCCAGCAGCAACTGCCAACCAGGTGCCCGGCTTGCCGAGATGCGGATCCGATGGCAGGGGTATATTCGAAGAAAAGGGGCGCGGGGGCCTACACACCGGGAGGGTCAGGGTGGTGAACCACGACTCCTTCTCGACGCGGTCCGACGAATTGCAGGTCGTGGTCATCAATACCAGGGGGCAGTATTCGGTATGGCCGGCTGCTCTCGGGATTCCGGCGGGCTGGCGCCGGTTCGGCGAGCCCGCTGCCAGGGACCGCTGTCTCGCCGTGGTCGAGGCCACCTGGACGGACATGCGTCCGGCCGGGCCGGGACCACGGGCGGGCAGGACCGTCCCCGAGCTGTTCCGGCTTCAGGCGGCCCGCGCGCCCGATCACCTCGCGGTGGTGTCGGAGCACGGGTCGCTCAGTTATGCGCAGCTGGAGGGCCGGGCGAACCTCCTCGCCCGGCGGTTACGGCGGCTCGGCACCGGCCTCGACTCGATCGTCACGGTCTGCCTCGAGCGCAGCCCCGACATGGTGGTCGGGCTGCTCGCGGTCCTGAAGTCCGGCGGTGCGTTCCTCCCGCTCGACCCCGGCCTGCCCGAGCGCCGGCTGGCCCAGTTCGTCGAGGACTCCCGCTCCACGGTCGTCCTGACCGACGCCGCCCACGCCGGGATCGCCGGGCCGGCCGAGCTCGTCCTGCCGGAGGAGTTCCGGGCGGACTCCGCCTCACCCTCGGCCGAATCGCTGCCGGACGGCCCGGCGCCCGACGACCTCGCCTACATGATCTACACCTCCGGTTCGACCGGGGCCCCCAAGGGCGTGATGATCGACCACCGGTCGCTGGCCTGCGTCCTGTCGCACCTGGTCCACGCCTACGCCCTGCACCCCGACGACCGGGTGCTCCAGCTCGGCGCGCTGGGCTTCGACACCTCGCTGGAGCAGATCTTCACCACGCTGCTCAGCGGCGGCACCCTGGTGCTGGCCGCCGACCGGGGCTGGGCCCCCACCGAGCTGATGTCCCGGCTCCGCGAGCACGGCATCACGGTCGCCGACCTGACCCCTGCGTACTGGCACCAGTTCGTGAGCGCGACCGAGGACGACGGAGCTCCGTCCTCCTCGCTGAGGCTCGTGATCGTGGGCGGGGACGTCGTCCACGCCGACGACTGCCGCTCATGGTTCCGCCGGATGCCCGGCGTGGACCTGCTCAATGCGTACGGGCTCACCGAGACGACCATCACCTCGACCCTCTGCGTCCTCGACGAGGGCCTCCTCGCCGCCCGGAGCGGGAGCAGGGTGCCGGTCGGCAGCCCGCTCCCCGACACGTACGTGCACCTGCTCGACGAGCGGCTGCAGCCCGTCCCGGCGGGGCAGGACGGGGAGATTTTCATCGGCGGCCGCGGCGTCGCCCGCGGCTTCTGGCGGCAGCCCGGCAGGACCGCGGAGAGCTTCCTCCCAGACCCGTACTCCCCGGAGCCGGGGGGTCGCATGTACCGGACGGGGGACTCCGGGCGTCTGCGCCCCGACGGCAGGCTGGAGTTCCTCGGGAGGATCGACGACCAGCTGAAGATCCGGGGATTCCGGGTCGAGCCGGCCGAGATCGAGGCCGCCCTCACCGCCCACCCGGACGTGGACCGTGCGGCCGTGGTCGCGGACGGCCGCGCCGGGGAGGAGAAGACCCTGGTCGCCTTCTACACCAGGGCCGGGCCCGCCGGGCAGCAGGCCCGCGAGCCGGTGTCGGAGGCCGGGCTCCGCTCGTTCCTGGCCCAGACCCTGGCCGGCTACATGCTCCCGGCGAGACTGACCGCCGTCGACCGCCTGCCGCTCAAGCGCAGCGGCAAGGTGGACCGGCGGAGCCTCTCCCTCGGCAGGGCCGCGAAGGAGAGCGCCACGGCCTCTGCGGCCGGTACGCCGGTGTCGGCCGGCATCTCCGAACTCTGGTCCCAACTCCTGCACCTCGAACAGGTCGGCGAGGAGGACGACTTCTTCCGGATGGGCGGCAACTCGCTGCTCGCCATGGAGATGCTCGCCAGGGTCCGGATCATGTTCGGCATCGGCGTCAGCCAGACCCGGGCGCTGACCAGGGCCCTGCTGGAGGACCCGACCCTGGACGCCTTCGCCCGCAGCACCATGGCCGCCCGCGCCGGGACCTTGTCCGCCGCCGGATCGGGGCGGGTCGACTTCGAGGCCGAGTCGAGGCTCCTGGTACCGATCCGCCGGAACACGGGCCCGCCGCCCCGCTGGGAGCAGCCTTCGGACATCCTGCTCACCGGGGCCACCGGCTTCTGCGGGACTCACCTGCTCGACATCCTGGTCCGTACGACGAATGCCCGTATCCACTGCCTGACCAGGGCGAACGACACCCGGCACGCACTGGAGCGGATCCGGGCCGTCCACCGCCACTACCTGGTGCGCGACCCGCTGCACGACCTCCCGCAGGACCGGGTCGTCCCGGTCGTCGGCGACCTCGGGGAGCCGTACCTGGGGCTGTCTCCGGACCGCTTCGAGGCGCTGGCCGACACCGTGGACCTCGTGTACCACTGCGCGGGGCACGTCAACTTCATCTACCCGTACCACGAGCTCAGCCCGACCAACGTCGCCGGCACCAGGGAGCTCATCCGGCTGGCCGGCCACTCCCGTTCGGTGCCCGTGCACTACCTCTCCAGCATGGCCGTGCTGGCCGGGTACGGTACGGCGGGGGTGCGCCGGGTCACGGAGGAGACTCCGCTGAGCCATGCCGACCGCCTCTCGGTCGGCTACGTGGAGGCGAAGTGGGTCGCCGAGGCGCTCCTCCAGAAGGCGGCCGCCGAGGGACTGCCCGTCGCGATCTACCGGCTGAACGACATCACCGGCGACCAGCGGACCGGCATGATGAACACCGGCACCGAGATGTGCGCCCTGATCAAGTTCATCGCCGACGCCGGGTGCAGTCCCGACGTGGACCTGCCGCTGGACTTCGTCCCCGCCGACTGCTTCGCCCGGGCGGTGACCCACATCTCCACCCGGCGCCGCGCCACCGGGGACGTGTACCACCTGACCAATCCGCAGTACGTGTTCGTCGGTGCGCTGGCCGAACGGCTCCGGGCCTTCGGCTACCGGGTCGAGGAGCTTCCCTACCCGGAGTGGGTCCGCCGATTCGCGAGCTACGCCGCGCTGCACCCGAACCACCCGATGACCTCGTTCCTGCCGCTGTTCGTCGACCGCTCCTCGGGCGCCGACCTGACGGTGAGCGAGATGTACTTCCGCCACACCTTCCCGCTGTTCAGCCGGGACAACACGGACGCCGCGCTGGCCGGGAGCGGCATCGAGATCCCCCCGGTCGACGCCGACCTGCTGGACCGCTACATCGCGAACCTGCTCTCGTCCGGCTATCTGGCTCAGCCCGCGGCGGAGTGACGGGACCTGGGAGTCTGGGAGCCGCCGTGTGATCCGTAGACACCGGAACTGGGCGTCACTCGACCTCTCACGGGCGCCGGCGGACGGTCCGGTCGCGTTCTGCGGCGACCTCGGGCCGGAGAACCTGCTCGCGGGGTACCGGGCCGGGGTGTACCCGTTCCCGGCCGCCGAGCCTCCGCTGCGGGACCTCAACGAGGCGCTCTTCGAGGAGCTGGTCGCGGACGGGCAGGTCGCCATCGTCGGCGACGACAACCGCGACCCCTACTCGGTGGCCTGGTGGTCACCGGACCCGAGACCGGTGATCCCCGTGGACGCCGGCCGCCTCGGGCACAGTCTCGCCAAGCACCTGCGCAACCGGCTCTCCTGGTCGACCAGCCTCAACCGGGCCTTCGGCCGCGTCGTCGAGGAGTGCCGGGCCGGCCGTGAACCACGCTGGCTCACGGCCGAGTTGGTCGACAGCCTGAACCGACTGAACGAGCACGGCTGGGCGCTCAGCGCCGAGGTATGGGAGGACGGCGAGCTGATCGGCGGCGTCTTCGGCGTCCGGACCGGCCCGGTCCTGAGCCTGGACTCCATGTTCCACCGGCGCTCCGACGCGGCCAAGGTGGCGATCGCCGATCTTGCCGCCCGCTTCCGCCAGGTCGGCGGCCGGCTGCTGGACGCCCAGTGGGACAGCCCGCAGACGCGTCTCCTCGGTGCCACCCCGGTGCCCCGCGCCCGGTACCTCGCCCTCCTGCAGGCCTCCCCCGACCTGCCGCCCCCCGCCGACCTCACCCTCCCTGCCCGCCGCCTGGCAGCGGCCGGCACAGGCTGACGAGGGGCCACGCGCCGCGGTTCAGCCCGAAGAGGGCGGACTCCTGCAGGGTCCTGGCGTCCTCCTTCCGGATGGCTGAGACGCTGGACCCGGCAGGCCGCCCGGACATGAGGCGTTCTCCCCACGTCCGCCTCGGAACTTCCGCCCGGAAGCGGGTCCGTCAGTAGATCAGATAGGCGGGCCGGTGACCCTCGTCCTCGATCTCACCGGAGGCCTGCGCCCGAAGCTTGCGGGAGAGCTCCTCCAGCGCACGCGAGGCCGCCATCTCCTCCCCGATCCTGGCCAACGGCCGGTCCTCGGCGCTTCGCACCGCCTCCCCGTGAGCGCTCAGACCGGGCGCTCTCGTACCGACCAGCCTGGCGTCGCACGCCGTGTGAATGCCGTCTTCCTCGAAGCTCAGCTCTACATCCCACTGGTTGTGCATCACGTACCTCCTGGCACCGGAGCCGTGGCGTCCGCTCCCCTCAGCGTGCGCCCGGGCCCGGCCCGGCGGCAAGTCTGCCGCCGGGCCGGGCCCGAACCGGCTGCCGGGCTCAGCCCATCTTCACGAGCAGGTTGGGCCGGTGCACCCGCTTGCGGCTGAAGGGCTTGAGAGCGAGGTAGGCGAGGAGTTCGATCAGCCAGAACGCGATCAGCCAGCCGAGGACCACCAGTCCGGGCACGAGCACGAACAGCAGCGAGGGCAGCGCGACCAGCAGCCACACCGCGATCTGCCCGACTCCCGCCCCGGACAGGTGCGAGCCGAGCCGCACGGCGGCCCACATCATCCAGCGCCGGGTGAACGGCACGCCGAGCTCGTACATGGACCGGCGGAACAGGCCGTCGGCGTCCGAGCGTTCGACGCCCGTGCAGCACAGGTAGTCGTGCAGGATGGCCGACTTGGTGTAGAGCCCGTAGCGCGGAAGCAGCCAGACCAGCGGCCGGGGCACCGACGCCAAGTCGGTCTCGAACCCGACCGGCACGGTGAAGGTCTCCTGGTTGCCCTGGTAGGTCAGGGGTTCGGCGAGCTGCCAGCTCTTCACACCGACCTGCCTGACCACGACATCGCCGTCGACGAATGGCATGCCGCTGCCCCCTCTCCCACGACCGGGTGACGACATGACTACTGTACGTGATACCAGGCCTCTGAGCACCTCACTTTCAGCGGAGCACGGTGTCGAGGAAGGGGTTGCCGAAGACCCGGTGCGGGTCGTGGCGGTCGAGCACGGCGACGGCCTCGTCCCAGCCCGGACCGCCGCCCGCGCGGAGGCTGTCGGGGATGACGCGGCCGAGGATGTCCGGGTCCGCCCAGGCGGCCTCGTCCGTGTAGGCCCAGCCCTTGGACCACTCGACGCGCAGGCCGGCCCGGGTGCCGTCGAAGGTCCGCAGCAGGAACTGCTCGAGCTCGCGGCAGAACCGGTGCAGGCCGGGGGTACCGGGGAAGCTCAGGATGTCCAGCCAGACGGCGGTGTCCCACTCGGGCCGGTCCGCGCGGGGACGCAGCGCGGAGAGCAGCGGCGGGCGGGCGCCGGGCACGCCGGAGGCGGCCGGGTCGTCCAGGCCGGTGACCCGGATCTCGACGGCACCGTTCATCGGGAACTCCCCGCGCCCCTGGTACTCCGTCAGCAACTGCTGGTAGTAGGCGGTGAAGCGGCTCACCACCCACTGCAGGTCGGCCCGCCGGGTGAGCACCGCGTATCCGTTGGCGGTCACCCGCAGGGTGGTCGGCCTGACGTACTGCAGGAGGTTGCGGGAGGAGCCCCACAGGTCGGAGCGGAGGCCGTCGGCCAGCAGGTGGGTGAGGGTGTCGCCGGACAGCAGGTCGCGCAGCAGCCCGCCGGAGAGCAGCACGTCGGTGAGGTCGCCGGTGAGGCCCACCTTGGCGACCAGGTACTGGAGTTGGCCGAACACCGGCGCCAGGCCCCAGGAACCGCCGATCAGTTGGCCGGCCAGCAGGGCCACCGGCTCCGGGATGTTGTCGGAGAACGGGTAGTTGTACGGCTCGGTCACCCTGCGCGCGACGAACGGCTTGTCCGGGGTGATCCGCCAGGTCTTCAGCCAGGGGTGGGAGGTGTAGGCGAACCAGATCGCCTCGGCCCGGCCGTCCCGCGCGACGAAGTCGGCGAGTGTCCGGCCGCCCGAGCTGCCGGGCGGGGCGAAGAGTTCGGTGGCCGGGATGTCGAGCCGGCTGACGCAGCGGAGGTTCTGGTCCGCGCCGACGCGGAGCTCCACCTCGGTGAGGAAGGCGCGGCCCAGGTGGACCAGGAAGGCGGCGCTGTCGGCCTCGGAGCGGTCGAAGGTGCGCAGCACGTACCGGCCGGTGGTCCCGTCCGCCACGACGGCGGTGAGCGAGGTGACCTGGTTGCTCAACGAGCCCTGGCCGTGGCCGGGTTGCAGCGTCTCCCCGACCGCAGGGACGGCGGTGCCATGGCCGCCGATGGCGAGCACCCCGCCCACGGTGAGATCCCCGGGCGCGGGGCAGGCGGCGACGCCGAGGCCGTGGCCGGCCAGGAAGGCGAGCAGGGTCTCCATGGAGGCGCCGGTCTGCACCCGTACCGTCGACGCGTCCACCAGGGAGATCCCGGTGAGGTGGCGGGTGGTGTCGACCAGCAGGACGCGGGCCGAGGCGGGTGTGCCGTCGGCGACGGTGAGCGGCGCCCAGCCGTGCCGGTGGCCCTGCGCGCGCAGCCGCCAGCCTGCGGCGCGGGCCCAGTCGGCGAGGCCGGCGACCTCCTGAGGGGTGCTCGGCGCGCAGGTCCAGAGCTGGTCGGTACGGATCTCGCCCGCCCAGTTCTCGTACACCTGCTGGTAGGGCTCGATCCCGCCGGGCAGCCCGGGCGGCGGCGCCCCGACGGCCTGCGCGCTGTCCGGCCCGACCGTGCCGCGCAGCAGCCAGGCCACCCCGCCCAGGGCGGCCGAGGCCGCGATCACCTCACGCCTGGTCAGTCCGTGCCGCTCGTTCGCCATGGCTCCGCCCCCGTTGCCGTCATACCGTCAAGTCCGGGCCCGACGCTATGGACCCGCTCCCGTAGTCGTAACTCGAACACGCCGACGATCACCCGATCGAGTGACGCTCGATCGACGAGGCCCGTCCGGCTCCCTGAGTGATCATCAAGTTACCATCGGGTAGGTTCAGGGGGTCGACCAGGTGAATGAACCCGGTCAA
Source organism: Kitasatospora atroaurantiaca (assembly GCF_007828955.1). Taxonomy (NCBI): domain Bacteria; kingdom Bacillati; phylum Actinomycetota; class Actinomycetes; order Kitasatosporales; family Streptomycetaceae; genus Kitasatospora; species Kitasatospora atroaurantiaca. Next base: position 6,129,934 of record NZ_VIVR01000001.1, on the reverse strand, counting down.
CGATCCCTGTGCCCGCACGCCCCGAAGGAACGCTCTTGCTCCGTCACCGGCCCCGTCGCCTCGGCCGTCTCACGCGATCCGCGCTGGCGATCACCGCCGTCCTCGCCGCCGTACCCGCGGCCCCCGCCCTCGCCGCGCCCGCGCCCGGCACACCGGCCACCGCCGGCCGGGGCACGCCCCACCTGGACGCCATCGAGCAGACGCTGCGTCAGGTCTCGCCCGGCCTCGAAGGGTCCGTCTGGCAGCGCACCGACGGCAACAGCCTCGACGCACCCGCCGGCGCTCCGGGCGACTGGCTGCTGCAGACCCCCGGCTGCTGGGGCGACGCGACCTGCACCGACCGGGCAGGGGCCCGCCGACTGCTCGACCGGATGGCCGAGAACGTCTCCCGGGCGACCCGCACCGTCGACATCTCCACCCTCGCGCCCTTCCCGAACGGGGAGTTCGAGGACGCGCTCGTCAAGGGGCTCAAGGCCTCCGCGGCAGCCGGCAGCAGGCTCCAGGTACGCATCCTGGTCGGAGCCGCGCCGCTCTACAACATCAATGTGCTGCCGTCCTCCTACCGCGACGACCTGGTCGCCAGGCTCGGCCCGGCGGCCCGCAACATCACCCTGAACGTCGCGTCGATGACCACCTCCAGGACGGCCTTCTCCTGGAACCACTCGAAGCTCCTGGTGGTCGACGGGAAGAGCGTGATCGCCGGTGGCATCAACGGCTGGAAGGACGACTACCTCGACACCTCGCACCCCGTGTCGGACGTCGACCTCGCACTGAGCGGCCCGGCCGCCGCCTCGGCCGGCCGCTACCTCGACACCCTCTGGGGCTGGACCTGCCGGAACGCAGGGCCGCTCTCGGCCGCCTGGTTCGCCTCCTCCAACGGCGCCGCCTGCCTGCCGACGCTGGAGCGGGACGCGAACCCCGCCCCGGTCGCCGCCACCGGAGACGTACCGGTGATCGCCGTCGGCGGCCTCGGGGTCGGCATCAGGAGCTCCGACCCGGCCTCGGCGTACCGGCCCGTGCTGCCCGCCGCGTCCGAGGCCAAGTGCGGTCCCGTCGGCCTGCACGACAACACCAACGGCGACCGCGACTACGAGACGGTCAACCCCGAGGAGAACGCCCTGCGGTCGCTGATCGCCGGTGCCGAGAGCCACATCGAGATCTCCCAGCAGGACATGAACGGCACCTGCCCGCCGCTCCCCCGCTACGACCTCCGCCTCTACGACCTCCTCGCGGCCAAGCTCGCCGCCGGGGTGAAGGTCCGCATCGTGGTCAGCGACCCGGCCAACCGGGGTGCCGTCGGCAGCGGCGGCTACTCGCAGATCAAGTCGCTCTCGGAGATCAGCGACACGCTCCGGGCCCGGCTCGCCGCGAGCACCGGGGACGCGCAGCAGGCGAAGGCCACCATGTGCCGGAACCTGCAGCTCGCCTCCTTCCGCGCCGCCCCGAGCGCCACCTGGGCGGACGGCCACCCCTACGCGCTGCACCACAAGCTGGTCGCGGTCGACGGTGCGGCGTTCTACATCGGTTCCAAGAACCTGTACCCGGCCTGGCTGCAGGACTTCGGCTACGTGGTGGAGAGCCCGGTAGCGGCCGCCCAGCTCGACGCCGGCCTGCTCGCCCCCGAGTGGCAGTACTCCCAGGCGGCCGCGACGGTCGACTACACCCGCGGCCTCTGCCCGGCCTGACCGATCATGGGCGGGCATCCCAGGGGGCGCGGGGAACTGCGCGAGATCGGAAGGCACCGGCCTGTAGCCTCCCGCATCGCGCCGTTCCCCGCGCCCCTGGACAGTGCAACTTGCTCAGCTGCCCAACGTGCCCGACACCCTGGGAGCAGGCCGGATCGCACGGATCGGGCCCCGGGGTTGCGATACTGCGCAGCGTGCGCATCCTCATCGCGACCGCCGGCTCCCAGGGGGATGTAGCTCCCTACATCGGCCTCGGCCGACGTCTCGCGCAGGCGGGCCACGAGGTGTCGCTGGCGACCCACACGACCTTCGAGACCGCCGCGCGGCATGCCGGGCTGGGCTTCCGCGCGCTTCCCGTGGACCCACGGTCGGAGCTCGCCTCCGACCGTGGCCAGCGCCTGCTGCGCGCGGGTGCCGGGCCGCTGGCCGTGGCCGAACTGCTGCGGATGGGGCGCCGGTTCATGCCGGCGCTGGGCCGGGGCATTCTCGAGGCCGTCCGGCACGGCACCGACCTCCTGCTGCTCGCCGCCACGACCGCGCCGCTGGGGCAGGCGGTCGCTGAGGCTCACGACCTGCCGAGCGCCGGGGTGTTCCTCCAACCGCTGTACCCCACGGGCGAGTTCCTCCCCGTGGTCGCCGGGACGTCCGCGTCGCTGGGGCGGCGGGGCAACCTGCTGGCGGGCCACACCGCCCAGCTCGCCGTCGACCGTCTCTTCGCTCCGGCGGTACGCGACCTGCGCCGACAGCTCGGCCTCCCCGCCCGGACCGCGGCCGGCCTGCGCCGCCGCCATGCCCGGCAGGCCTGGCCCGTCCTGCACGGCTTCTCGCCCTCGGTGGTGCCACGGCCCGCCGACTGGGCGCCGTCCGCCCGGGTGTCCGGCTACTGGTGGCCGCACACCCCGGCCGACTGGCAGCCCCCGGCACAGCTTGCCGACTTTCTCCGGGCGGGCCCGCCGCCGGTCTACGTGGGGTTCGGCAGCCTCGTCGTGGCCGACCCCGGCCGCCTGGGCGAAGTCATCACGGCCGCCCTGCGCACCGCCCGCCTGCGGGCCGTGGTCCAGCGGGGATGGTCCGGCCTGTCCGTCGAGAGCCGGGACGTCCTGGTGGTCGACGAGGTACCCCACGCGTGGCTGTTCCCTCGGATGGCGGCCGTGGTGCACCACGCGGGCGCGGGCACCACGGCCGCCGGGCTCCGTGCGGGCGTACCGGCGGTGCCCGTCCCGGCGCAGCTGGACGCCACGTTCTGGGCCACCCGGCTGACGGCCCTGGGAGTGAGCCCGGGGCCCGTACCGCTGCGCCGGCTGTCCGCCGAGCGGCTGGCCGTAGGGCTGCGGCGGGCCGTGGACGAGCCGGCATATCGGGTACGGGCACGGGAAGTGGCCGACCGGATCGGAGCCGAGGACGGAGCAGCCGACGTCCTCGAGCTCGCGGCACGGATCTCGGCGGGCTGACACCTCGTCATTCACCGGCCGAGGCACCTGCCGGGACGTACCGTAGGCATCCCGACCCTCTGGAGGAAACCGTGGTGACCGCAAGGCTCGTGGTGGCGCGGCAGGCACTGCACGCTGTGGCCGAACTGCTCCTGGCCGGACCGCAGTACCGGGCGAGCGGCACGATCAGGCTCCGGGTACAGCCGGGAGGCTTCGCCACCGTCGCCGAACCGGCCCTGCGGGTCGAGGGGGCCGAACTCGTCGCCGGTGACCGGCGCCTGGCGTTGCAGGGCGCCACCTGCACGTCCCTGGGGGACGCCCTCGGCATCGAGGCCGGGGCGCCCGCCGGGCTGTACGCCGAGGGTTCCGGCGCCGACCCGACGAAGGTGCTCAGCTTCGACCCGGCCGCCGCAGGCCTGCTGCTGGGCCGCTTCGCCGAGGGAGACACCGCCCTGCGGCTCTTCGCCCCCGACCAGCAACCCGTGCTCTGGCCCGAACACTTCGACCTCGGCATCACCGTGGACGAAGTGAACTACGGGGTCTCGCCCGGCGACGCGTACTCGCGGGAGCCGTACGCCTACGTCGGCCCGTGGACCAGGCGCGACGGCGACTTCTGGAACGCCCCGTTCGGCGCGACCCGCCCGATGAGCGAGCTCGCCGGGGCCGATGCGATCGCGGCCTTCTTCGCCATCGGACGGGACCGCGCCCGCATCGACCCGCCGGCCAAGGAGGCGTGAGCTCCGCTCACGAGGTCGCGGGCACCTGCTGGGTGATGCAGTGGACCCCGCCGCCACCCCATGCGAGCGTGGTCGCGGGCGCTCCGACGATCTCCCTCCCGGGGAACAGCCCCTGGATCACGGCGAGGGCGGCGTTGTCGGAGGAGGGGATGTTCGTGGTGGGGACGACGATGCCGGCGGCGGTCGGGTAGAAGTTGGTGTAGCTGAAGGTGATCACCTCGTCGGTGCCCACGGTGAACTTGGGAAGGTACGGCATCTCCGTCAGCTGGAAGGGGCGGCCGAGAGCATCGGTCGAGGCCTGCAGGACGGCCTTGTTGGCGTTCAGCCGGTCGTGGTTGGGGTCGCCCGGGTCGGGCTGGGTGTTGATGAGCAGCCGGGCCGGGCCGACGTAGGCCGCCACCAGGTCGACGTGCCCGTTGGTGATGTCGTCCCCGTACAGGCCGTAGGGGAGGCAGATCATCTTGGTCGCCCCGAAGGCGTCCAGCAGCGCCGCCTCGATCTGGGCCTGCGTCATACCGGGGTTGCGGTTGGGATTGAGCAGACACTCCGTGGTCGCGATGAGCGTGCCCTGTCCGTCCTGGAGGACCGAGCCGCCCTCGAGCACCATGCCGACCGGCAGCCGGGGGACGGCCAGGTAGTCGCAGACGCCGACCGGCAGGAAGTCGTCCTTGTCGTACGGGTACTTGTTGCCCCAGCCGTTGAACCCGAAGTCGAGCCCGAGGAGCTTCTTGCCCGGCTGGTCCAGGCCGAAGATGGCTGCGGTGTCCCTGGTCCAGCAGTCGTTGATGGGGTATTCGACCACGGTGACCGTCGGGCCGACCTGCTGCTGGACGAAGTTGGCCGTGCCGGGCTTGGCGAACATGGTCACGGGTTCGAAGCGGGCGATGCTGCGGGCAATGTTCGCGACCTCGTCCTGGACCAGGTGCAGCTTCTGGCCCCAGCCGTCGCCGGCGTCCCAGGGGAAGGCCATGATGCAGCGCGCGTGCGGGGCCCACTCGCCCGGCACTGTGTACTTCTTGCCGTTGTAGGTGGCAGCGGCTGCGCGGCCCGCTCCGGCGCCGACCACGGTGGCCGTGGTGGCCGTGGTGGCCGTGGTGGCCGCAGCGGCGACGGCGGCGGAGGCGGTCAGGAAGCGCCGTCTGCTGACGGGCCGGCCGGCGATGGGGGAAACAGTCATCGGAGACTCCTCGGAAACCGAAACTAACTTTGTTAGTTCGGCGACCGTAGTGGCCGTCGGGCCCGCTGTGAAGCCCCTGCGCCTCGGTAACCTTCCAGAGCCCCCGATCAGCCTGCGGTCACCCCCGCCCACCGCTTCTCGTTGACGCACCGCAGCACGGGCGGCGACACCAGCGCCGACAGGTCGAGCTCCCGCCCCGTCGCCACGTGGAAGGTGGCGCTCTCCCCCGGCAGCAGGGTGACCAGCATGTCGTCCACCGAGGCGGCCGGGTCGAGCCTGTCGGGGAAGAGCGCCAGGTCGCGCAGCACCGTACGGGCGGTCACGGTCACCCGGTAGCCGCCGTCGGCCGGGTCGGCATGTGCCTCGTAACGCGCCGGGGGGAAGTCCACCGCGACGTCCTCGGCGAAGAAGGCGACGGTGCGCAGCCCGTCGAGGGAGACCACGAGCAGCTCGGCGGACGGCTCGGACGGCACGGCCACCGTGGCGGGCACCGGCACCCGGAGCACACTGCGGGCGGCGACGGCGACCTCGACGGCTTCCTTGGCCAGCGGCTCACCGTCGAGGCGGTGCCGGACGACCGACAGCTCGCCGGACCAGGGCCGGTCGCTGTCGTTGACCACCGCGACCACGCCGTCCCGCACGGTGAGGAGCCGGTCGGCGTACACCCGCCGCAGGGCATACCAGAGCGGCTTGCGGCGGCCGTCACCGTCGATCGCGGCCCAGGAGGTCACCGGCCAGCAGTCGTTGAGCTGCCAGACGACGGTGCCACGGCAGTACGGGGCCAGGGCCCGAAAGTGCTCGATGCCGAAGGCGACGGCGCGGGCCTGGTTGAGCTGGGTGAGGTAGTGCCAGTCCTCGTAGCCCTCGGGCTGCGGCAGATGACCGCGGAGGCCGCGGAGCAGCTTGCCGGCGCCGCCTTCGGCCTTCTGATGGTGCATCACCAGCGGTGCATCAAGGGTGAGTTCGCCACTCACCGCGCGGCGCAGGGTGGCGTGCGCGGGCGGCCCCTGGAAGCCGAACTCGGCGACGAAGCGGGGCGTGTAGGCGGCGTAGCGGGTGTAGTCCTCGCGGTTCCACACGTCCCAGATGTGGATGGTGCCGTGCGCCGGGTCGTTCGGCGGCAGGGCCGGACTGCCCGAGTAGGGGCTGCCGGGCCAGTACGGGCGCGTCGGGTCGAGCTCGGCCACCAGGCGGGGCAGCAGGTCGTAGTAGTACCCGGCACCCCAGCTCCGGCCGGCGAGCTCGGCCTGCCAGCCCCAGTCGGCGTGGGCCTCGATGTTCTCGTTGTTTCCGCACCACAGGACCAGGGCCGGATGGCGGGCGAGCCGGGCGATGTTCTCGCGGGCCTCGGCCTCGACCTCGGAGCGGAACGGCTCCTCCTCCGGGTAGGCGGCGCAGGCGAAGGGGAAGTCCTGCCAGACCATCAGGCCCGCCGAGTCGGCGAGGTCGTAGAAGTCCTCGCTCTCGTACAGGCCGCCGCCCCACACCCGCAGGAGGTTGACGTTCGCCGCCGCGGCCTGCTGGAGCCGTTCGGCCAGCCGCGAGCGCGTGACACGGGCCGGGAAGCAGTCGTCGGGGATCCAGTTGGCGCCGCGGACCTGCACCGGTGTGCCGTTGACGGCCAGGGTGAAGGTCTCCCGGTCGAGGGTGACGCTGCGGAACCCCACCGTCCTGGACCAGGTCTCGCCGCCGAGTCCGACGTTCAGCTCGTACCGGGCCTGGGCGCCCAGGCCGCGCGGCCACCACAGGGCGGGGGCGGGCACCCGCAGCACGAGCCGGGCAGTCCGCTCGCCGGGTGCCGGCCGCGCCACGGCGCGGACTCCGGCGATCTCCGCGGTCACCGTGCGCGGACGCTCGTCGGTGCGGTCGATCCGCACCTCGACCTCGACCCGCCCGTCGTGGTTCTCGTCCACGGTGAGCACGGGCCGGACCTCGGCGAGGCGGGCACCGCTCCAGCTCTCCAGGCCGATGGGCCGCCAGATCCCGGCGGTGACCAGGGTCGGCCCCCAGTCCCAGCCGAAGTTGCAGGCCATCTTGCGGATGAACTGGTACGGCTCGGTGTAGGCGCCCGGCCGGTCGCCCAGGGCGGCCCGCTGCGCCTCGGCGTAGGCGTACGCGGAGGCGAAGCGGATGTGGAGGGTGTTCTCGCCCGCCCGGAGCAGGTGCCGTACCGGGAAGCGGTACGAGCGGTGCTGGTTGGCAGTGCTGCCGATACGCACGCCGTTGAGGGTGAGCGTGGCAACGGTGTCCAGACCCTCGCAGACCAGGTCGGTGCGCTCGTGCGCGTCGCCGCTCCAGGTGAACGCCGTCCGGTACTCCCACGCCGTGCGGCCGATCCACGACAGCCGGCTCTCGTTGTCGTCGAGGTAGGGGTCGTCGATGAGCCCGGCGGCCAGCAGGTCGGTGTGCACACACCCCGGCACGGTGGCGGGCACCCCGGCGATCCGGGTGTCGTGGGAGACGGCGGTCAGGGTCCAACCCTCGTGCAGGGCACGGAAGGTGCTCAAGTGGGTTCTCCTCGGTAGGGGCCTGGCCTCAGCCTTTGACCGCTCCCTCTTCCACACCCTTGAAGAAGAAGCGCTGAAGCACGCCGAACACGATCACGATGGGCAGGAAGGCGATCATCGTGCCGGCCGCGATCAGGCGCGGGTTGGCGCTGAACGTGCCGTTCAGGTACTGCAGGCCGACGGTGAGCGTGTACTTGTCCGGGTCCGTGAGCACGATCAGCGGCCACAGGAAGTCGTCCCAGGCACCGATGAACGCGAAGATGACGACGACGCTGAGCATCCCGCGGACGTTCGGCAGGCCGATGTGGACCAGCCGCTGCCAGACGGTGGCTCCGTCGACGATGGCGGCCGCGTCCAGGTCGGGCGGGACGGCCAGGAAGGCGGTACGCATCAGCAGCACGTTGAGCATGCCGATGGCTCCGGGCAGCGCCACACCCACGAGTGTGTCGGCGAGACCGAGGCTGCGGACCGTCACGTACTGGGACACGATGGTGACCTCACCCGGGAGGACCAGCGTGGCGAGGAAGAGCCCGAGGGCGATCCTCGCGCCACGGAAGCGCAGCCGGGCCAGCGCGAAGCCTGCGGCGGTGGCCCCGAGGGTGTTGCCCAGGACGGTGATCGCCGCCACGACCAGGGAGTTGGCCGCGTAGTCCCACACCGGGACGGTCCGGGCGACCTTGGCGTAGTTGTCCAGCGTGGGGCCGGCCGGCAGCAGGCTCGGGTGCTGGGTGTAGATGTCCTCGGCCGGCCCCTTGAGCGAGGTGGACAGCTGCCAGAGGAAGGGCCCGATGGTCAGCAGCAGCACCACGGCCAGCAGCAGGTAGCGGAGCGCCTTCTCGGCCGGCGGGGTGGTGCTGAAGCCGCGAGCGCGTCGGGCCATCGTCAGGCCGCCTTCCGGTTGAGCCGCAGCAGCAGGAGCATCGGGCCGATCGTCACGGCGAACAGCAGCAGGCTGAGCGCGGACGCGTAGCCGAGATGGCCGGTGAAGCCGCGGCTGTACATCTGGATGAGCATCACCACCGACATGTCGCGGCCGCCGGGACCGCCCGTGCCGTCGGAGAGGATGTACAGCTCGGAGAAGACCCGCAGGGCCGAGACCGAGATGAGCACGGAGACCAGCAGCATGGTGCTGCGCACGCCGGGCAGGGTCACGTGGTAGAACCGGCGCACCGCTCCGGCGCCGTCGACGGCTGCGGCCTCGTGGAGTTCGCGGCCGACGTTCCCGAGGGCGGACAGGTAGATCACCATGTAGTACCCGAGGCCCTTCCACACGGTCAGGCCGATGGCACTGAACAGCAGCAGCCAGCGGTCGGTGAGGAAGGGCAACGGACCGCCTGCCAGGCCTAGTTGCTGGGTGACGCCGTTGACCAGACCGCGGTCGTCGAGCACCCAGCCCCAGATCAGCGCGACCACGACCGCTGAGGCGATGACCGGGGTGTAGAAGGCGGTGCGGAAGAAGGTGATGCCGGGCAGCTTCTTCTCCACCAGCACCGCCATCAGCAGCGGCAGCAGAGTCAGCAACGGCAGGCAGACCAGCATGTAGACGATGCTGTTGAGCAGGGCATCGACCAACTGGTCGTCGGTCAGCGCCCGGTGGAAGTTGTCGAGGCCGACGAAGTGCCCGCCGCCCAGCGGCTTGGCGTTGGTGAAGGACAGGATCACCGTGTTGACGGACGGCCAGATGTTGAAGACCGCCAGCCAGACCAGCGCGGGCGCCACCAGCAGCCACGGGGTGAACCAGCGTCGGTGGGTCATCGGGGTTTGCCTCCCTGGTGGTGCGGGGGCCGCTCCCGGAGGGGCCCCCGCACGCCGGCGCGACGTCAGTTCTGCAGCAGCTGGTTGCACTTGGCGACGGCGTCGTCCAAGGCCTTCCGCGAGGTGGTGCCGCCGCTGACGGCGAGGGCGATCTGCTGGTTGACGATGTCGCTCATGGCGCCGTCGACCTGCACCGGCTGGAGCATGGCCGCCTTGGCCAGCGAGGTGAAGGCGATGACCTTGGCGTCACCCGCGTTGGTCCCGTCGCTCCGGCTGAAGAACGGATCGCCCGCCGAGGCCTTCGTGCTGGGGAAGATACTGGTGAGGTGCGCGAAGGCGGCCTGGTTCTCGGCGTTGGTGACCCAGCGGGCGAGGGCGATCGCGGCGGGCAGGTTCTTGCTCCTCTGCGAGACCGACAGGCCCTGCACGTACAGCGGTGGCGTGCCCATCGCGGGCGAGGGTACGACCTTCGGCGCCAGCGAGGGGTTGTCGGTGGCGAGGCCGGTGATGTAGTTGCCGCCGCCGGTGGTCCATGCGACGGCTCCGGCGTTGAACAGCTTGGCGTTGCCCGCGTACTTGTCGGTCAGCACGTCCTGCGGCAGCAGGCCCTGCTTGTACGCGTCCCGGTACTTGTCGAGCAGGGCGGCGGCCTCCGGGGTGTTGAAGGTGAAGCTCCTGCCGTCCTCCGACATGATCCTCACCCCGGCGTTGGCCAGGTCGCCGAGGCCGGGCTTACGGCTCATCAGGTACGCCTTGCCGCCGGACTTCTCCTTCACCGTCCTGGCCTGGGCGATCAGTTCGTCCAGGGAGGTCGGCAGCTTCTTGGGGTCGAGACCGTACTTGGTGAGGAGCTCGGAGTTCCAGTAGTTGACGTCGGTGTTGAGGTACCACGGGTAGCCGTACGCGCCGGTGCGGCCGGCGAAGCGGTAGGCGTCGACGCCGCCGGCCACGTAGTCCTCGGCCAGCTTGGGGTCGGCCTTCGCCACGTCGAGCAGTAAGCCCTGCTTGACCAGCGGGAGCGCGAAGTCCGGCGGCAGGTTGGTCACGTCCGGGAGGCCGCCGCCCGCGGCCTGGCTGAGCACCTTGTCGGAGTAGCCGTCGCCGGGCTGGTCGAGCCAGTCGACCTGGACGCCCGGGTACTTCTTCTCGAACGCGTCGATGACGCTCTGCAGGTAGTCGGTGAACTTGGGTTTCAGGGCCCAGGTCTGCAGGGAGACCTTGCCCTTCACCTCGCCGGTGACCTGGCCGCCGGCGTCCTCGGACGCGCCCGTGCTGCCGAGGCCGCACCCCGCGAGCGTCATCGCCGCGATCACGGCCACGGCCGGCTGTGCCCAGTGTCTGCGCATGATTCTCCCGCTGTGCTGAGTGATTCGGATGTGCAGGCCGACCGCCTGGACCGTCCCGCTTCCGACTGAGGGATCGGGGGAACTAAACCGCTCTAGCGATTCGGGACTATCCTCTTCGCTAGACTGCGCCGTCAAGAGGTGGGAGCCACATCCATGGGCAGACCGACGATCGCCGACATCGCCCGGCGGGCCGGAGTCTCCAAGGGCGCCGTGTCCTTCGCGCTCAACGGCCGCCCGGGCGTCAGCGAGGAGACCCGGGCCCGGATTCTGCGGATCGCGGAGGAGATGAGCTGGCGGCCGCACAGCGCCGCCCGGGCCCTCGGCGGCGCCCGGGCGGGGGCGGTCGGGCTGGTGATCGCCCGGCCGGCCCGCACCATCGGGGTGGAACCGTTCTTCGCCCAGCTGCTGTCCGGGCTCCAGGCCGGCCTGTCGGCCCGGGCGGTGGCCCTGCAGCTGCTGGTGGTCGAGGACACCGCGGCCGAGATCGAGGTGTACCGGCGGTGGGCGTCGGAGCACCGGGTGGACGGCTTCATCCTGGTCGACCTGCAGGTCCAGGACCCGCGCATCGAGGTCCTGGAGGAGCTCGGCGTACCGTCCGTCGTGCTGGGCGGCCCCGGCCGGCACGGCAGTCTGCCCAGCGTCTGGGCCGACGACCGGGAGGCGATGCTGTCGATCATCGACTACCTCGCCGCACTCGGCCACACCCGGATCGCCCACCTGGCCGGGCTCCCGGCCTTCCAGCACACCCAGCGGCGCATCCGAGCGCTGCGCGACTCCGCACGGCGCCTCGGCCTGGCCGAGGCCGTCTCGGTGCCCACGGACTTCAGCGACGCGGAGGGCGCCGCCGCGACCCGTAGGCTGCTGTCACGACCCCAGCGGCCGACCGCGATCGTCTACGACAGCGACGTGATGGCCGTGGCCGGTCTCGGCGTGGCCGCCGAGATGGGTGTGGCGGTGCCCGGCGAGCTGTCGATCGTGTCCTTCGACGACTCGGTGCTCGCCAGGATCGTCCACCCCGCACTGACCGCCCTCTCCCGGGACACCTTCACCCTCGGCGAGCAGGTCGCCGCCGTCCTGCTGACCGCCGTCGCCGACCCCGGCGAGGTACGCGACCTGCAGACTCCCACCCCGCGGCTGACCGTCCGCGAGAGCACCGCACCGCCCGCCCTTGGCAGAGCCCCTAAATCGGTTTAGGCTGCGACCCGGTTCCACAGCACCAGTCGAGACTCACTCCTGCGCTGGATTGGACACCCGGATGAGACCACGACCCGCCTTACTGCTCTGCGCGGCCCTGATGACCACCGCGCTCGGCTCCGTGCCCGCAACTGCCGCTCCACCTGAGGCTCTGAGTTCCACCGGCAGTCAGCCGTACGCCTCCTACTGGTACCCCGACACCATCCTGACCTGGGACCCGGCCACCGATCCGGACGCCAGGTTCAACCGCTCCCGCGTCCCCCTGCAGCCCCGCAGCTCGGACCCCGCTCTGAAGGCCAACGCCAACTCCCGTACCGGGGAAGGGAAGATCGCCTCCCTGGTGTCCTTCGGGCCGACCTCCAACAACCCGTCGCAGGGCTCCCAGGACCCCAACTACTACGCCTTCGGCTACTGGCAGTACGTGGACAAGCTCGTCTTCTGGGGCGGCTCGGCCGGCGAGGGGCTGATCCTGGCGCCCAACTCCACGGTGATCGACGCCGCCCACCGCAACGGCGTCAAGGTGTACGGCACCGTCTTCCTCCCGCCCACCGCGTACGGCGGCCAACTCCAGTGGGTCCGCGACTTCGTGCAGAAGTCCGGCAGCCGCTACCCAGTCGCCGACAAGATGGCGCAGGCCGCGCAGTACTACGGCTTCGACGGCTGGTTCATCAACCAGGAGACCGACGGCGGCGACGCCGCGCTGGCGACCGAGCTGCGCAACCTGATGCAGTACACGCGGACCCAGAGCGCGACCGAGTTCATGTGGTACGACGCCATGACCGAGTCCGGCTCGGTCAACTGGCAGAACGCGCTGACCTCGGCCAACGACGCCTTCCTGCAGGACGGCGGCAACCGGGTGGCCGACTCGATGTTCCTCAACTTCGGCTGGTCGGCCTCCGGCCTCAACTCCTCGCGCGACCGGGCGAGATCGCTGGGCCGCAGCGAGTACGAGCTCTACTCCGGCATCGACACCGAGGCCAACGGGTACAACACCGGCGTGTCCTGGGACGCACTCTTCCCGCCCAACCAGCCGCACGTCACCTCACTGGGCCTCTACCGTCCGGAGTGGACCTGGAAGTCCTCCACCGACCGCGCCGACTTCTACGCCAAGGACTCGCGCTACTGGGTGGGCGCCAACGGCGACCCCTCCGACACCGCGACCACGTCCTCCTGGAAGGGCCTGGCGACCTACGTCGCCGAGTCCACACCGATCACCGCCAAGCCGTTCGTGACCTCCTTCAACACCGGCCACGGCGACTTCTACAACTCCGGCGGCGCTCGCGCCGCCACCGGCGGCTGGAACAACCTCTCCCTGCAGGACGTCCCGCCCACCTACCGCTGGCTGGTCTCCTCCACCGGCACCAGGCTGACCCCGTCGATCGACTTCACCGACGCGTACGAGGGCGGCTCCTCGCTGCGGCTCTCCGGCCGGCTCGATGCCGCCAACACCGTCCGGCTGTACCAGACCCGGCTGCCGGTGGCCGCCGACAGCAAGCTCTCCGTGGTCGTGAAGACCCCGACCGCGGGCGCGACCAACCTCAAGGCGGCGGTCTCGTTCACCGACGCGCCGACCGCCTTCACCACGCTCGACCTCGGCTCCACGAGCGGCGGCGGCTGGGAGCGGAAGACTCTGGACCTCTCCGCGTACGCCGGCCGGGCCGTCGCCCAGATCGGGCTGCAGGCCTCCGCGCCGACGACGGTCGCCTCCTACGACGTGAAGATCGGTCAGATCTCCCTCTACGACGGCGCGGTGGACGCTTCGGCCGCTCCCACCGCCCTGACCGTGCTCGGCGCCACCGACGTCTCGGCCACCCGTAAGTCGCTGCGCCTGGCGTGGACCGCCTCGGCCGGCGGTGCCCCCGTGGACCACTACGAGCTGTACCGCCGCAACCCCGACGGGACCAGGACCTTCCTCGGCGCCACCCCCGACGACGCGTACTTCGTGCCCCAGCTCGACCGGGCCGGCAGCGAGAGCGCCACCACCGTCGAGGTCGAGGCCGTCTCCACCGAGTACGGCCGCTCGACGGCGGCGACCACCTCGGTGAGCTGGACCGGCACTCCGGCGGAGAGCAACCTCGCCCTGAACCGCCCCGCCACCGCCTCCGGCCGGTGCAACGCCAACGAAGGCCCGGCCAAGGCCGTCAACGGCAGTGTCTCCGGCGGCAACAGTGACAAATGGTGCACACTGACCAGTAGTAAGTGGTTGGAGGTCGATCTCGGCGCAGCGCATCCGCTCTCCCACTTCACGGTGAAGCACGCCGCCGCCGGGGGCGAGAGCTCCTCCTGGAACACCCGCGACTTCACCATCCAGGTCCGCTCGTCCAGCGCCGACGCCTGGACCACCGTCGCCACCGTCACGGGCAACACCGCGGCGACCACCACCCACCCGGTGAACACCACCGCCCGGTACGTGCGGCTGGTGATCACCAGACCCACGCAGACCACCGACCCAGCCGCCCGGATCTACGAGTTCGAGGCCTGGGGCGCCTAGCACGCCCCCTCCTCCCTCCCTTCCGACAGAGAGGACCCACTCCCGTGCCGGTCACCATCACCGACGTCGCCAGCACCGATCTGTTCGTCGGTACCGAGGACTCACCACGCCAGGTGCTGCGCGTGACGCTCGACGGGCCGCCCGGCCTCGTCACCGTCACCGGGCCGGGCGTGCGCGGCGAGGCCACCGGCACGGGCGTGGTCGAGGTACCGCTCGACATCACCGACGGATCGCCCGGCACGGAGCTTCCCGTCGTCGTCACGGCGGGCGAGGCGCGGGCCGAGGCCACCGTCATGGTCGCCGAGCCCGGCTGGACGATGTACCTCGTCTCGCACTTCCACTACGACCCGGTCTGGTGGAACACCCAGGCGGCGTACACCTCGCCCTGGGAGCTGCTGTCCGGCGACGCCACCACCCGACCGCTCTGGGAGCGCAACGGCTTCGCCCTGGTCGACGCCCACCTGGACCTCGCCCTGCGGGACCCGGTCTACCGCTTCGTGCTGGCCGAGATCGACTACCTCAAGCCGTACTTCGACGTGCACCCCGAGCGCCGCGCCGACCTGCGGCGGCTGCTGGAGCTCGGCCAGGTGGAGCTGATCGGCGGCACCTACAACGAGCCGAACACCAACCTGACGGCCGCCGAGACGACCATCCGCAACCTCGTCTACGGCATCGGGTACCAGCGCGACATCCTCGGCGGCGACCCGCAGACCGCCTGGCAGCTCGACGTGTTCGGCCACGACCCGCAGTTCCCCGGATACCTGGACGCGGCCGGGCTCACCGGCAGCGCCTGGGCGCGCGGCCCGTTCCACCAGTGGGGCCCGATCCAGAAGAACTTCCGCGAGGCCAAGGACGACGCGACCGTCATGCAGTTCCCGAGCGAGTTCGAGTGGATCTCGCCCTCCGGCCGCGGCGTGCTCACCCACTTCATGCCGCACCACTACTCGGCCGGCTGGTGGATGGACTCCTCGCCCGACCTGGCCACCGCCGAACAGGCCGTGTACGAGCTGTACCGCAAGCTCAAGCCGGTCGGCGCGACCAGGAACCTGCTGCTGCCGGTCGGCACCGACTACACCCCGCCGAACAAGTGGGTCACCGAGATCCACCGCTCCTGGGCCGCCAAGTACGTCTGGCCGAAGTTCGTCTGCGGCACCCCGCGCGACTTCCTGACCTCCGTCCGCGCCGAACTGGCGGCCGCCGGGCGCCGGCCGAGCCCGCAGACCCGGGACATGAACCCGGTCTACACCGGCAAGGACGTCTCCTACATCGACACCAAGCAGGCGCAGCGGGCTGGCGAGGTCGCCGCGGTCGACGCCGAGAAGCTCGCCACGCTGGCCGCGCTGGAGGGGCTGGGCAGCTACCCGGCGACCGCGCTGGACAAGGTCTGGCGTCAACTCGCCTTCGGCGCCCATCATGACGCGATCACCGGCTCCGAGTCCGACCAGGTCTACCTCGACCTGCTGTCCGGCTGGCGCGAGGCGCACGACCTGGCCTCGACCGTCCGGGACACCGCGCTCGACGCCCTCGTCGGGCGGATCGACACCACCGGCGACGGCACACCGCTGGTGGTGGCCAACACGCTGTCGTTCGACCGCTCCGGGCTGGTCGCGGTCCGGCTCCCGGAGGGCTTCGACGGCGGCCGGGTGCTCGACGACACCGGAGCCGAGCTGGCCTGCGTCGTGGACCGCGGCACGCTGCTCTTCCTCGCGGAGGACGTACCGGCGCTGGGCTGGCGCACCTGGCGGCTGCTGCCCGGGCTCTCCACCGTGGAGCCGGCCTGGACACCGCACACCGGCACCACGATCGAGAACACCCGGTACCGCGTCACCGCCGACCCGGCCCGGGGCGGCGGGCTGACCGACGTGTACGACAAGGCGCACCACCGCGAGCTGATCAGGCAGGGCCAGGTCGGCAACGAGCTGCGGGTGTACGAGGAGTACCCGCAGCACCCCGACTTCGGCGAGGGGCCGTGGCACCTGCTGCCGAAGGGCCCGGTCAAGGGCGCCTCGGAGTCGGCGGCATCGGTGCGGGCCGAGACCGGTCCCCTGGGCGAGCGGCTGGTCGTCACGGGCACGGTCGACGGCATCCGCTACGAGCAGACCGTGACCCTGTGGCACGGCGTCGCCCGGCTGGACTGCCGTACCCGGGTGGTGGACCACTCGGGCGCGGACCGGCTGCTGCGGCTGCGGTTCCCGGTGCAGCTGCCGGGCGCGCTGCCGGTCAGCGAGGTCGCGGACGCCGTCGTCGGGCGCGGCTTCGCGCTGCCGGACGTCGACGTGGCCGAGGCTCCGTGGACGCTCGACAACCCCGCCAACACCTGGTTCGGACTCGGCTCCACCGCCCGGGTCTCGCTCACCGGCCCGGACGGCACGGCGATCGGCGAGCGCGCACTCGGCGTCGCCGAGGTGGTGGTGCCCGCCCTGGACGCGGCCGCCGACGCCCGTGAGCTGGTCATCGCCCTCGCCCGCGTCGGCGTCACCGCGACCACCGCGAGCGCCGACTGGTCCCGCTACGGCTGGCTCGACGTCGACTCGAACCTGCCCGACTTCCGGATCGTGCTGGGCGGCCCGGAGACGAACGACGCGGCCCGCGAGCTGCTGGAGCGGGCCGGCGCGGAGTACGCCGCCGTGCTCGGCTCGCGCGGACGGGTCTGGGTGCCCGCCGAGAAGCCGCTGCACGAGGTCTGGCAGCCGGGCGCCGACCTGCGTGACCTGCGGGCCCTGCCCGCGCTCGTGGTCACGGACCTCGGGGCGCTGGTCGACGACCTCGCCGACGCCCGGGTGTCCGCCGTCTGCGCGGGCGACCTGCCCGCCACCGAGCTGCTCACCGACCACACCGTCGCCCTGCTGACCTACGGCCTCCCGGGGTTCGCCGTCGACCCGACCGGCGCTCTCCACCTCTCGCTGATGCGGTCCTGCACCGGCTGGCCGTCCGGGGTCTGGATCGACCCGCCGCGGCGCACCCTGCCGGATGGCGCCTCGTTCCAACTCCAGCACTGGACCCATGAGTTCGCGTACGCCCTCGTCTCCGGCGACGGTGACTGGCGTGCCCTCACGCTGCCCGCGCAGGGGCAGGAGTTCAACCACCCGCTCCACCCCCGGCTCGCCGAGGTGCACAAGGGCCCCCTCCCGGCGACCCGTTCCTACCTGCGGGTGGAGCCGGCCCGCGAGGTGCTGCTGGGCACGCTGAAGGCCGCTGGCAACCCGATCGCGCACGGCTCGGCCGGGGTGCCGGACCCGGCCGCCGGGGTGACGCTGCGCCTGGTGGAGTCGACCGGTCTCGGCCGGTCGGCGCGGCTGGAAGGCGCCCTGCAGTTCACCGAGTTGCGCAGCGCCGACCTGCTGGAGCGCACCACCGGCGATCCGCTGACCGGGCTGGTGCTGGACGGCTCCGAGGTGGCGACCGTCGTCGGCGTACCCGCGTCGGCGCGCAGCGGCGGCGAACCGCTCGGGCCGGTGACGGAGACGGCGCAGCCCGTCCACGCGCGGTACTGGCTGCACAACCGGGGCCCGGCGCCGATGGGCTACCTGCCGGTCTCGGTCGCCGTCTCGCCGGGCCTGCTGCGGACGGAGGGCGAGCCGGTCGAGGTGTCGGTGGTCCTCGCCTCGCAGCTTCGGGACGAAACCGTCGAGGGCACGGCGACCGTGCTCGCGCCGGAGGGCTGGGCGGTGAGCACGGGCCGTCGGCCGTACCGGCTCTCGCCCGGCGGGCATGTGCGGTTCCCGGTGACCGTCACTCCCCCGGCCGGTGCGCAGCCGGGGCTGTACTTCGTCGCCGCCCGGGTCGATTACGGCGGCCAGAGCGTCGAGGATGTCGCCACGGTCGCCGTCGGCGAGCTGCCCGCCGTGCTGCCGGTGCCCGGCGACGTGCCGGAGGACTGGGCCGCGGCGCAGGGCAGCAAGGAGGCCACCGGCCGGGACACCGGTCTGTCGGTGGATGCGGTCGAGACCTCGCTGCGGGTCTCCCCCGGCGGCCGGGCCGGGCTGGGCCTGGTGCTGGCCAATCGCACGCGGGGCGAGATCCGCGGGGAGCTGCAGCTCGTCTCGCCGTGGGGGACCTGGGAGGCGATCGCCGAGCCGGTGCGCGGGTTCACCCTGGCCGCCGGTGCCACCGAGTCGGTCGAGTTCGAGGTGGCCGTGCCGCGCGACGCCGACCCGGGGGCGTACTGGGCGCTGGCCAAGGTGATGTGGTTCGGCCGCTGCCAGTACGCGCCGACCGTCGCGCTGGAGGTGGCCCCGTGAGTCACGACGATGCGGTGCTGGGTCTGCTCGACGGGCGGGCTCTGCCGCGTACCGAGCTCGACCGCCGGCTCGCCGCCCTGCGCCGGGGGCCCCGATCCTCGGCGCTGCCGGTCGTGGGGAGCGCCGAGGACCGCCAGCTGACCCGCTGGGTCGCGCAGGTGGTGCTCACCGAGGAGCTGTGCGCGGCCGAGGCCACCGTGCGCGGCCTGGACGTCGGCGCCGCGCCGCCGGTCCGGCTGGACCAGCGGGCCGCCGTCGAGCTCGGCTCGATCACCGCCGCCGCGTTCGAGGGCAGCGCGGCCGTACGCGCGGTCCACGAGGCCGTCACCGCCGACGTCACGGTCACTCCGGAGGCGGTCGCCGCCTACCGGGCGGCGACGGATCGCGGTGCCGTCGGCCCGGTCTGGCGGCTCCGCACCCCGGACGGCGAGTTCGAGGCCGACCCCGACACCTTGCCGGTCGCACTCGCGGCGGCGCTTCGGTCGGCCGAGGCGGGTGCGACGGTGAGCGCGGGTGGCTGGACGGCGACGCTCGTCGAGCGGCGCGAGGCCGGCGGGCCGGCCGCCGACCCCACCCCGCAGCTCCTGGCCGCAGCCCGGCGCACCGCCTTCGTCCGCTGGCTCGACAACGCCCGGGCTCACCGGCTGCGGCTCGTACCAGGTCTGGAACACCCCGGCGACCCGGCCCAACCACCACCGGCACTGAGGGACGTCGCGGGCGGTGTCGTCGCGGGCGGTGGTGTCAGACCTGCTCGGTGGGGCGGATCAGGAGCTCACTGACGGCGATGTGCCTGGGGCGGGTCACGATGTAGGAGACCGCGTCCGCGACGTCCGCGCCCTGCAGGCGTTCGATCCCGGAGAAGCGGGCGCCGAGCTGCTCCTGGACCTCGGGGCGGTTGTGGGTCCGCAGCTCGGTGTCCACGCTGCCGGGCTCGACGACGGACACCCGCACGTGCCGGGTGGCGACTTCCTGGCGCAGGGCCTCGCTGTACGCGCCCACCCCGAACTTGGTGGCGCAGTACACCGCCGAGGCGCCGAAGGCGAAGCGTCCGGCCAGGGAGCCGATGTTCACCAGGTCGGCGACGCGCCGGGGTTGCTGCTCCGCCGCGTGCACGAGGTGGGGCAGCGCGGCGTGCGAGGTGTTGAACAGCCCCACCAGGTTGATGTCGACCATCCGCCGCCACTCGGTCGGTTCGGCGAGCGCAACGGGACCGAGCAGCATCAGGCCGGCGTTGTTGACGAGCGTGTCGAGGCGGCCGAGCTCGCTCACGGTGCGGTCGACGGCCGCCCTGGCCTGCTCCTCCGAGCTGATGTCGGCCTCCAGGACCAGCGCCGTGCCGCCCGCGTCTCGCACCTTGTCCGCGAGCGCTTCCAGACGCTCCACGCGCCGGGCCGCCAGGGCGAGCGCGGCTCCCTGCTCGGCCAGGGTCAGCGCACAGGCCTCGCCGATGCCGCTGGACGCACCGGTGATCAGCGCGACGGTTCCCTCCAGAACTCCGGCCATCACGGGACCTCCTCCTCACGGTCGGCGACCACCCCCGTCTCCGATGATCCGCCGGACCCGCCGTCCCTGCTTCCCAGGGGCGATCCGCTCAGCGAGGGGCACCTTCCAGGGGCGCGTGGGGGCACCTCCCGGCCGAAGGCTGGGGGAGAACTGCGCGAGATCGGAAGGCAACGGCCTGTACCCTTCCGCCTCGCGCAGTTCCTCGCCCCTGTGGTTGGCCCACTGCCTTACCGACGGGCGGAGCCACACGCGGCGGTGAAGGCGAGGGCGCGGCGGGTGATCTCGGCCCAGTCGGCGTCGGCCACGGCGGTGGGGGGCACCACGTCGGTGCCGGCGCAGACCGCCAGTGCACCCTGGGCGAGGAACTCGGCTGCGTTGGCCTCGTTGACGCCGCCGGAGGCGACCAGCGGGACATCGGGGTAGGGGCCGCGCAGGTCCTTGAAGTAGCCGGGGCCGAAGGCCTTGGCCGGGAAGATCTTCACGGCGGCCGCTCCCAGGTCGACCGCCTCCGCGACCTCGGTGGGCGTGAGGGCGCCGAGGACGACCGGCACGCCCGCCGCGCGGGCGACGGCCGCCACCTCGGGGCGGCAGCCCGGGGTCACCAGGAAGGACGCGCCGGCCGCGATGCCCTGCTCGGCCTGCTCGGCCGTCAGCACGGTGCCGACGCCGACCCGGTGTCCGGCGGAGGCGGCCCGGCGCAGATGGGTCACCACATCCGGTGTGGTGAAGGTGAGTTCGACCCAGTGGATGCCGCCCGCCGCGAGGGCCTCGCACAGGGCGGCGGCGTCCGGTATGCGGGGGGCCCGGACGACCGCGATCACCGGGTCGGCGGCCAGCGCTCGGAGAGCCGTGGGGGTGGTCAACTGGCTCTCGTTCCCCGGTCGGTACGGCGCAGGGCCCGGCCGGGCAGGGCGCCGGTGGTCCGGCCTTCCCGGATCACCGCGGTGCCGTTGACGTAGACGTACGCGATGCCGGCGGCGGGGCGCCTGGGGTGGTCGAAGGTGGCGGTGTCCCGGACCGTCCCGGGGTCCAGGAGCACCAGGTCGGCGTGGTGGCCGGGGCGGATCAGGCCCCGGCGGTCGAGCCGGAGCCGGCGGGCCGGTCGGCCGGTCATCCGGGCGATCGCCTCCTCCAGTGTGAGGACGCCCAACTCCCGGCTGTAGTAGCCCAGATAGCGAGCGAAGGTGCCCCAGGCACGCGGGTGGGGGCGGGCTCCGACGAGCAGGCCGTCGCTGCCGACGGTGTGCGCGGGGTGGCGCATGACGGCCCGGACGTTCTCCTCGTCGCCGACGTGCTGGAGGATCGTGGTGGCCAGCCGGTCCTCGTGCAGCAGGTCGAGGAAGACCTCGGTACCGCTGCGTCCCTGCACCTTCGCCAGCTCGGCGACGGTGGCGCCCACCGACCTCGCCAGCTCCTGACTGCCGACGCCGGAGATCTGGACGGTGGCCCAGTCGGTGACCACGCCGTGGCAGCCGTCGCTGCCCTTCTCCTCGACGTCCATCCTGATCCGCTCCCGGACGGCGGGGTCGCCGAGCCGGGCCAGCGTGGCGTCCGGGCCGCCCTCGGTGGCCCAACCGGGCAGCAGGGCCGCGAGGGTGGTGGAGCCCGGCAGGTACGGGTAGCTGTCGAGGGTGAGGTCGCAGCCCTCGGCGATGGCCTGGTCGACGAGTGCGAGCAGCTCGCCTGCCCGGCCCCGGTTGACCTCGAAGTTCATGGTGGCGTGGGTCAGGTGGAGCGGGCAGCCGGAGCGCCGGGCGATCTCCACCATCTCGGCGTACCCCTCCAACGCTCCTTTGCCGTACGAGCGTTGGTGCGGCGCGTGGTAGCCGCCATACTCGGCGACCACCTCGCAGAGGGCGGTCAGCTCGGCGGTGTCGGCGTACATCCCGGGGGTGTAGCTGAGCCCGCTGGACATGCCCACCGCGCCCTCGCGCAGGCCCTGGGCGAGCAGTTGGCGCATCCGGTCGAGCTCGGCCGGGGTGGGCGGCCGGTTGTCCCAGCCCATCGCGAGCATCCGGACCGAGCCGTGCGGCACCAGGTAGCAGGCGTTGGTGCCGATCCCCCGGTCGAGGCGGTCCAGGTACTGGCCGACGGTGCGCCAGTTCCAGTCGAGGTCCTCGGGATCGCCGTTCCAGCCGACGAGTTGGCGGCGCAGCGCGGCGAGCGTGGTGTCCGTCACCGGCGCGTAGGAGAGACCGTCCTGGCCGAGCACCTCGCAGGTGACGCCCTGGGTGACCCGGGAGGGGTGCTCGGGCTCGACGATCAGCTGCAGGTCCGAGTGGGCGTGCATGTCGATGAACCCGGGTGCGAGCACCAGCCCGTCGGCGTCGATCACCCGGGTGGCGGTCAGGCCGCCGCCGATCGCCTCGATCAGGCCGTCGGTCACCGTGACGTCGGCGCGGTAGCGGTCGGCGCCGGAGCCGTCCACCACGGTGGCGCCCCGGAACAGCAGATCAGGCATCAGAAGAAGGTCCTGACCAGGTCGACCACCCTCGGGTCCGGGCCGTCGGCGTCGTCCAGGACGGGAATCAGCGTCCACTTGTCGAAGGCCGTACAGGGGTGGGAGAGCCCGAGACGGAGTACGGCACCGACCGGGGCGAGGTCGCCTGCGTCGCGCAGGAAGGCGTGCTGGTCGTTCAGGGCCGTCACCCGGGCTCCGGAGAGGTCACCCGGACCGGCGGAGCTGCGTTGGGGCTCGGGCATGCCCTCGTCGTAGGGCAGGTCGCGCTTGCCGGCGTCGAGCAGCGAGAGCTGCGGTTCGGGGCGGGAGACGACGCGGGCCCAGCCGTGCATGGCGGAACGGAACGGGGTGCCGGCACCACGGGCGAGCGGGGAGATGCCCCGGTAGAAGCCGTCGTCGTGCACCAGGTACGCACCGGAGCGCAGGACCAGCCGGGTGGCCGGGTCGGAAGGGCTCAACTCCTCGACCACGGTGTCGAAGTAGGCGCTGCCGCCCGCCGAGACCACCACCTCCTCCCCGTCGTACAGGTCGCCCATCCGCCGGTGCAGCTCGGCGAGCGACCGCAGGTAGGCGCGGACCGTGCCGAGCCCGGTCTCGGTGGCGTCGTGCGCCAGCGCGCCCTCGTAGCCGCCGACGCCTGCCAGCCGCAGGGTGGGCGCCGCCCGGACGGCGCGGGCGACCTCCAGGGCGGTGTCGAGATCCCGGACGCCGGTACGCCCACCCGGGCCGCCGAGTTCGACCAGCACCTCGACCTGCCGCCCTGCGCCGGCCGCGCGCAGCGCCTCGTCCATCAGCCGGACGCTCTCGGCCGAGTCCACCCAGGAGGTGAATGCGAAGCCGGGGTCGCCGTCCAACTCCCGTGCCAGCCAGGCCAGTCCGGCCGGGTCGAGCAGGGTGTTGGCGAGCAGGACGCGGTCGACGCCGAAGGCGCGGGCGACGCGCAGCTGCGGGAGGTTGGCGAGGGTGATGCCGTGGCTGCCCGCGTCGATCTGGGCCTGCCACAGGGCGGGCGCCATGGTGGTCTTGCCGTGCGGGGCGAGGCCGACGCCGGCCTCGGCGCACCAGGCGGCCATCGTGCGCAGGTTGTGGTCGAGGGCGCTCGCGTCCAGGGTCAGCAGCGGAGTGCCGAAGTCGGCGAGGGTGGGCTTCTCGGCGAGGAACTCGCGCACGGTGAGGCCCCAGGCGCTCGGGGGCAGGGCCTTGAAGCGCCAGTCCAGGGGCTCGTCGGCCAGGGCCGCGACCTTGGCGCGGTCCATCCCGTCCCGGCCGCTGCTGCTTGCGTACGTCTGGTGGTCCACCGTGCCTGGTCCTTTCGACCGACGTCCTCGATTCCGAGGAGGTTGCAACATGTGCAACGTGGATTGCATATGTTGGCACTACGGTTCTAGCATCGAGCGCGAACAGAGGTCAACGGTCCGACAGAAGCGAGGGGGCGCACCCCATGGCACGCCAGGACGCGCGAGCAACCGCCCTTCTGCCGCAGGCGGTGTGCCTGGGCGAGTCGATGGCCGCCCTGCTGCCCGACCGGCCCGGCCCGCCGGAGACGGTCGGCGCGTTCCGGCCCTCGGTCGGCGGCGCCGAGTCCAACGTGGCCGGGGGCCTGGCCGCGCTGGGCGTGCCCAGTGCCTGGATCAGCCGGGTCGGTGACGACGGCTTCGGCCGCCGGCTGGTCGCGGAGGTCGCCGCGCGCGGTGTCGACACCTCGGCCGTCGCGGTCGACCCGCACCGGCCGACCGGCGTCTACCTCAAGGAGGTCGGCGGCGCCGTCGGCCACCCGTACGACCTCGGCCCGGGCCGCAGCCGACTGCACTACCACCGCGCAGGCTCCGCCGCCTCGGCCCTCTCACCCGAGCTGCTGGCCGACCCGGCGGCGGCCCGGCTGCTGGCCGACGCGCGGCTGCTCCACCTCTCCGGGATCACACCGGCGCTCTCCGACGGCTGCCTCGCCCTGGTCCGCCGACTACTGGCCGAGCGGCGCCCCGGCCGGCTGGTCAGCTTCGACCTCAACTGGCGTCCTGCCCTCTGGCACGGCCGGGATCCGGGCGTCCTGCCCGCCCTGCTGGACGCCGCCGACCTGCTCCTGCTCGGTGCGGACGAGGCCGAGGCGGCCTTCGGCACCGGTGACCCGGCAGAGCTGCGGCGGATGTTCCCTTCCCCCGCCACCGTGGTGGTCAAGGACGCAGGCCACCTGGTCACGGCTCTCGACCGGGACGGCACCACCGTCACCGAGCCCGCGCTCGCGGTCGACGTGGTGGAGCCGACCGGCGCCGGGGACGCCTTCGCCGCCGGCTATCTGGCCGGCACCCTGCGCGGCCTCGACCAGCGACGGCGGCTGCGGCTCGGCCACCTCAGCGCCGCGTCCGCGCTGACCGCCCACGGCGACCAGGGCGAGATACCGCTCCCCGAGGTGCTCGGGGCCCTGCTCGACGCCGAGGCCGGGCAGTGGGCCGCGACCCGGGTCTCGGCGGATGGCATCGTGTCCCCGGCGCTACCGCGACCGGCCGCGTCCCCCGCCCCGGGCGGGGAGCCGGAGGGCGCGCCGGTGTCGGCAGTGCCGGTCAGCGGCTCCGCCGCGGGGCCGAGCGACGAGCGACGCAGGAGCGCCGGAGCGAGAAGCGTCGACACCGGACCAGGAGCGCCCGGCGGCGAGCCGCCCCCGAGACTTGGAGCCCCATGAGCCAGACCGTCACCCGCGCCCTGCGCCTGCTCGCCGAACTCGGCGAGGGCGAGCGCTCCCTCGACCAGCTGGCCGAGGTGATCGGCGTGCACAAGACCACCGTGCTGCGCCTGCTGCAGAGCCTGGAGGAGGAGCGGTTCGTCTACCGCGACGCGGCCTACCGCTACCACCTGGGCGCCGGGCTGTTCGCCCTCGCCGGGCTCGCGCTCGAGCAGCGCGGCGTACGCCGGACGGCCGCACCGCACCTCGCCGCGCTGAACGCGGCCACCGGGCAGACCGTCCACCTGGCGGCGTACGAGGGCGGCGAGGTGGTCTACATCGACAAGTACGACTCCAGGCACCCGGTGCGGATGTACTCCCGGATCGGCCTGCGGGCGGCGCTGCACTGCGCGGCCGTCTCCAAGGTGCTGCTCGCCGACCTGCCGGAGCCGGAGCGGCGGCGGGTGGTCGCGAACGTCGAGTTCACGCCGTTCACGGCGAACACCCTCACCGGCCCGGAGGCGCTGCTCACCGAGCTGGAGACCGTCGCGGCCCAGGGCTGGGCGCAGGACCACGCCGAGCACGAAGCCTTCATCAACTGCATCGCCGCCCCGGTCCGGGACGCCACCGGGCGGGTGGTCGCCGCCGCCTCGGTGTCGGTCCCGGACATCGTGCTCCCGTACGAGCAGGTGCTGGAGCTGCTGCCGCAGCTGCTGGCCACCGCCCGGGCGATCTCCGCCGACTGCGGCCTGCCGACCGGCACGGCCTGACCCTCCCTCAGCACCCACCAGGAAAGATCGAGATGACCGAGCAGCCACAATTCGGCGAGAAGACAGAGATCCGCACCGACGGCGCCCCCGCCCCCGCCTGGATGTTCTCGCAGGGCGTCCGCAAGGGCCCGATCCTCCAGGTGTCCGGCCAGGGCCCGCAGGACCCGGTGACCGCCGAGTACCTCCACCCCGGCGACGTCGGGGCGCAGACCCGGCGCACCCTGGAGAACGTCAAGGCGATCGTCGAGGCCGGCGGCGGGACGATCGAGGACGTGGTGATGTTCCGCGTCTACCTGACCAAGCGGTCGGACTTCCCGCTGATGAACGAGGTCTACGCGCAGTTCATCGAGGAGAACATCAAGCCGGGCGGGGTGAAGCCCTGCCGCACCACGATCTTCGTCGAGCTGCCG
Organism: Kitasatospora atroaurantiaca; assembly: GCF_007828955.1. Lineage (NCBI taxonomy): Bacteria > Bacillati > Actinomycetota > Actinomycetes > Kitasatosporales > Streptomycetaceae > Kitasatospora > Kitasatospora atroaurantiaca. Next base: position 6,103,571 of record NZ_VIVR01000001.1, on the reverse strand, counting down.
CAGGAGCCGATGCTGGTCGAGATCGACGCCCAGGCCGTCCTCGGCTGAGCGCCCTCGGAGTAGCTTTGTCATGGATCAGTCGATCACCGAAGATGGGATCGGCCGGTAACCGAGGTGGTCCCGCCATGATGAGAATCCTCGAACAGGCACTCGGGCGGTGGAGATCCGCTCCGCTCAGGACACGAGTTCTCGCGCTCGTCGCCGCCGGGCTCGCCGTGGCGATCGCGGTGGTGCTGGCGATACCCGGAGGACACTCCCGGGCTCCGGTGGCCAGCGCCCCGGCGCCGTCGCCATCACCGTCACCCACCGGCCCGTCGCCCTCGCCGTCACCCACCGAGACGGTCTCGCCCCTGACGGGGCTGCCCGGTGAGGCGGGCCGGATCCTTGCCGTGAAGATCGACAACATCGTCAATGCCCGGCCGCAGACCGGCGTGAACTCCGCCGACGTGGTCTACGCGATCGAGGTCGAGGGCGGACTCTCCAGATTCCTGGCGATCTACGATGCGAACCATCTGCCCCAGGGTGACGCCATCGGGCCGGTCCGGAGTGCGCGCGAGAGCGATCTGCCGATCCTCGAGCAGTACGGGAAGGTGGATTTCGTGTATTCCGGCGCACTCACGAAGTTCCTGCCGGTCCTTGCCGGGGCCAATGTGTTCAACTGCACGCCGCAGCAGGACGGCTCCTCCTTCTTCCGCACCCGGTCCAACATCGCGCCGTTCAACCAGTACGTCAGGCCCTCGGGCACCCTGCGCCACTTCCCGGACTCGGCACCGGCCAAGGACATCGGGTTCCGCTTCGGCGCCGCACCGGACGGCGGTGTGCCGACGGGCTCCCTCACGGCGAAGATGCCCGCCGCGTCCTTCACCTTCACCTGGGACGCCGCACAGGGCAAGTACCTGGTGACGATGGACGGCAAGCCCGCCGCGACCAGGGACGCCGGGCAGATGGGCGCACCGACCATCGTGGTGCAGAAGGTGGCCGAGACCACCTCGCCGCGCGGGTTCATGGACTCCCCCGGCGTGCTCTCCCCGTACGCGCCGACCGTGGGCAGCGGCGATGCCGTGGTCCTGCGTGACGGCAAGGCCTACCAGGGCACCTGGTCGCGGGCGAGCGCCGACGCCGGCACGACGTTCACGTACGCGGGGCAGCCGATGAACTTCCACCCGGGCCAGGTCTGGGTGGTGCTGGAACCGGCCTGAACCCCGCGCACCTGGTCCGGCGTCAGCCCTCGTCCGCCGGCGGTGCAGCCGGCGGTGCGGAGCTCGGCGCGGGCCGGTTCACCGCCGTGGTCGACTGCTTCAGGCTGTCGAGGATCGCCAGCCCCTGACCCACGATCCCCGCGGCCATCTGGTTGACGCCCTCGGTCCCGTTGAGGATGGTCAGGTTCGAGCCGGCGATGCCCCTGGCCGCCGCATCGACGAGAGCGGGCAGGTTGTCGATGACCCGGTTGGCCGCGATGAGCTCCTGGTTCCCGTCCTTCAGCGACTCGGCCCGGGCACTGTTGGCCGCCGACTGCGCCTCGGCGGTGGTCCGCTCGGCGTACGCCGTGCCGTCCGCCTGGACCCGGATCGCCTGCGCCTCCGCGGTCGCGAGCGTTGTCCTGCGGTAGGCCTCGCCCTCGGCCTCGAACTTCGCCCGGTCCCGCTGGGCCTCGGCGAGGGTACGCTGCCGGTACGCCTCCGCGTCGGCGGGCCGACGGACCTCCGCCTCCAGCCGCTGGGCGGCCAGTTCGGCCTGACGTTGGGCCAGGGCGGTCTGCTCCTGGACGACTTCATGGGACGCGCGCGCCTCGGCGAGCGGTCCCGCCAGTGCGGCCCTGGCATTGGCCTGCTCGGTCTCGGCCACGAAACCCGCCCGCTTGATGGCGGTGTCCCGCTCGTACTGGGCCTTCAGGGCGGCGGCCTCCTGCTCGCGCTCCGTCGCCTCCTGGTCGGCCCTCGCCTGCGCGATCCGGGCCTGGCTGGCCACGGCGGCGGCGTGCGGGGCGGCGAGGTTGGTGATGTAGCCGGTGGTGTCCTCGATCTCCTGGATCTGGAGGGCGTCCACCACGATGCCCAGCTTCTCCATCTCGGTGTGGCTGCCCTCCTTCACCTCCTGGGCCACCCGGTCCCGCTCGCGGATGATCTGCTCGACCGTGAGCCCGCCGACGATGGACCGCAGGTGGCCCGCGAAGATCCGGCCCACCAGTTCCTCCATCCGGTCCTGCTCGGCCAGGAAGCGGCGGGCCGCGTTGGCGATGGAGACGAAGTCGTCGCCGACCTTGAACACCGTGACGGCCCGGACGTTGAGGCGGATGCCCTGCTGGGTGACGCAGTCCTCGGTGATCTCCGCCTCCCGCAGGGCCAGGGACAGGATCCGGGCCTTCTGCTTGATCGGGAGGACGAAGCTCCCGTGGCCGGTGACGATCCTGAACTGCGTCTCCTGGGCCTGCCGCTTCGAACCTGAGATCAGCAACGCCTCGTTCGGAGCGGGAACGTGCCAGAACAACATGACGTGACTCCTGGGGTGTCGGGCTACGGGGAGGAGAACGGAACGACGATGACCGACCGCGCCGAGGTGCGCTCCACCACCATCACGAGGGTGTGCCTCGCGATCGGCTCGTCCGCCCAGGCAGCAAAAGCCTCGGTCCCCCCACGCACCGGCAGGAGCACCTCACCCGGTCCGTCCCGCGGAATCGACACCGTCACCCGTCCGACTGCTCCGACCGGGCTCTGCACCGCGTCGTCCGACACGTCCATCCAGCTCGCCCGCCCTCTCGCGCAGCAGAACCCCTGGCCTTCCAATGTAACGAGCGCGGCCCCGAAAGGGCCCGGCCACCAGCGGCGCGAAGATTCCCCTAGCACAGCCCTTGACGTGGGGCAAATAGGGAGGAAACTGGTCATTACACCAGACAACCGGAGAGAGCCGCACCGCCGCCGGAGACGTTCGACGGCCGACCGAGTGACTCCCTTGTCTATGGCCCTGGCTAGGCCCCCGGTAGATCCTCGCGGTATCGGAACCCCTCAGCGACGGTTGAGAGGCTCACGATATCGACGAAGGACACCGGGGACTGTCATGTCTGCACCCACGGGCCCCTGCCTTCAGTCCGCCGTCGCCGCGTCAGTCCGCCGTCGCCGAGGCGGCGTCGCGCTGCTTGGGCAGCGGGGCCTCGACCCCCTTCGGCGCGTCGCGCTGGTCGGCGAGGGCCTCCTCCGCCGAGTCGTAGACCTCGAAGAGCCGCTCGATACCGAACGCGGACAGCACCTTGCGGGTGTGCACCTCGGGTCCGGGCAGGGCCAGGCGCAGCCGGCCGCCACGGGCGACGAGGAGCCGACGGGTCGCCACCAGCACGGCGAACCCGGTGGAGTCGCAGAAGGCGAGCCTGCTGATGTCCACCACGATCTGGTCGCAGCCCTCCGCGATGAGTCGCTGCAGCCTCTCCCGGAGGGCGGAGACCCCGCTGATGTCCACCTCTCCGGTGACCTGGACAACCGTCCAGCCGTACCGCTCGCCGTAGCTGAGGTTCACTGCCACGTTTATGCCTTCCTGCTGTGCCCCATCCTGTACGGGGGGGGTGATGCTCCGCGCTGTGGTCTCGTCGTAAGCGAAAGGTGCCGACAATGGCACCTGCGAGACGACCTTATGCCTGCGCAGGCGGCGGATTTCCCAGGAACCTTTCGTCCAGGAAGGAGCGCCCGGTTCCGCGCCCCGCGGACTCGAGCAGCCCCTCCCCCGGGGCCCGGCGGGTGAATCCTCCCGCTCGTGATGGTCCGGCGGAAGCTACGCGGGAATTCGGTGAATTTGATCACCGGATTCCCCCGTACACCGCAGAACGGGCGCGATGATCCGATTAACGAGGTACCGCGCCTTCGGCAAACCTTCGCAATATCCACCTCAACGCCTCCACGACCGAGTCACGGGTGCGCGCGAACGTCACCCACGAGGGCTGCGGCCAGCCGCGGAGGAACTCCAGCACCGCCGGCACCCGGCGGTGGGTCTCCTCGGCCGGCGGCAGGTCCAGCTTCATCAGGATGTTGCCGATGTGCTTGCCCACCGCCGCCTCCGACACCACCAGCTCCCGGCGGATCGCAGGCGGCATCCGGACGTCCGTGGCGCTGCGCCACCGCCCGGTGACGGCGGCGGCGCGGTGACGGGCTCCCCGTCCAAATCATTCGTACAGGTGTTCGCATTGGGCGTACGCTGGACCCATGGCCTTCCAACTGCAGGGTTCTCTCTTCGACGAGGTCGACCGCGTCGGCCTGGCGCGGCTGGACCACCTGCGGCGTACGGAGCTGGGCGACGGCGCCTGGATCGACGTCCAGCCGGGTTGGCTGACCGGCGCCGACACGCTGTTCGAGCGGCTGGCCACGGGGGTCCCTTGGCAGGCCGAGCAGCGGATGATGTACGAACGGGTGGTCGCCGTGCCGAGGCTGCTCGCCTTCTACGGCGAGAGCGACGAGCTGCCCGACCCGGTGCTCACCCGGGCCCGTTCCGAGCTGAGCGAGCACTACGTCGGCGAACTGGGCGAACCGTTCACCACCGCGGGGCTCTGCTACTACCGCGACGGGCACGACAGCGTCGCCTGGCACGGGGACCGCATCGGCCGGGGGCGGCTGGAGAACACGATGGTGGCGATCGTGTCCGTCGGTGAGCCGCGTCCGCTGCTCCTGCGGCCGCGCTACGGCGGAGGCCCTACGGTGCGGCAGGTCCTGGGCCATGGCGACCTGCTCGTCATGGGCGGCTCCTGCCAGCGGACCTGGGAGCACGCAATCCCCAAGACCAGCAGGCCGGTCGGCCCCCGCATCAGCATCCAGTTCCGCCCGCGGGGCGTCCGCTGACCGTCCGAGCAGCGCCGGTCCTCAGCCGGTCGAACTCGTACGGGTCGTGGGCGCAGAACAGCTCGACCTCCGCCGCGTGCTCGGCTCGCAGCCCGCGCAGCCGCTCCTGGTTGTGCAGGCGCGCCCGGTTGTCGGTGGCGACCAGTCGCTGGAAGGCGGTGAGACCGGGCGGGCGGTGCGGCCCCGCGGGGTCGACCTCCGTATGCGAGAAGTAGGCGTCGCCACAGTCCAGCAGCCATCCGTCACCCCGGCGGACGGCCACGCCGACGTGTCCGCGCGTGTGCCCCGCCAGCGGGATCAGCAGGATCTCGGGGTCGGAGCCGGTCACGGGCCGTACGGCCTCGAAGCCGAACCAGGACTCCCCGCCCGTGCCGTGCTCGGCCCACCGCGGGCCGTGGGCCCACTGCGCGGGGCGGTAGCGGTCGCGCTCTCCCCGGGTCGCGCGGGCCCTGGCGGCCCGGAGCTCCTCGGCGAAGACGTGGACCTGCGCCTGCGGGAAGTCGGCGAGCCCGCCGGCGTGGTCCAGGTCGAGGTGGGTGAGCACGATGTGGCGGACGTCCTCAGGGCGGTACCCGAGCGCCCGTACCTGGTGCAGAGCCGTCCGGGCCGGGGAGAGCCTGGGCCGCATCATGGCGAGGAACGGCCGGCCCAGCCGGTGCGGATCGGCCACGTCTGCCGTCCCGAACCCGGTGTCGACCAGCGTCAGACCGTCCGAGCTCTCGACCAGGAGGCAGTGAGCCACCATCCGGCCGGTCAGCAGCCCGCCGCTGCCGAGCAGCAGACGGCCTCCGACCGGGCACATGCTCGCGCAGTCCAGATGATGGATGGTCATGGCCGCCTCCGGCGGGTGTGGGTGGCGCCGCCGGACGACGACGGGTGCCCCAATCTGCCCTGCGACCCTGCCCACCGTCCAGAGGCAGCAACACACCAGGGGACGCGCGAGCGCGGCTCAGGCGATCCAGCCGCCGGTGAAGGCCTGCACTGCGGATCCGTCCAGGTCGGCGAGCTTGGCGCCGACGAAGCCGCGCGCCGCGTCCGAGGTCTGCAGACGGAAGGCGGGCCGCTCTGCGGTCAGGGCCGCAAGGACGGTGTCGGCGGCCTCGTCGGAGCTCTGTGCCGCGGAGGCGAACATCGCCCTGGTCCGGCCGAGGTAGGCCTCCAGCGCGGGCGCGTACGCTCCGGCCGAGGCGATCGCCTCGGCGAGGTCCACACCGACGTTGGCGACGAACTCACTGGCGACGGCGCCCGGTTCCACCACACTGACCGACACCCCGACGGAGGCGGCCACCGGCGCCAGGCTCTCCATGAAACCCTCGACGGCGAACTTGGCCGCGCAGTAGGCCTCGTTGAACGGCTGCCCGACGACGCCGCCCACACTGGTCACCGTCACCAGACGGCCGCCGGACGCCCGCAGGTGCGGCAGGGCGGCCTTGGAGACCTGGACGACGCCGAAGAAGTTGACCTCCATCACCTGGCGTACGTCGTCCACGCTCTCGTTCTCCAAGGTCCCGACGTGCCCCGCGCCCGCGTTGTTGACCACGGCGTCCAGGCGGCCGTGGTCGGCGACCACCCCGGCGATGCACTCGGCGACCGAGGCGGCGTCGGTGACGTCCAGACGGCGGATGTCGAGTTGCACGCCGGCCTCCTCGGCCGCCTTGCGCAGGGCGTCCGCGCGCTGCGGGTCACGGAGGGTGGCGACGGTGGTGAATCCCGCGCGGGCCGCGGCGACCGCCGCGGAGAGGCCGATGCCGGACGACGTACCGGTGATCAGAACGACCTTGGACATGAGTACTCCCGAGATGGTTATGGATGAGAGTAGTTATCAGTCATAACTACATGCTTCGATAACTATGGGGTGGAATGTTTGCCGCTGTCAAGCATCTCGCTAGAGTGGACGCATGTCCTACCCCTCAGACGAGGTCTCGGCCCGTGTGGTCAGCCTGTTCGCGGCCATCAACCGCCGCTACGCCCGCGAGTCCGAGGCCGCCGCGGCCGCCCACGACCTGACGCCGCTCCAGGCCAAGGCGCTGCTGGCAGCCGCCGACCCGGTCCCGATGCGCGCCGTCGCGGAGCGGCTGCACGCCGAGCCCTCCAACGTCACCGCGATGGTCGACCGCCTGGAGGAACGCGGCCTCGTCGAGCGCCGGCCCTCGCCCGCCGACCGTCGGGTCAAGCTCGTCGTGGCCACGGCCGCCGGGCTGGCGGCCATCGGCGAGCTGCGCGCGGCGATGCCCTTCGCCACCGACCCGCTCGCGCCCCTCGACGCCGAGCAGCGGGAGGCCCTGTGCCGGCTCCTGGAGCTCATGGCAGGACCGGACCCGCAGCCCTGAGGACCCGGCCCACGCGCCACCTCGGTGGCCTGCGGCTGATCGGGCCAGGCCGTCGGCTCAGGACGGGCGCTGGTCCGGCGGTACGGTGACGACGATCGTGGCCCGCTTGTCGGCGGGCGTGGCGCCCTGGCGGGCGGCCCAGGCCTTGTCGGAGCGCATCCACGCCGGGAGCCCCGGCGGCAGGTCGGCCTCCGGGATGGCCGCCAGGTCGGCCGCGGTGAGCTCGCTGCCGTAGTGGACCAGCGGGCGGGGGCTGTCGGGGTGGGTGATCACCCCGTGCAGGGCGTCCAGGCCGTCGTTCCAGTCGCCGAGCAGCCTGGCCATCGCCTTCACCGGGTCGGCCCCGGTCGCCGCGGCGCTGTCGGGGTAGGTGGGATGGAGCAGGTGCCGGTACGCGCCCGCGTACCCGGTGCCGGCCGGGGTGGCACGCCAGGCGTGCCAGGCCAGGTCGGCCAGGCTGCCGAGGGCGATGACCGCCTCGACCTGGTTGTCGGTGGTGAGCGCGTCCAGCCAGGCGTGCCGGTAGGCGGCGATCACGGGGTCGTGCGAGTGGGCGACGCCACCGTGCTGCCCGTACACGCTGTAGAGGTAGGTGTTGACCATGACGTAGCTGCGGTCGATGCCGAGCTTGGCCAGGAAGCCCTGGAAGCGGCGGCCCGCGGCGCCGACCAGGATGCGCCGCGCGACGGCCTCGTGGGCGGCCGGATCCTGGCCGATCACCAGGACCCGGGCGGTGCCGTCGAGCCTGCCGCGGTGGAAGACCGGGCCCCACTCGGTGCGGAAGTCCTCGGCCGGGTACGTCTCGGCGCCCGGGTAGGAGCGCACCAGGCCGGCGTACGGCTCGCGGCCGTAGCCGGGGTCGAAGTCGTGCATACGCTCTCCCGCCTGGCAGTTGACTGATCAACAGTGCGCGGCGGCAGCTCCCGCGCGATGATGGGCGTGGAAGGGAGGTACCTCCGATGCCTCCTCCGATCGCTCCCGAAGCTCCTCGGCGGTACGCGTTACGCGGCCGCCTCGTCACGATGGACCCGCGGAACACGGTCCTCCCGGACGGCGTCCTCTACGTCCACGACGGGCTGATCGAGGACCTGCGGCCGGCGTCCGACCCGCCGCCGCCAGGCTACGAGGGCCTCGCACGCACCGCCAGCGGGGGCAGCGTGTACCCGGGGCTGATCGAGCTTCACAACCATCTGCCCTACGACGTCCTGCAGTTGTGGCAGGTCCCGAAGCGGTTCACCAACCGGTCGCAGTGGGGCGGCACCGAGGCCTACCGGCGGCTGGTCACCGGGCCGATGACGGTGCTCGGGCACGATCCGCTGCTGATGCCCGCAGTGGTGCGCTACGTCGAGGCAAAGGCCCTGGTGAACGGCACCACCACCAGCCAGGGCATCGCCCTGTTCAGCAACGCCGGCGCCCGCCGGATGTACCGGGGCGTCGTCCGCAACGTCGAACAGCCGCAGGATCCGGCCCTGCCCGCCGCCGCCTCGCGCATCGCGGACGTCGACGCGGCCGACGCCCGGCGCTTCCTGGACCGGATCAGCCGCTCGCAGCGCGTGCTGCTGCATCTGGCCGAAGGCGTCAGCACCGACACCGCCGCCCGTGCGCACTTCCTGGCGCTGCAGTACGAGCCCGGGACACCCGGGAAGTGGGCCATCACGGAGAACCTGATCGGCATCCACTGCACCGCACTGACCGCCGCCGACTTCGACATCCTGGCCGACCACGGCGGCTCCATGGTGTGGTCCCCGCTGTCCAACCTGCTGCTGTACGGGCAGACCGCCGACATCGCCGCCGCCAAACGGGCGGGGGTGCGCAGCGGACTCGGCTCGGACTGGTCGGTCTCGGGCAGCAAGGGCCTGCTCGGCGAGCTCAAGGCCGCCCGGCTGGCCTCCGCGGCTGCGGGCGACGTCCACTCCGACCGCGAACTGGTCGCCATGGCGACCAGCGACGCGGCCGCGATGCTGCGCTGGGGCGGCTCGCTGGGCACGCTCCAGCCCGGGAAGCGCGCCGACCTGCTCGCCGTCTCGGGGACGGGCGGTGACCCCTACGCCGGGCTGATCGACGCCGGGGACGACGACATCAGGCTCGTCGTCATCGACGGCACCGCCCGCTACGGCACCACCGGGCTGATGCACGCGCTGGCCCCCGGCGCCCTTCTGGAGAAGGCCCTCCCCGGCCGGCTGGTCAACCTCGACGACGAGCAGAGCGACCCGCTGGTGGCGGGCCTGACCCTGGCCGAGGCCACCGCCCGCCTTACCGCCGCCCTCGGCGAGCTGCCCGCGCGGGCCGCGCCGGGTGCACCGCTGCACGCGCTGGCCCTGCCCGAGGAGGAGCCGACCTGGCACCTCGCGCTGGACGAGATCCAGCCGACCGGCGCCGAGCTGCGCCCGCGGCTGCCCGTGCGCGGCGCGGCCGGGGCCTTCGCCGGCGGACCCGTCATCAGAAGCCGGTCCGCGGCGCCCGCAGCGCTCACCGCGCTGACCCTGGACGCCCTGACCGCCGGTCAGGACGCAGGATTCCTCACCACCCTCGCGGCCGAGGCCAACCTCCCCGAGATGCTGGGTACCCGCCTCGCCGAGCTGCTGGCCGGCGGGTCACGACCCGGCCCCGCGCGGCGCGTGGGGACCTGACGTCGGGTCGCACCGGGGCGCCGTCACAATGGAGCCATGTCCCGACGACGCCCTGTGCCACGCCCGCAACCGGCCCGCGCCACCCCGAAGGCCTGCCCCTGCGGGCTGCCCGCGGACTACGACGACTGCTGCGGCCGCCTGCACCGCGGCGAGGCGCAGGCGTCCACCGCCGAGCAGCTGATGCGTTCGCGCTTCAGCGCCTTCGCCGTGCAGGACGAGGCGTACCTGATCCGCAGCTGGCACCCCACCACCAGGCCGCCGCGGATCGACTTCGACCCCGCGATGCGCTGGGTGCGCCTGGACATCCTCGGCAGCACCGACGGCGGTCCGTTCCACACCGAGGGCACGGTCGAGTTCCGTGCCCACTACACCGAACGCGGCCGGGCGGGCGAGCTCCACGAGAGCAGCCGCTTCGTACGCCACGACAGCGCCTGGACCTACCTCGACGGCATCGTCAGCGGCTGAGAGGCCGATCAGGATCGGGCACTCCAGGGGCGCGAGGAACTGCGCGAGGCGGGAGGCTACAAGCCGTTACCTTCCGATCTCGCGCAGTTCCCCGCGCCCCTGTGGTTGGCCCGCCCCCTCAGCCGGGTGCCAAGGCCTCGGCCTTCCTGGCGGTCCGCTCGCGCGCGGCGATGTGCTTCGCGACGATCTCGGCGTCCCGCCCGGCGCCGCCGATCAGCATGGAGCTGAACGCCCGCTGGAACGCCAGCCCGGAGAAGTACAGCCCCGGGGAGGCCGCGACGACGCCGCGCTTCTCCTCCGGCCAGCCGTCGGCCCCGATGCCCGGGGCGTCGATCCAGTCGAAGTCCTGCCGGAAGCCGGTGCACCAGACCACGTTCGCCACCTCGAGGACGCGGCCGTCGTCGAGCAGCGGCATGCCCTCGCGCACGCCCGACATGCGGGCGGTGACCCGCTCCACACCGACGGCGGCCAGGTCGGCGGCCCTCACCCGGAGCAGCGGTCCGCCGTGGGTGCGGATGTCCGGCCCGAGCTTGCGCCCGATCGGCGTACCGGTCGTGAGCACGTGGTCGGCGATCTGCCAGAGGACGGGAAAGAGCAGGTGCATCCCCCGGGATTCGAGCCGGAACGGAATCTGCCCGGTGTCCCGGCCGCAGAGCACGGTGCGGTGACCCGGCCCGGACTCGTACGCGATGTCCGCCCCGGAGTGCGAGGCACCGACGACCAGCACGGGCCCCTCGTGGAGCTGGGCCTGGTTCCGGTACCGGCACGAGTGCAGCTGAACGGTCCGGGGGTCCAGCTGCGCAGCGAAGCCGGGGATGTACGGGGTGCGCCCGAAGGTCCCGGTCGCCACCACCACGTTGTCGGCGTACAGCCGGCTGTCACCGGCGTCGACGACGTACCCGGCCCCGTTCCGGGAGAGCCGGTCGACCCTCACCCCGGTGCGGACCGGGAGCCGGAAGCGCTCCGCGTACGCCGCGAGGTAGTCGCCCACCTGGTCCTTGCCGGGGAACGACCAGCGGGGCGCGGGGAAGCGCATGCCGGGGAGGCCGTCGTAGCGGGCCGGGCTGTAGAGGCGCAGCGAGTCCCACTGCTGCCGCCAGTTGTCGCCGATCCGCCGGTTGCCGTCGAGGATCACGAACTCCCGGCCCCGCTTGGCCAGGTGGTAGCCGACGCAGAGGCCGGCCTGGCCGCCGCCGATGATCACTGTCTCGAAGCGTTCCGCGTTCATGACTCCTCCTGGGTGCGGTGAACGAGCGAGAGCACCCGCAGGTACAGCTCCTCCGCCTCTGCGAGGCGGCCACGGGCGGCGCAGGCGTCGCCGAGCGCCCGCAGGGGTGGCGCGAGGCGAGGGTCGTCGGGGCCGTACGCGGTCTCGTAGGCCTGTACCGCGTTGCGCAGCAGGGGCTCGGCCTCGGCGTACTCGCCGAGCGCGTCCAGCACCGTCCCGAGGGCGGTCGCCAGGCCCGCTGCCCGCAGCTCATGACTCCTCATCACGGACTCCCCGGCTCGACTCCTCCACCTCCCACGCTAGGGGCGGCCCGTGCCGCCCGCGTCCGGCGAAGTGCCCAAACGGGGGCCCGGAGGGGTGGGTAATTCTGTCCAGGCAGGGCCTACGGCCGGGTGAGGCCGTGCTCGAAGGCGTACGCCGCGGCGGCGGTCCGGGAGCCCACGTCGAGCTTGGTCAGGATGTTGCTGATGTGCCGGGCGACGGTCTTCTCGCTCAGGAACAGCTCCTGCGCGATCTCGTGGTTGGTCCCGCCGGCGGCGACCAGCTTCAGCACCTCGATCTCGCGCGGGGTCAGCCCGGACGTCGTGTCCCCGGCCGGCCGCCCCGCGGCGAGCGACTCGGCCAGGGTCCGGTCCGGTCCGGCGCCGAGGCGGCCGAAGGCTTCCAGCGCGGCGGCGAACTCCACGACGGCGGTGTCCTCGTCGCCCAGGGCTCGGCAGGCCAGCGCCACCAGGACCCGGGCCCTGGCGCCCTGGTACGGCACGTCCAGGTCCCGCCACAGCCGCCAGGCGCGCCGCGCGGCGGTGAGGGCCTCGGCGGCGTCGCCCTCGGCGAGGTGGGTGGCGGCCCGGGCGTACCCCGTGTGGGCGTGCAGGGCCGGCCGGTCGTAGTCCTGCGCGATCCCGGCCAGCTCGGCCGTACCCTCGCGGGCCGCGTCGAGCTCGCCGGCCGCCAGCACGATCTCGACGTACGCCGGGAGCAGCTGCGCCCGGGCCAACCGGTCGGCGGCCTCGCCGAGCGCCCGGCGGATCCCGCTGGCGGCGAGGTCCGGCCTGCCCTGGGCCAGGCGGAGCAGCGCGAGGCCGGGCTGCGGCTCGCAGCCGTACTGGCCGGCCTGCCGGTAGGCCTGCTCCGCGAGGGCCGGCTCGCCGCGCAGCCGGTGGATCTCGCCGAGCTGGTAGAACGCCATTCCGGCCAGCATCTCGCCGTAGCCCTGGGTGAGCCGCTCGCAGGCGTCCTCCGCCTGGCGGACGGCATCGGGCCAGTCGCCCAGCTGCTGCAGCAGCTGGGACCGGTGGACCAGGCAGAGCCCGGAGTACCCGCCCGTGAACTGGGGGCGGGCATCGAGCCAGCTGCTCAGCGCCCGGGTCCACTCCCTGGCCCGCCGCAGCTCCTGCAGCTCGCCGCAGGCGGCGATCACGCTGCAGTAGACCCACCCGGAGACCCGGGGCGAGGTCTCGCCCGCCGTGACGGCCACCATCGCCTCGTCCAGCAGCGCGAGCCCCTCCTCGACCCGCTCCTGCTTGATCCTCGCCCGCCCCTGGATGTGGGCGGCGGCGGTGGCCAGGTCGCGGTCCCCGCACTCCTGTGCCAGTTCCACGGCCCGGGCCGCGGTCGCGTACGCCGCTGCGTGGTCGCCCTGCTCGGTCTGCCGTTCGGCCTCCGGCAGCAGCAGGTAGCCCGCCTCGGCGCAGCGCGGGCCGGCCTCGGCCAGGCGCGCGGCCCGGGCCAGCCAGCCGCCCGCGTGCGCGAACTCGCCCTTCATCGAGAGCGCCTCGTGCAGCCAGAAGGCGCACTTGATCGCACCGCCCACCTCACCGGCCTCGGCCCGCTGTCCGTACGCGCGCTGCAGCAGCCGGACCGCCTCGTCGCCACGGCCCAGGATGTGCGCGGCCTCCGCGTACTCCTCGAGGTCGTCGATCTCCAGCGGGGCGAGCCGGTCGGCCGCGGCGAAGGCCTCGCAGGCATCGCGCCACGCCTGGGTGCGGTGCGACCTCCGAGCGGTGGTCAGTGCCTCGGCCACGTCCATAGCGCCTCCGGCCTGCGGGGAGCCTGCCCACCACCATTACACCGCGTGCCGGGTGCGCAGTCGGTCAGGGCAGTCCCTCAGGGCAGTCGGTCAGGGCAGCTCGTCCGCCAGCGCGTCGACGAAGGCCGTGAGCTCGGCCCGGGCGCGCGGATCGGCCACCGCGTCGGGCAGCGTGGCCCTGGCCAGCTCGATGTGCTCCCTGATCCGCTCCTCGAGCCACGCACGGCCGCCGCACTCCTCGATCAGCTCGGCGATGCGGGCCAACTGGTCGAGACCCGGCTCGCCCGTGCCGTCGTAGAAGGCGGCCAGCTCGTCCCGGGCCGGGCCGTGGGACTGGAGGGCGACGGCGACGAAGGCCCTCGCCTTCCGCCGGCGCAGATCCGCCAGCGGATCCTCCAGCGACTCGCGGGTGGTGCCCCAGACGCCCTCCCAGTCGTCGAAGAAGGCCATCGCCATCCCGGCGTGGTAGCCGAACCTCTCCGCCGAAGCCACCGCGTCCTCGCCCGCTCCCCGCACCAGGGCCGCGACCATGGCGACACCTGCGGTGGGGAACGCGATGGTGTTCTCCAGCAGGTCCAGCGACTCCTGGAGACCCGCCCGCGAGGTGCCCTCGGACTGCAGGTCGCGGATCTGGCCCGAGCAGCACTCCCGGATGGCGAAGGCCGCACGGCGGGTCAGCTCGACGGCCGCCCGAGGCACCTCCTCCTGGGCGAGCAGCTCGAAGGCCAGACAGTGCATGGCGACCCCGACCTGGACGGCGGCGGGGACGCCGAAGGCGTTCCACAGCGTCGGACGCCCCTTGCGGAGCATCTCCCGGTCCTGCAGGTCGTCGTGCACGGTGCCCGCGGCGGACATCAGCGTGGCGGCGACGGCCGCGTTGCGCACCCCGTCCCAGGCCTCCCTGTCGCTGCCGGCGCAGAGCAGGGCCATCAGCGCGGGCCGCCGCCGGAACCCGATCGGTGTGGAGGGCCGCCCGTCGGCGTCGACCCAGCCGAAGTGGTACTCCGACATCTGCCGGACGGGCTGGCTGAGCATGGCCACCGCGCCACGCAGCGCGGGCTCCATGTAGGCGATCACCTCCTCGGTGATCTGCTCTGACGTACGTTCGGTCTCCAAGGCGACCTCCGACTGTTCGGGCCCGGGCATGAGGCGGGACGACTCACACTCCGTTCCCCGATAGAGGCCCGTTCCACTCCCCCATTCACCCGGAGGAGCGGCGCCCGGCAGGCGGAGGGGCGGTGCGGCCGGCCCCCGCCTGCCGGGCTCCGGTCACCGCTTGCGTGCGCGCAGGAGGGCACCGTCCAGGGGTAGCTCGGACCAGGTGGTCAGATCGAACCCGGCCGCGGCGAGGAGCCGGCGGTAGTGGTCGGCGGTCCGTTCGCGGCCCCCGACGTTGCACATCATGTGGACGTCCCAGGCCACCGCGAGGGAGGGCGAGTCGTCCTCGGGGAGGAGGCGTTCCACGATCAGCAGCTCGGCACCCGCGGGCATCGCCTCCGCGCACCGCTCAAGGATCGCCAGGCACTGCCGGTCGTCCCAGTCGTGCAGGACCCGTGACAGGAGGTAGACGTCACCGCCCTCCGGTACCGCGCTGGTGAAGTCGCCGACCACGAAGCGGCAGCGGTCGGCGAGGCCCGCCTTCGCCATCGTGCCCCGGGCGGCCGCGATGACGTGCGAGCGCTCGAGCAGGACGCCTCGCAGATGCGGCGAAGCCCGGAGGATCCGGCTGAGGAGCTCGCCGTTGCCGCCGGCGACGTCCACCACAACGCGGGCCCCGGAGAAGTCGACCCCCTCCACGACCGGGCCGAACATCGCCGCACTGGAGGCCATGGCCCGGTCGAACAGCTCGGCCAGCTCGGGGTGTTCGGCGAAGTGGTCGAAGTGGTTCTTCCCGAAGAGGTGCTCGAACGCCTCCCGGCCGGTGCGGACGGCATGGATCAGCTGTCCGAACGACTCGTAGAACGAGCCGCCGTAGAGGCGGGCCAGCGGGTGCATCGAGTGCTCCACGTCGGTCCGCAGCAGCTGCCCGATCTCGGTCAGCCGGTAGGAGTCCCCGTACGGCGTCACCACGCCGAGACCGGCCAGGTAGCGGAGCAGTCGCAGCAGACTGCCGTGATCGGCACCGGTCCGGTCCGCCAGCTGCTCGGTGCTCACCCCGGCCGGGGCGGCCAGCTGGTCGGCGAGCCCCAACTCGGCGGCCACCGCGATCGCCTGGGTCACCCAGGCGCCCGTCATCAGCTGGAGCAGCTGCTTGCCCGGCTGCTCCGGCTCGCGGTGCTGAGCCGCCAGGCTCTCGGTGTGGCGGCCCTGGGCGTGCAGCTCAAGGCGCCGGTACGGGCGGACGGGACCGCCGTCGGCGAGGTCGTCGGTGCTCGCGAAGTACAGCACCGTGCCGTCCTCGTGGGCGTTGTAGCCGCCGCCGTCGACCACCATCCGCCCTCGGTCGACGAGCATCGACCGCAGCCCGGCGAGGACCACGCCGTCCGGGGCGCCGACCGCGAAGGCGAGGTGCGCCTCGTGGTTCTCCGCCCGCTCTCCCCGGACGATGTCCTCGAGGCCGGACCCCGGGGGCACCACCAGCGCGAAGATCTCGAGCTCGCACGGCCGGCCGTCGCCGGCCCGCACCGGTGCGCGCAGAATGCCGACCTCGAGGGATCCGCCGGGCCTCCCGTACCGGCGGCTGAGCCGGTCCCGGACCACCACGCTGGCCGTCGTCTCACCGACCGCAAGGCCCAAGTCCCGCAGGTCCTCGCGCAGTTCGGCCAGCGTCTCGGGGAAGACGAGCACCGCGGCGTGCGTGAACCGGCAGTGGGCGGCAACCGTCGCCCGGTCCTCGGCGCCGAGCCCGGGGATCAGCTCGGCGAGGACCGTCCCGGTGTCGTTGGCCCGGATGAAGCCGACCGCCTCCTCGATGCGCTTCAGATCCTCCGGATCCATCCGCAGCGTCCCTGCCCGACCCGATTCCATATGTCACTCATCCCGTTGAGGTCGGCGTTCCGATCCCGGTGCGGGATCAGATCCCGACGTAGTTCTCGGCGAAGTGGTCCTGGTGCCTGCGCGAGTTCCGCAGGCTCTCCAGGCGGGCGCGTTGCAGAGCCCGCAGGAAGACGGCCTCGTCGTCGTTCCCGGCGGGGCCGTGCAGGAGGTTGATCATCCAGTGGGAGAACTCCTGGGCCCGCCAGATACGCGGCAGGCAGTCCTCGGAGTAGCGGGCCAGTGGCCGCTCGTCGTCGTCCCGCAGATCGGCGATCAGGGCCTTGGCCAGGATCTCCGCCTCCATGACCGCCAGGTTGGCGCCCTTGGCCGCCGACGGACTGATCAGACTGGCCGCGTCACCGACCAGGAAGAGACGGCCGTACTGGATGGGATCCATGACGTGGGACGCCATGTCCACGACCCGGCGCTCCAGGATCGGGCCCTGGTGCAGGGGCCCGTACCGGTCGGCCTGCATGCGCAGCTGAAGCTCGTCCCAGATCCGCCGGTCCGACCAGCCCTGCGGGTCCTCGCCCCGCGCGCACTGCAGGTAGTAACGGGTGACGGATGCGCTCCGGGCCATATGGCCGGCGAAGCCCTCGTCGTGGATGGCATAGGCGACGGCCGCCATGCTCTGCGGCGCCTCGGCCAGCAGCGCCAGCCACGAGATGCCGTGGTCCCGCCGGTACTGGCGGACCGCGCCCACCGGAACCGCCTGCCGTGAGACGCCGTGCCGGCCGTCGCAGCCGGCCACGTACCGGCCGTTCCACCGCTGGAGTTCGCCGTCCGCGTTCCGGCAGACGATCCACGGCCGGTCCGACCCGATGTCGTTCACCTCGGCCACGGCCGTCTCGAAGCGCAGCTCACCCCCGCGGTCGAGGAACTCGGCGATGAGGTCCCGGACCAGATCCTGCTGGGGGTAGACGGTGTGGACCTCCCCACGGCCCAGACCGCTGTACTTGAGCTCGAACTCGGCGTGCTCGCTGCGGAACAGGCAGGTGTCGTGCTGCCGTCCGTCGCGGAGCAGGCCTGCGGCGAGGCCGTTCTCCTCGAGGATCCGTACCGTGTTCGCCGCCAGGAAGCCCGCGCGCGCCCGGCGTTCGACGTAGGCGCGGCTCTGCCGTTCCAGGATCAGGCAGTCGACTCCCGCGGCCTTCAGCAGGTTTCCCAGGACCAGACCCGCGGGTCCGGCGCCGACGATCAGTACGGTCGTACTGTCAACGGACGAGTGGTCCGGCACGTCTCCCCCTTCATGGCGCGAGGGGAACATGGGCAGACCTCCGTACCGGCCCCCGCGGTCGTCGCCGACTTCTTATCAGGTTTGGGCGAACTGCGGGTAATTGAGTCCTCAGCCGGAACCGGCGCCCCCGGTCCGTACTCCCGAGCGGTCATCGACGGGTGACCGCTTACGGCGGAACGCGCCGCCTGCCGCCACGCTCGGCACAGCGACAGGCAGTGCGTTCCGCCTACGAGCTCATCGCCGCGTCCACCGCACCCTCCCAGCCGACCACGCTGTACGCGAACGCCGCGGAGACCATGGTCATGTGATGGTGCCAACCCGGGTAGGAGCGTCCTTCGAAGTCACGCAGCCCGAATTCCGACGCGAGCGTCTGCATCTCCGCCCGGCTGCGCTGAGCTAATCGCGTCAATGACATCACCTCGTCGAGTCGGTGGTGCGTCAGGTTGGTGATCCAGTACCTGGCGAATCCCTCCTTCTGGCTCAGTTCCCCGATAATCCTCACAACCTTGGGCGAGGGATTTCCGTCGCCCCGAAGAGGCGGTATTCGAGCGAGCGAGGAGACCAGGCCGGCCCGCCGCGAACCGGTGCCGGTGAGCGTCCTCATCGAGTCCTTCGGCAGCTGCTTCCCGAGGCCGCCCAGATGCCTCTGAATGGTGACCACGGCCTGCGGGTCGCTGAGCTGGGGAGCAGCGTCGTGATTCGGCAGGGAGGTGAGATAGTCGGTCCCCATCACGGGGAAGGAACCGTCCACCTGGACGGAGAATCCCACCCCCCTGTTCGCCATGCGGGTCAGCAGCCGGGTGACGTCGGAGAAATGCCGGACGTCACCCACGACGGGCACCGGGGACAGCTTCCACCGGAGGGCCATCTCCTCCACCATCTCGGCCACCTCCACCCATTCCGGCTTGCCCGCCACCGGCTCCGGGATGTAGGTCGCCCCCCGGAGCTCCGGGTCCTTCCCCCACCTCCCGGACAGCGAGATCCGCCAGTTGACCGGCACGCTCGCCGACTCCGAGGCGAGCGCGATGCCCAGGGCGAGCTGGCTGTTGACGGTGCGCCCCACCTCCGGCACGAAGCGCCGCTGCACACCGACCGAGCGCTCGCCGCGCTTGGGGATGACGACCCGCTCGATGACCCAGGCCCGGGGGTGCTTCGCATGCTCGATGCGCTGCGCGATCAGGGCCCGCACGGGCTCCCAGTCCCAGGGGCTCTGGTTGATGAACTGCTGCAGCGACTGGTTCGCGTGGAAGATCGGCACGCTCTCCGCTATACGACGGACGGACTTCTTGCCGTCGGCCAGCAGCAGGCCACGAAGATAGACCTCGGCCCACCGCCGCTGATCGGCGCGCGACATTGATCTGAAGACTTCGGCAGCGAATGCGGATACATTGTCGTAGGCGGGAAGAGATACAACCACATCTGATTCCACGGACACCTTTACCCCCGATGCACGTCAGTAACTTCGTAACCGATGTTCCCATGGTTACCTACCGGGGCAGGTGCCGGGCAATACACACTTAACGTAGTCGCTCGGCCAAATAGAGCGTATACATACATTGAATTGAAGAAAATGCCGCCCAGCATTCGAGCCGACTTGCCCGAATGCGTGCGCGGTCACGATTTTCGAGAAATCCAGGCAGGGTGCACGGGCCGCCGCCGCGGCGCCCGACGGGCGGTGAGGCCCGCCGGGCGTCCGTCAGATCCCTGCCATGGCATGCCGACCGCCGCCCGGGCGGCGGCGCCGTCTGAGCGGTCCGGGTCTCAGGCCTGCGCAGGACGTCCGAGCAGGAAGGTCCCCCAGGCGTGGGGCGACGGGGTTCAACCTGGCCACCGGCCTATCCTCCCCTGGATCAGGCGCAATGATGCACTCGAGTACTCCTCAGTAGACAAGCACCCGCCGGTCGGCCCGCGCCCTACCCCGAGAGCTTTGACCAGGCTTTACCGGACCGCCTCGGCCAGCAGGCGCCCGATGGCGCCCAGCGGAATCCAGGCCCAGGCCGGCCTGTGACGCGTTTCATAGCGCAGCTCGTACACCGCCTTGTCCAGCTGGTAGGCCGTCAGGAGTGCTCCGTCGCAGCGCGGATCGCGCCCGGTGACCGCGGCATAACCCGAGCAGAATGCGGCCTGGCTACGTGCCGTCCACTGCGCGGCGCGAGCCGCCGGATTGTCGATAGCCCTGCCGACGGCGATCTGGTTGAGCTGGTGGTACGCCGCATACTCGAAGGAACGGAGCATGCCGGCGACATCCCTGGCGGGCGAATACCTGGCCAGGCGTTCGGACAGCGCTGCGCCCGGTTCTCCTTCGAAGTCGATAATCAGCCAGCGAGCTGTGGTTCGCAGGGCCTGGCCCAGGTGCAGATCACCATGGATTCGCTGCGCCGCCCCCACCATTTCCAGCGGGAGATCCGCCACGGCGGCAAAGGCGGCGCGTAATTCCCTTTCATGCTCCGCCAGTTCCGGAACGGCGTCGAGCGCCGAGTCCAGCCGGGTGGTCATACTGCCCGCGATCCGCGCGAGATCCGCGCGGCGCAACGGTACGGTCCCTCCGGTCGCGGCCAGTTCACCGTGCACCGCCGCCACGGTCTCGCCGAGGCTCGCGGCCTCGGCGGCGAAGTCGGCGGCCCGATCAGGGCGGGCTTCGCCGCCGAGCAGCTCGCGCACGCTGTCCAGTGCCAGCTGCCAGCCCTCGGAGGCGGCCGGGGCGTACTCCTGCAGGACGGCCAGCGTCGCCGGGGCCCCGTCGAGTCGACCTTCGACGGCTCCCAGGAGCCTCGGGACATGCGGGGACTTGGCGCCCCTGAGCATGCGCTGCAGCTCCAGGTCGGGATTGGTTCCCGGGACGAGCTTTCGGATGATCTTCAGCACGTACCGCTCGTCGACCACCACCGAGCTGTTGCTCTGCTCCACCGCGAGCCGGCGCACCTTCAGGGCATGCCATGGCGGCTGGAATCCGGGCGGCTCGGCCTCGAACCGCAGCCCCGGTCCGTCCTCGTCGGCCGCGATCCGGCGGACCAGCCGGCCGACCAGCCCGGGGTCCGCCAGCGCGTCGTGGACCACTCCTCCGGGCAGTTTCGCGATGACCGACGAACCCGGGACGGCGGGCGTCACCATGCCTACCCCTAGCGGGAGTTGGTAGTCGGCCGCCGGGCGGCCGTCGGCGAACTCCACGCGCACCACGGCGATCACACCGGCCGGCTCGTCCGCCCCGACCGGGTCGCTGAAGGGGAGGACCTGGCGGACCGAGACCCGCTCCAGCGGCCGCCCCTTGTCCGCGAACCATCGCTGCCCGGGCAGCCAGGCCTCCAGGGCGCTGTCGAGCCCCGAGAGTCGCCCGATCGTGTCCAACGCGGTCATGACGTCTCCTCAGCGGTCCGGATTGACAACCACAGGAACCCGTGGCCGCCCAGGGCCAGTTGGTAGGGCTCCTCGGTGACGGCGGGAAAGGGCACCCCGCCGGTGAGCTCCACGGGCACCGCGCCGGCCTCCCCGGCCAGGTCGAGGCCGGCCGGCTGGGGGAAGCGCGAGAGGTTGTTGACGCACACCACGAGGTCCCCCGTCCCGTCCGGACGGGACAGGCGCCTGGCGTACGCGAGCACGGTCGGGTTGCCGGTGTCGAGTTCCTCGAAGGTCCCCAGCCCGAAGGCGGGGTGCTGCCGCCGGACCGCGAGCATCCTGCGGGTCCAGTGCAGCAGGGAGGACTCGACGGCGGTCTGGGCCTCGACGTTGACCGCTGCGTGGCCGAAGGTGGGGTCCATGACCACGGGCAGATCCAGTCGGCCCGGGTTGGCGGCGGAGAAACCGGCGTTGCGGTCGGGCGTCCACTGCATGGGTGTACGGACGCCGTCGCGGTCGGCCAGCCAGATGTTGTCCCCCATGCCGATCTCGTCCCCGTAGTACAGGACCGGCGAGCCCGGCAGGGAGAGCAGGAGCGCGGTGAGCAGCTCGATCTGGTTGCGGTCGTTGTCCAGCAGCGGGGCCAGCCGGCGCCGGATGCCCAGGTTGGCGCGCATCCGCGGGTCCTTGGCGTACTGCGCGTACATGTACGCGCGCTCCTCCTCGGTCACCATCTCGAGCGTCAGCTCGTCGTGGTTGCGCAGGAAGATGCCCCACTGGCTGCCGGCCGGGATCGGGGGTGTACGGGCGAGGACCTCGGAGACGGGCCGCCGGTCCTCCTGGCGCAGCGCCATGAAGATCCGGGGCATCAGCGGGAAGTGGAAGGCCATATGGGCCTCGTCACCGCCGCCGTCCGGGTCGCCGAAGTACTCCACCGCGTCGGCGGGCCACTGGTTCGCCTCGGCCAGCAGCACCCGGCCGGGGTACTCGTCGTCGACGACCTTGCGTACCAGCTTCAGGAAGGCGTGGGTACGGGGGAGGTTCTCGCCGTTGGTGCCCTCCTCGACGAACAGGTACGGCACGGCGTCCAGCCGGAAGCCGTCGATGCCGAGGTCGAGCCAGAACCGCAGCACGTCCAGCATCGCGTCCTGGACCCGCGGATTGTCGTAGTTGAGATCCGGCTGGTGGCTGAAGAAACGGTGCCAGAAGTACTGTCCGCGTACCGGGTCGTGGGTCCAGTTCGAGCTCTCGGTGTCGACGAAGATGATCCGGGCGTCGGGGTAGCCCCGGTCGTCGTCCGCCCACACGTAGAAGTCGCCGTAGGGGCCCTGCGGGTGGCGCCGGGACTCCTGGAACCAGGGGTGCTGGTCGGAGGTGTGGTTCATCACCAGGTCGGTGACCACCCGGATGCCTCGGGCGTGGGCGGCGTCCAGGAGCTCCACGAAGTCGTCGATGGTGCCGAACTCGGGGAGCACCGCCCGGTAGTCGCTGATGTCGTACCCACCGTCGCGCAGCGGTGAGGCGTAGAACGGCGGCAGCCAGAGGCAGTCGACGCCGAGCCACTGCAGGTAGTCGAGCTTGGCGGTGAGCCCCTTGAGGTCGCCGGTGCCGTCGGCGTTGCTGTCGTAGAAGGACCGGACGAGCACCTCGTAGAAGACCGCCCGCTTGAACCAGTCCGGCTCGACCGGCATGACCCGCGCACTGTCGTAGTCCTCGGACCGGGGCTCGACGATGAAGCCGCCGGCGGTGGGCTCACTCATGGCCGTTCCAGGTGAAGATCCTGGCTACGGACTCGGCCGGGTCGATCTTGAGGGTGCTGTCTCCCAGGGTCACGGGCTCACCGCTCAGCGCGTCATGGGCACTCACGGTGCCGTCCGGCTCCAGGCCCGGCAGCGGCGGTTCCAGGGTCAGTACGCCCTCCTCGACCTGCTCGGGATCGAGGGTGACCACACACAGCACGGTGTCGCCGGTCGCGGGGTCGTGCTTGGAGAAGGCGATCAGCGCGTCGTTGTCGACGGTGTGGAACCGCAGCCCGCGTAACCGGCGCAGCGCGGGGTGTTCGCGCCGCAGCCCGTTCAGCCGGGTGATCCAGGGCTGGAGACTGCGCCCCTCGGCCGACGCACGCGCCCAGTCGCGCGGGCGCAGCTCGTACTTCTCGGAGTCCAGGTACTCCTCGCTGCCCTGGTGCAGCGCCCGGTGCTCGTAGAGCTCGTACCCGGAGTAGAGGCCCCAGGCCGGGGAGAGCAGGGCCGCGAGCGCCGCCCGCAGGGCGAAGGCCGCCGGGCTGCCCTGCTGCAGGTGCTCGGGCAGGATGTCCGGGGTGGTGACGAAGAAGTTGGGATGCAGGAAGTCGACGGTGCCCACCAACTCGGTGAGGTAGTCGGTCAGTTCCTGCTTGGCGGTGCGCCAGGTGAAGTAGGTGTAGGACTGGGTGAAGCCCGCCTTCGCCAGGCCCTGGAGGACGGCGGGGCGGGTGAAGGCCTCGGCCAGGAACAGCACGTCGGGGTGGCGTTCCTTGACCTGCCCGATCAGCCAGTGCCAGAAGTCCACCGGCTTGGTGTGCGGGTTGTCGACCCGGAAGACCGTGACCCCGTGCCCGACCCAGAACAGCACCACCCGCAGGAGCTCCGCGTACAGGCCGGCCGGGTCGTTGTCGAAGTTCAGCGGGTAGATGTCCTGGTACGCCTTGGGCGGGTTCTCCGCGAAGGCGATGGTGCCGTCCGGCCGGGTGGTGAACCACTCGGGGTGCTCGCGGACCCAGGGGTGGTCCGGGGAGCACTGGAAGGCGAGGTCGAGCGCGACCTCCAGGCCCAGGGACCGTGCCCTGGCGACGAAGGCGTCGAAGTCCTCGATGGTGCCGAGGTCCGGGTGCACCGCGTCATGGCCCCCTTCCTCGGAGCCGATGGCCCAAGGGGAGCCGACGTCCCCGACGCCGGCCGTCAGGGCGTTGTTGGGGCCCTTGCGATGGGTCCTGCCGATGGGGTGGATCGGTGGCAGGTAGACCACGTCGAAGCCCATGTCCGCGATCCGGGGCAGGTCCGCGGCCGCCGTGGCGAACGTCCCGTGGACGGGGTTCCCCGCAGCGTTCCGGCCGCCGGTCGACCGGGGGAACAGTTCGTACCATGCACCCGCGAGGGCCAGTGGGCGGTCCACCCAGATCTGGTGGGGAACCCCCCGGGTGAGCAGGTCTCGTAACGGACTCCGGGCCACGATCTCGGCGGTCTCCTCGTGCAGAGCGTCCGAGACGCGCTGCGCCAGCGGGGCCCGGTCGTCGCGCAGCCGGCCGGCGGCCCGCAGCAGGCGCGGCCGGTGGCCGGGGTCGGCCCGTCGTGCGTACCGCTCCAGCAGCCGGGCGCCGGTCTCCAGGTCGTTGGCGAGTGCCTCGGCCCCCTGGCCGTCGTCCAGCTTGGCGCTGACGGCTCGTCGCCAGCTCGCCCAGGGGTCGCTCCAGGCGTCGACCCGGTAGGTCCACAGGCCCGGGCCGTCGGGGATCACCGTCGCCTTCCAGCGGTCCAGGCCGGCGTCCGCGAGGGACATCGGCAGGGCGGCTCCGGGAGCTTCCTCGTCCGCGCGACGCCAGATCACCGAGGCTGCCAGGGCGTCGTGCCCCTCGCGCCAGACCGTGGCTTCAATCGGTATGTGTTCTCCCACGACAGCCCGGGCCGGGTATCGGCCACCGCTCACCGCGGGGGACACATCATCAATGACCAACCGACCAATCATGGTCCGTCACCTCTTCTCCAGTGGTATCGCCATCATGTGGAGCGGGTGACGGGGAGGGAAGTTCCTACCGGAACTGTCGGCGCACTGTGGAGACTCCGTGAAGTCGCAAGCGCGGTGCGAGGCCGGGGAATTAGTCGCAACCGGGCCAGCCGCTCCCTCGGCAATTCAGTCAACTTCCACAAGTGGCACCTGCGTTCCGCTCATCCCTTGCTGCCCTACCGGGCCCACGGGTTGACTCGGTCCTGCTCGGCCGGCGAATTCACCCGTCGGCCATCGGAAGACATCCGAGAGAGCGGAAATCGCACCGCAGACAGCCCTGGAGGTATCGGTGTCGAAACGAATCCTGGTGGTACTTTCCGAATTCGGTTACTGGGGAGAGGAGCTGGTCGGCCCGGTCGACGCACTCGACGCCCAGGGTTACCGCATCACCTTCGCCACCCCCACCGGTAAGCGCGCCCGCGCTCTGCCGCCGAGCCTGGACGCGGACTACATCGACCCGCCGCTGGGCCGGTCCGTGACCACGCGGGACATGGCCCGCAGGGCCCGCGAGCTGGACGAGTCGAGCCGGCTGGACAACCCGCTCAGCCTGCAGGACCTCATCCCCGAGCGCCCGTACTACAGCTCGCTCAACCACCTGCGCGAGCTCGAGGACTACCACCGCCGGCTCGCCTCCGGGGTGGGCGACCTGATCGCCGGGTTCGACGCGCTGGTCATCGTCGGCGGCAGCGGCCCCATCGTGGACCTGGCGAACAACGAGCGGCTGCACGAGGTCGTGCTCGCCTTCGCCGCCGCCGACAAGCCCATCCTGGCCGAGTGCTACGGCGTGGCCGTCCTCGCCTTCGCCCGTGACCTCGAGACCCGCGCAAGCCTGCTGTGGGGCAAGCACGTCACCGGCCACCCGAAGGAGTACGACTACAAGGACGGCACGGGATTCATCGGCGTGAACTTCAACATGGGTCCGCCGCCGTACCCGCTGGAGTACATCCTGCGCGACGCCACCGGCCCGGACGGGGCCTTCCACGGCAACGTCGGCAAGGAGACCTCGGTGATCGTCGACTTCCCGTATCTCACCGCCAGGTCCACACCGGACTCCGTTCCGGCCGGCGAGCTGCTGGTACAGGTCCTGGAGAACGGGCTGCGCCGCTACGGCTGGTAACGCTCCGTCAGATTCGTTGAAGACCGGAAAGGAGAGCTGAGATGCGAGCGAGGCCAGGGAAGACCGCAATCTACGAGCAGTTCGCGGCCGACGGCATCGGCTATATGTTCGGCAATCCGGGCACCGTCGAGCAGGGTTTCCTGGATGAGGGCGGCCGCTCCGGCCTGTCCTATCTGCTGGCCCTGCACGAAGGCGTCGCGGTGGGCATGGCGGACGGCTACGCACGGGCTGCTCAGCGGCCCGCCCTGGTCCAGCTCCACAGCGGGGTCGGCCTGGGCAACGGGATCGGCATGCTCTACCAGGCCAAGCGCGGCGGATCGCCGCTGGTCGTGCTGGTGGGCGAGGCCGGGGTCCGCTACGACTCGATGGACGCGCAGATGGCCGCCGACCTGGTCTCGATGGCCAGGCCGGTGACCAAGTACGCCACCCGGGTGCTCGATCCGGCGTCGACCCTGCGCGTGCTGCGCCGCGCCGTCAAGATCGCCATGACGCCGCCGCGCGGCCCCGTCGTGGTCGTCCTGCCGGCCGACGTGCTCGACCAGATCACCACGGAGCCGGCGCTGCCCACCACGATCCCGGACACCCGGGTGGCGCCGGCGGCCGGTCTGGTGGAGCAGGCCGCCGAGGCGCTGCGGGCCGGCGAGCGACCGCTGATCCTGATGGGTGACGGGGTCGCCGCCTCCGGTGCGCAGAGTGAACTCACCCGGGTCGCCGAGCAGTTGAGGGCGCCGGTGTGGGGGGTGAACTCCTCGGAGTTCAACTTCGACACCACCCATCCGCTCTACGGCGGCCAGCTGGGCCACATGTTCGGGGCCGACAGCGCCCGGGTGGTCCGGGAGGCGGACGCCGTGCTGATACTCGGCACGTACGTCTTCCCCGAGGTGTTCCCGTCACTGGCGAGCCCGTTCCGGGAGGGTGCGCGGATCGTGCACATCGACCTGGACGCCTACGAGATCGCCAAGAACTTCCCGGTGGAACTCGGCCTGGTCGCGGACCCCAAGCTCACCCTGGCGGCACTGGCCGACGAGTTGGACCGCCGCCGGCCGCCGCACGCGGCCGAGCCGCTGCCACCGGCCGGCCGGGCGTTGCCGTCCGCATCGGACGACGGCTCGGTGCTGGAGCGGTTCGTCCGGGTGCTCGCCGAACGCGCTCCGGCCGATCTCGCCGTGTTCGACGAGGCGCTCACCGCCTCGGGCGCGCTGGCGAAGTTCCTGCCGCCACGGGCACCGGGCCGGTTCTTCCAGACCAGGGGCGGCTCGCTCGGCGTCGGGATTCCCGGAGCCCTGGGCGTCAAGCTGGCGCGTCCCGACCTGCCGGTGGTCGGCTTCACGGGCGACGGCGGCAGCATGTACACCTTCCAGGCCCTCTGGACGGCGGCCCGCTACGGGATCGACGCCAAGTTCGTCGTCTGCAACAACCGCCGCTACCGACTGCTCGACCTCAACATCGATCAGTACTGGAACGAGCTCGGCATCGCCCCCCACGCCCGGCCGGCCGCCTTCGACCTGTCCCGTCCCGAGATCGGTTTCACCGGGCTGGCGGCGTCCCTGGGCGTGGCCGGCCGGCGGGTGGACAAGCCCTCGCAGGTCGAGGATGCCGTCGAGGCGATGCTCGGCCACGACGGCCCCTACCTGATCGACCTGGCGACCGACTGACCCGCCCCGGCCCACCGCTCATCGGAGGAAGGCACCCCCATGACCTCAGCCCGCGCCCGGTCCGTACTCACGGTCCACAGCGTCCGCCGGCTTGTCGACCACTGGAGCACGGCGCTCGCCCGCCAGGCGCCCATGGACGAGCTGCTGCCCCACCTGGCCAACGGCCTGCTCCTGGAGCTGCCCGACCGAACCCTGCGCGGTGTCGGGGAGTTCCAGACCTGGTACCGCGAGTCCGGCGCCCGGAGCCTGGCCGATGCGCGGCCGGTCGGCGGTGACGTCCGGATCCGCCTGGCCTCCCCGATCCACGCCCAGGTGACCATCACGGACGCCCCGGCGCCCCCCGGCCTCGGCTCCGCCCACCAGGCCTGGTGGGTGGTGCTGCAGGCCGGGGCGCCCCGGATCCGCAGCGTGGTGGTACGGCAGCCCGCGCCGGCCGGGGTGCTCAGCAGCGTCTGACCGACACGATTCGAGGACACCGCAATGACCCAGCACACGCCGCTCCGGCCGGAGCGCCTCACCGGCAGGCGCATCGGCATTCTGATGGAGAGCGATTTCGTCGAGGACGAGATCTCCTACTACCGACGCCGGTTCACCGAGGAGGGCGCCGAGGTCGTCCTGCTGACCCGCCTGTGGGGTCAGCCGTCACTGACCTTCACCGGCCACGAGCACCGGGCCCCCGTCACCGTCAGCGCCGACTTCGAGACCCTCGACTACGGCGAACTCTCACGCCTCTCCGCCCTGGTGGTGCCCTCGGGCATGGTCGCCGACCGGCTCCGCTACAGCGAGGACGTGGACCAGCCGGCCCCGGCCGTGGAGCTCATGCGACGCGCGTTCCGGCTGCCGCGCCTGGTCAAGGCCTTCTCCTGCCACGGGCTGCTGCTGATGTCGGCGGCCCCCGAGCTCGTCCGCGACCGCCCGGTGACCTGCCACAACAACCTGGTCGGCGACGTCCGGAACATGGGCGCCGTCTACACCAACCAGGACGTGGTCGTCGACAACGACCTGGTGACGGCGCGGACGGTGGACCACTGCCACCTGCTGGCCCGCTCGGTGATCGAGCTGCTCGACGCCGGGAAGGAGCCCGGCGATGGCCGCTGAGATCGGCTTCTCCTTCTCCGACAGCACCGCCGGCTACGTCGAGCACCGCCAGGGGACGCGGGTCGGGCTGCGCACCCTGGACGGCCGCAGCGTCACCGTCCACCTCACCGACGTCACGTACGCGCAGCTGCTGCGCAACCTCGGACAGCCCTACCAGGACGCCACCGGCCGCCTGGACGAACTCCTGCGCCCGGGCGCCTTCGTGTTCAGTTACGGCCCGGTCTACCCGCGCGAGGGCGGTCTGCACTTCCAGGCCACCCAGCTCATCATCGTGAGCGAACCGGACCACCGCCCCCCGTACGAGGGGGCGGGGTGGTGGACGGACCAGCTGCGCCAGCTGGCCGGCTTCTACCGCAGGTCCCAGTTCGGCACCTCCCGGATCGACTTCGCCGACTACCGGACCGAGATCCGAAGCAGTGGTGAGAAGACCCTGGGCCATGTGCAGGAGACCGACACCATCTCGCGGATGGTGTACGGCATGGCCACCGCCTTCATGCTCACCGGCGAGGAGGACTTCCTCGACGTGGCCGAGCACGGGTCCCGGTACCTGCACGACCACATGCGCTTCGTCGACCCCGTCGAGGACGTCGTGTACTGGTACCACGGGATCGACGTCGAGGGGCCGCGCGAACACAAGCTCTTCGCCTCGGAGTTCGGTGACGACTACCGCGCCGTCCCCGCGTACGAACAGATCTACGCCCTGGTCGGGCTCGTCCAGACCTACCGGCTCACCGGAGATCCGGCCATCCGCGCCGACATCGAGGGCACCGTCCGCCTCTTCGAACGCTTCTTCGCCGACCGCAAGTTGGGCGGCTACTACTCGCACATCGACCCGGTGACGCTCAGCCCGCACCATGACTCGCTCGGGCCGAACCGCTCACGCAAGAACTGGAACTCGGTGGGCGACCACGCCCCCGCGTACCTGTTCAACCTGTTCCTGGCCACGGGCGACGACCACTACCGCCGGATGCTGGAACACACCTTCGACATGATCGTCACCCACCTGCCGGACCGCTCGGACGAGCGGAGCCCCTTCGTCAACGAGCGCTTCCACGCGGACTGGACCCCGGACCGCAGCTGGGGCTGGCAGCAGGACCGCGCGGTCGTCGGACACAATCTGAAGATCGCCTGGAACCTGATGCGGATGCACGCCACCCTGCCGAAGTCCGAATACCGCGCCCTGGCCCAGCAGATCGGCCGCTCGATGCCGGAGGTCGGCCGCGATCCGCAGCGCGGCGGCTGGTACGACATGGTCCAGCGCATCCCGGAGGAGGGCCGGCACGCCTTCGTCTGGCACGACCGCAAGGCCTGGTGGCAGCAGGAGCAGGCCATCCTGGCCTACCTCGCCCTGGCAGGTCACACGGGGGACGCGGACTTCCTCCGGCACGCCGGTGAGTCCTCCGCCTTCTACAACGCCTTCTTCCTCGACCACGACGAGGGAGCCGTGCACTTCACCGTGCTCGCCGAGGGCCTGCCGTACCACGTCGGCAACGAACGGCTCAAGGGCAGCCATGCGATGAGCATGTACCACAAGGCCGAGCTCTGCTACCTCGCCGAGGTGTACACCCGGCTCCTGGTCCACCGCGAGCCGCTGGACCTCTGGTTCCGGCCCCGGAGCGACGCCGAGTACCCCCAGGGGCTGCTCCGGGTCGCCCCCGACGTACTGCCTCCCGGGCGCGTCGTGCTGGACTCGGTGCGCGTCGACGGCGCGCCGTACAGCAACTTCGACCCGGAGAGCATGACCGTGCAGCTGCCCAGGAGCGACTCCCGGCAGCTCGTCCAGGTGCGCCTGCGCCCGGCCCAGGACCGGCGATGACGGTCGCCACCGAGCCCGGCCGGCTCGCGCAGTCGTACCGGACACGCCCCGGGCAGGCGCTCCCGCTCGGCGCGACACCGGTACCGGGCGGGGTCAACTTCTCGGTGAGCTCCCGCACGGCCCGGGGCATGTGGCTGGTCCTCATGGACGCCGGCACCGGTGCCACCCTCGCGGAACTCCCGTTCCCCGACGGCTACCGGGTCGGGTCGGTCTTCACCATGACCGTCCTCGGGGTGGACCCGGCGCTGGTCTCCTACGGCTTCCGGGTCGCCGGAGCGGACGGGGCGCTCTCCCCCGTACTCCTCGACCCGTACGCCAACGGGCTGGCCGGCAGCGGGCCCTGGGGCGATCGTCCCCGGTACCGCTCCCAGATCGTGGTCGAGGACTTCGACTGGGGAGACGACGCCCGCCCGGACCTCGCACCCGAGGATCTCGTCATCTACGAGGCCCACGTACGCGGATTCACCCGGCACCCCAGCGCCCGGGTGAGCAGTCCGGGGACGTACCGGGGCCTGCAGGAGAAGATCCCGTACCTGCGCGAGCTCGGGATCACCTGCGTGGAGCTGCTGCCCGTCGCCGAGTTCGACGAGACCGACAACACCTACACCTCGCCGGAGAGCGGAGCCCCGCTGCGGAACTACTGGGGCTACAACACCGTCGGGTTCTTCGCGCCCAAGGCCGCCTACGCCACGGACCACACCCCGGCAGGCGCGAGCACCGAACTCAAGGAGCTCGTCAGGGCGTTGCACCGGGCCGGTATCAAGGTCGTCCTCGATGTCGTCCTCAACCACACGGCGGAGGGCGACCACCGGGGACCCACCCTGTCCTTCCGCGCGCTCGACGAGTCCGCCTACTACCTGCTGACACCCGAGGGCGAGTACCGCAACCTGACGGCCACCGGCAACACCGTCAACGCCAACCACCCCACGACCAGGGCCATGATCCTTGACTGCCTGCGCAGTTGGGTCACCCGGTACCACGTCGACGGCTTCCGCTTCGACATGGCGTCCATCCTCGCCCGGGGCACCGACGGCCGGCTGCTGCGCAACCCTCCGCTGCTCGAAGCCATCGCCCACGACCCGGTGCTGGCCGACTGCCTGCTCATCGCCGAGGCCACCGACGCCACCGGCGTCGACCAGGTCGGGACCTTCCCCGCCTACGACCGGTGGAGCGAGTGGAACGGCCGCTACCGCGACGGCATCCGGCGCTTCCTGCTCGGACGCCCGGGCAGTGCAGGCGAGTTCGCCACCCGGCTGGTCGGCTCCCCCGACCTGTACCGGGGCCGCGGCACCGCCGCCTCGGTCAACTACATCACCTGCCACGACGGCCTCACCCTCGCCGACTGGGTCTCCTACGACCGCCGGCACAACGAGGCCAACGGGGAGGGCGGCCTCGACGGCATCCCCGACGAGGACAGCTGGAACTGCGGGGAGGAGGGGCCGACCGACGACCCCGGCGTTCAACGGCTGCGGCAGCGCCAGCAGCGGAACGCCCTGCTGCTCCTGCTGATGAGCCAGGGCATCCCCATGCTGCTGGCAGGCGACGAGATCGCCCGCACGCAGCAGGGCAACAACAACGCGTACAGCCAGGACTCACCACTGAGTTGGGTCGACTGGTCGCACACCGACACGCACTCGGACCTGCTGCGCTTCGTCCGGCACTGTACGGCCTTCCGGCGCGCCCACCCGGTGCTGCGCCGACCACGCCACCCGGGCGGCGAACTGCCCGCGGGCTGGAGCCACCCACCGGTGAGCTGGCACGGCGAGACGGCCCATCGGCCGGACTGGAGCTCCTCCTCCACCCTGCTGGCGGTACTGCTGCACCAGCAGGACGAGCAGGGGCGGTCCGACACGGTGTTCCTCGCGGCGAACAGCGGCGACGGACCGCGCAGCATGCACCCGCCGGCACCGCCGCCGGGCACCCGGTGGCACCTGTGCATGGACACCGGTGCCACCCCCGGCTCCGACAGCCACCCGCCGGGGCGCCAACCGGCCCTGGACGGAGGCACCCTGCGGCTGGCCGACCACTCCGTGGCCGTGCTGGCCGCCCTACCCGACGACAGGACATGACCATGGCTTTCGAGGCATATCTCGGCTTCTCCGGCACCACCGCGGCCCTCCACCTCGCCGGCGATCTGGAGGAGCGCGACGTCGCGCGCCTGCGGTCGCTGGTCGACCAGGCCGTGCAGCGGCCGGTACGGCGGTTCGTACTCCACGCCGGGGAGCTCACCTCCCTTGCGGCGGCCGGGGTTCGCTGCCTGGCACTCGCCCAGCAGCAGCTCCGCCCCGGGACGGAGGTCATCATCGACGGTGCGGGCGAGCAGGTGCGGCACGCCCTGCGGCTCAGCGGGCTGGACCGGTCGATGACGGTGGTTTCGAGCAGGTAGGGGCAACTTTTCAGGGGCGCGGGGAACTGCGCGACCAACCTTCTGCGGATGGGGGTTGGTCGCGCACGCATTTGATCAACAGAGCCCCGCGCCCCTGTTGGTGCGCCCTCAGCCCGTTGTCGTCGCCAGCCGTTCGAGGCCCTGGGCGTCCTCGGGTGAGGCCGGGAGGAAGACCACGAGATGCTGGTGGGGGGCCTCGGCGACGGCGAGTTTGGTGTAGTTGAGGTCGACCCGGCCCGCCCGCGGATGGCGGAACTGCTTCATCGCGGGCGCGAACGCCTGGATGGGGTGCTCCGACCACATGGCCACGAACGTGGGGCTGGTGGCCGTGAGCGCGTCGATCAGCGCATTGGTCCGAGGATCATCGGGGTGCTGCCCGACGGAGGCGCGGAACTGCCCCAGGATCTCCCGGGCTTCACGCTGCCAGTCGACCAGCAGCGTACGCATCGAGGGCCGGGTGAACAGCAGCCAGATGCTGTTGCGCTCCTCCTCCGGCAGGGCGTCCAGGCCCCCGACGAGCCGCGCGTAGGCACGGTTGTACGCGAGCAGGTCCCAGCACGAGTTGATCACGTGCGCGGGGTTGGGATCGAGGGTGTCGACCAGGGCCCTGAGGGTGGGGTTGACGCTGATGCGCCGGGGCGCTTCGGTGGGCAGTGCGGTGCCGGCCAGCGTGAACAGGTGACGTCGCTCGGCGGCGGTCAGCCGTAAGGCGTGCGCCAGACTGTCCAGCACCTGGCGGCTGACGGTGATGTCGCGGCTCTGTTCCAGCCACGTGTACCAGGTGACACTGACTCCGGACAGTTGGGCGACCTCTTCCCGCCGTAGGCCCGGCGTGCGCCGCCGCGGCCCCGGGTCCAGCCCGACGTCCTGAGGGCTCAGTGCCTCGCGGCGGGACCTGAGGAAGCTTGCGAGGTGTTGACGTTGCGTCATGCCTGCCATGAAACCGCCCTCTTCAACTCCTGTCCTGGTGCCATTTATACCAGCATAAACGGCCCTCTGTACCAGCTTAACGATCCGTTCCATGCTTGGAGTGTGACCACTCAGCAGACGACACCGAATGACAGCCGAGCAAGCGGAACCCCGCACTCGGACACCACGAACTCCACCTGGGGCCGCCCGGTAGCGGTTCTCGCGCTCGGTTCATTTGCGATGGGTACCGACTCGTTCGTGCTCGCCGGCATCCTGCCGCAGATCGCACACGGACTCAAGGAATCCACCAGCGCCGCCGGTCAGGTCATCACCGCATTCGCGCTGACCTACGCCCTGGCCGCGCCCTTCCTGGCAGCCTTCACCAGCAAGCTCCCACGCAAACCCCTCATGGCCTTCGCGCTGGCCCTCTTCGTCGTGGCGAACCTCGCCTCGGCCGCCGCGCCGACGCTGCCCTTACTCCTCGCGGCCCGCGTCGCGGCGGGCTTCGGAGCCGCCCTCTACACACCCAACGCCTCCGCCGCCGCCGCGGCGCTGGCCGGCCCGGCCCGCCGGGGGCAGGCGCTGGCGGTGATCCTCGGCGGTCTGACCGTCGGTACGGTCTTCGGTGTGCCCGCCGGCACGGCGATCGGCCAGCACGTCTCCTGGCAGGCGAGCCTGGTCTTCGTCGCCGCCGTCGGTCTGGTCGCGCTCCTCGGGCTGCTGGCGACCCTGCCGAACCTGCCCATCCCGCCGGCCGTACCGATGTCGGCCCGGCTCGGTGTGCTGGCCCGGGGCCGGGTGCTCGCCATGGTCGGCTTCATGCTGCTGGCCAGCGCGTCCAGCATCATGGTCTACACGTACATCGCCAAGGTGCTGGGCGAGACCGCCCACACCACCGGGACCTCGCTGGCGGTGACGCTGCTCGTCTGGGGCATCGGCGGCACGGTCGGGTCCTTCGGCAGCGGCTGGCTGACCGACCGCTGGGGGGCCCACCGGACCCTGCTGCTCGCCGTCGGCCTGCTGGCCGTCACCCTCGCCGCGCTCACCGTCGCGACCTCGATCGTCCCGGTCATGATCGTCATGGCGCTCAACGGCGCCGCCGGCTGGGCCGTGGCCACTCCCAACAACCACCGCCTCACCGCACTCGTCCCCGAGCTGCCGAGCGTCGTCATCTCCTTCAACTCCTCCGGCATCTACCTCGGGCAGGCGGTCGGCGCCGGGCTCGGCGGGATCCTGCTCGGCCATGGCATGGCGGTACGTCCGTTCTGCATCGCCGGAGCCGTCATCGCGGTCGTGGCCATCGCACTTCACCTGCTCATCTCGCGGTCCGCGAAAGAGGTCCGGACCGCCTGACGGCGAATATCCGGACGGACTTAACGAAGGCGCACCGGGATATCGGTGTGAACCGAATTCCGGCCCGGCCCAGCGTTAGCTTTTTCAGCAGCAGGAATGCCGATCGAACCTGCTGCCGGAATTCCCCAGATGTGTGACAGGAGTGCACGCATGACCATTCAGTCCGATCAGGCCGTCGCCGATCGCCAGCTCTTCATAGACGGCAAGTTCCGCCCCTCCGAGAGCGGCGCGAGCCGCGAGGTCGTCAACCCCGCCACGGAGGAGGTGATCTGCCGGGTCGCCTGGGGAACGGTGGCCGACGTGGAGCAGGCCGTCGATGCCGCGCAGCGGGCCTTCGAGGGAGGCGAGTGGCCCAAGCTGACGCTCAAGCAGCGCGGCCGGCTGCTGCAGCGGATCGCCGACGCGATCGAGGAGCACGCCGAGGAGCTGGCCCTGCTCGAGTCGCTGGACGTGGGCAAGCCGATCGCCTTCACCCGCGGCTTCGACGTGCCCGCCGCCGCCGACCTGTTCCGCTACTACGGCGGTCTGGTCGAGCAGTTGGAGGGCTCCGCCCGGCCCGCGGGTTCGCGCTCGCTCGCCTACACCCGCCGGGAGCCGCTCGGTGTGGTCGCGGCCATCACCCCGTTCAACTTCCCGCTCAACCTGCTGGTCAACAAGCTCGCCCCGGCGCTCGCCGCGGGCAACACCTTCGTCCACAAGCCGGCCGAGCAGACCCCGCTGTCCACGCTGCGGCTCGCCGAGATCCTGTCCGAGGCCGGCCTGCCCGCCGGTGTCTTCAACGTGGTAACGGGTGACGGCGCCACGGTCGGCGCCAGGCTCGCCGAGCACCCCGGCGTCCACAAGCTCGCCTTCACCGGCTCCACCGAGACCGGCAAGCGGCTGATCGCCACCGCCGCCGGGACCCTGAAGAAGGTCACCGCCGAGCTGGGCGGCAAGGGCGCCAACATCGTCTTCGCCGACGCGGATCTCGATGCCGTCACCCAGTGGGCCTTCCAGGCGGCCTTCTTCAACACCGGGCAGTTCTGCATGAGCGGCTCGCGGCTGCTGGTGCAGCGCCCCGTGTACCAGGAGATGGTCGACCGGATGGCGGCCGCGGCCGGCGCCGTCACCGTCGGCGACCCGCTGGACCCGCAGACCGTTCTCGGGCCGCTGGCCCACCGCGCACAGCTGGACCGGGTCGTGGAGTACGTGGCCATCGCCAGGGCGGAGGGCGCGGTGCTGCGCGCCGGCGGCACCGCCGGCACGACCGGTGGCGGCGACGGCCGCGGCTTCTACCACCTGCCGACGGTCTTCTCCGACGTCACCCCGCAGATGCGCATCGCCCAGGAGGAGGTCTTCGGGCCGGTGCTGACCATCACCCCCTTCGACACCGAGGACGAGGCCGTGACGATCGCCAACGGCACGCCCTTCGGGCTGGCCGCCGGCCTGCACACCTCGGACGTGTCGCGGGCGCACCAGGTCGCAGCCCGGCTGGAGGCGGGCATCGTCTGGGTGAACGCCTGGGCAATGTTCGAGAACAGCACTCCCTTCGGCGGCTACAAGCAGTCCGGCTACGGCCGCGAGCTCGGTCCTGAGGGCATCGAGGAGTACCTGCAGCTGAAGACCGTGGTCATCAACGCCGAATGAGCGACACCCGATCCGGCGCGGCGGCCTGCCGTGCCGGATCGGCGAACGGCACGGGGGTGAGGGCCGAGTCCGGCCCTCACCCCCGGGCGTTTCCGAACACACACCCACCCGCCAACGGAGGTTGGACATGACGTCCCTCGCCGACCAGACCATTCTCATCACCGGTGCCACCGACGGGCTCGGCCGAGCCCTGGCACACCAACTCGCCGTACGCGGCGCGAGCTTGATCCTGCACGGCCGTAGCGGCGAGAAGGGCCGCGAACTGCTGACCGAGCTGCGCTCGTCCACCGGCAACGAGCGGCTCAGCTTCGTACGGGCCGACTTCGCCTCACTCGACGAGATCCAGGCCCTGGCCGAGCGCCTCCTGGACGTCGGGCGCCTCGACGTGCTGGTCAACAACGCCGGCATCGGCGTCGAGCGGGCCCGCCAGGAGAGCGAGGACGGGCTGGAACTCACCTTCCAGGTCGACTACCTGGCGACGTACGTGCTCAGCTGCCGGCTCGCACCGCTGCTGGTCCGCTCGGCGCCGGCCCGGATCGTGAACGTGTCCTCGGCCGGGCAGGCCCCGATCGACTTCAGCAATGTCATGCTGCGGCACGGCTGGGACGGCACGCAGGCCTACTGCCAGGCCAAGCTCGCGCAGATCATGCTCACCATAGACCTGGCCGAGGAGCTGGCCGGGACCGGCGTGACGGTCAACGCCCTGCACCCGGCCTCCTACATGCCCACGAAGATCGTGACGCATCTCTTCACCCCGCAGAGCACCATCGAGGAGGGCGTGGCGAACACCCTGCGACTCGTGGTGGAGCCCGAGTTCGCCGAGACCACGGGTCAGTACTTCAACCGCTCCCAGACGGCCAGGGCGGCCGCCCAGGCGTACGACGTGACGGCCCGGGCGCGGCTCAGGGAGATCAGCGAGAAGCTGACCGGCACGCCCTTCCCCTCCCTGCACGACAAGGACGCCGGACGGTAGGCCGTAGCGGGAACAGCACTGGGGGGCGCGGATCGGATCCGCGCCCCCCAGTGCTGTTCCCGCTACGCGATCCGGGCCAGCTCGTCCTCCGACTGGTCGACGTACCCCTGGCTGACCTCGATCACGACGCCGTCCGGGTCGGTCACCCACACGGTCTTCCAGCCGGGGATGAACGCGTCGAACTCCAGCGGGCCGAGGGAGACCGGCAGGGCGCCCCGGGCCTGCGCCAGGAACGCGTCCACGTCGTCCACCTGGAACGCCAGGTGCCGGGCCGCCCCGGGGTTCGCCGGGCCGTCGTCCTTGGTCTCGAAGAGCGGATCCGCGCTCGTCGCGAACAGCTCCAGGTAAACGTCGCCGCTGCGGAGGAAGACGACCCGGACGCCGTCCTCCTCGACCACCCGGGCTCGGCGGAACCCGAACCAGCGGGAGTAGAACTCCTCGGTGCGCTTCTGGTCACGGCAGTTGAGCCCGACATGGGACCAACGGGCCTCGATCATTGTCGTCATGACGGCCTCTCAGCTGGTGAGGATGGGGGCGAACGGCACGCTGTCGTGCACGTTCGTCATGTAGGTGATCTCTCCGTCGCTGATCCGGAAGTAGTTGCAGACATCGGCCTCGATCGTCGCGCCGGAGACGGTGCGGGCCGAGATGTGCGAGACGACGGCGGCCTGCTCGCCGTCCACCACGATGTGGACGGGCCTGTTGGCGAACGCCGCGTACGTCGTGGGGAACCCCTTCATCATCTCGCGCAGGGTCTCGCGGCCCTCGATGCGGCCGGCGAGCTGCTCGTCCATGGTCTGGTCGGGGGCGAAGAGGTCGCACCAGGCGTCCCACTCCCCCGCGTTGGCGAGCTCGTAGTAGCGCTTCACCACGTCCTGAGTGTTCATGGTCTCCTTCTCTCGGTGTCGGTACTTCACTGCGGGAGGGGAACGCCTATCTGGGCCATCAGCCCTGCGGTGTCGGCCTGCACCCAGCGCTCCACGACCCGGTCGTTCTCGAGCCGGTAGACCTCGAGGCTGGTCCAGGTGACCTCCTTGCCGGTCGGCTCGATGCCGAAGAACGGCGCGACGTGCCGGCCGGTGAAGGTGATGTGCATGACGACCCGGTCCTCGCCGGCGGCGTAGAGCGCGTCGAGATGGGCGGTGAAGTCGAGCGCCTCGTGGGCGGCGATGATGATGCCCTTCAGCTGGTCCAGGCTCTCCACGCTCCAGGCCGGGTTCCGGTCGACGAAGGAGGTGGCGAAGAGGTCGTCGAGGGCGTCGTACTGCCGTGCGTTGACGGCCTCGCTGACCCGGCGGACCAGCTTGACGTTGTCCGACTCCGACGACAGCTGCTCGCGCAGGCCGAGCAGGTCGTCCGTCGCCCAGCGCTCGGCGAACCGGCCGTCCGCCACCCGCCAGATCTCGGTGGTCTCCCACTCCACCTCCCGGCCGGTCGGGGCGATACCCAGGACCGTCCCGACGTGCTTGCCGGTCAGCCGCACCCGGGTGACGACCTTGTCGCCGACCTCCAGGATCTCCTCGAGCTCACCGTGGATCTGCAGGGACTCGTGGGCGTTGCGCAGCGCCGCCCGGTAGGAGTCGAGGCCGCTGATGTCGAAACCCTGGTGGTGGTCCTCGAAGGCGGGGGCGATCACCTCGTCGATCTCCCGGTAGTCGCTCGCGTTGAACGCGTCGAGGAACCGTCGGTAGAGCTTGCTGTTGGGCTGCTGAGCTGTCGTCACTGTTCGCCTCCAGGAATGGTGGTGCGATGGCTGTTCAGGATGAGATCGGCTGCCTTCTCGCCGATCATCACGCAGGCTGCATTGGTGTTTCCGGCCACGATCTCCGGCATGATCGAGGCGTCCGCGACCCGGAGCCCTTCGATGCCGTGGACCTTGAGCTCGGCGTCCACGACGGCGTTCGCGTCCTCGCCCATCCGGCAGGTGCCGACCGGGTGCCAGAGTGTCGAGGCGTTGGCCCTGATGTACTCGCGCAGGTCGGCGTCCTCGGTGATCTGCTCGCCGGGTGCGAGCTCCTCGCCCCGGAGACCGTCGAAGGCGCCGGTGCGGGCGAGTTCGCGGGCCAGCTTCAGCCCGTGGACGAGGACCTCGAGGTCCGCCTCGCTCTCCAGGTAGTTCGCCCTGACCTCGGCGGTCGCCGACGGGTCGTCGCTGCGCAGCCGCACCTCGCCCCGGCTCTCCGGGAGCAGCGCGATGGGGGCGAAGGTGAAGCCCGGCCCCTCCCACTGGTCCGGCGAGGCGGTGGGAGGCAGGAACTTGACCGGCCCGAAGGTGAACTGGAGGTCCGGCGACGGGAACTGTCCCGAGTCTCCGGCGAGCGGGCAAGTAGGGTTGCCGCCGGTGTGGGTGAACAGGCCCGCCTCCGAGAGCAGGGCGCCGGCGGGGTGCTCCTGCCTCGACCCGTAGCAGACCGGGACGAACACGTGGTCCTGCAGGTTCTTTCCCACCCCGGGCAGGTCCTGCACGGCGGCGATACCGTGCTCCTTGAGATGCTGCGCGGGGCCGATGCCCGACAGCATCAGCAGCTTCGGGCCCTCGAACGCGCCCGCGCTGACGATGACTTCACGGCCGGCCTCCACCAAGTGGAGCTCGCCGTCCTGCAGGTACTCGATGCCCACCACCCGTCGGCCGGCCGTGACCAGCCGGGTGGCCTGGGCCCGGACCTCGACCCGGAGGTTGGGGCGGTCCAGTACCGGGTTCAGGTACGCGGTGGCGGTGCTGCTGCGCCGGTTCTCCCCGGTGCGCGTGGTCTGGTAGAAGAAGCCGTTGCCATGCTGCCGGGGCCCGTTGTAGTCGAACGGCTCGGCCGAGCCGTAGCCGAGTTCGCCGGCGGCCCGGACGAAGGCCCTGGCGACGGGGCTGGGCTCGTCGAGAGCCCGTACGTGGACCGGCCCGCCGCCACCGCGGAGCGGGGACTCCGCCCCCGGTCCGGCGTAGCTCTCCGCCCGCTTGAAGTACGGCAGGACGTCCTCGAACGCCCAACCGGCGTTGCCCTGGTGGCTCCAGCGGTCGTAGTCGGCGGGGTTTCCCCGTACCCACATCAGCGCGTTCACGGAGCTGCTGCCGCCGACCACCTTGCCCCGGGCAACCGGGACGGTGCGGCCGCCCAGCTGCTGCTCGGGCTCGGTCGCGTACCCCCAGTCGAGCTGCGGGCTCCACTCGGAGGTCAGCAGGGCCAGCACCGAGCCGGCGTCGACCCGGTGGATCTCCGGCCGCTCGTCCCAGTCGCCCGCTTCGAGCAGGAGCACGGTGCGATCCGGGTCGGCGCTGAGGCGGTTGGCTATGACCGAGCCCGAGGAGCCGGCGCCGACCACGACGTAGTCGACCGAGGCTGCTGAGGCCATCACGGCCGCCCGTCGACGGGCACCCGATCCAGCGTGCCCACCCGGTACTTGACGATGCGCAACCGCTGCCCCGGCTCCTTGCGCAGCTGCCAGCTCTGGTTCACGCGGAACGCGGACCGGGTGCCGTCGGCGGTCTGCGTGGCGCTCCAGACCACGGTGACGGCGACGTCCACGAGGTCACCGCGGTGGTCGGCCCGCAGCTTCTCGACCGTGTGGCTCTGGTCGGCGAAGGCCTTGCCGACCGCCTCGTACCAGTCCGCGAAGTCGGCGTGACTGTAGAGGGTGCGCTCCGGGAATGCCATTTCCAGATCGGTTTCGGCAATGCGGGCCAGGAGGCGTTCGACCGGCTCGTGATGACTGAGTTCATCGAACCACTCCTGTGCGAAATTCGCCACGGACTCGTCTTCCATGGACGTTCCTCCATTCGTCGTCGATCGAGTTGTCCGAATCTCCGTCGGCGCCGAAAACGTACGATTGCGCGGAACGGCGTGTCAACGCCGAGAGCCCGGGCGCGGGGCGGCCAACGGGCCTGTGGTGGAGGTGAATCGGCGGCGGCCGGACAGGCCTTTCCCGTCTCTGAACTGGCACTTCCGCACGCACCGGGGATCCGTCCGGCGGGCATGAAGGCGGCGCCCACCCGGCAGGCGCGGCCATGAGCCGGGTGCTACTTTTTGAAGTCGCATTCACACCGGAACCACGGACGCGGCGCAGCGGGCGAACGTCGGGAATGCGAGGCGAATTCCGGGCTCAGGAGTAGCGCAACTGCTCGTCCAAGTCGGATCCGCGCCCTTCCGGGGTGAGGTCGAACATGTTCCACCCACCGGCTCCGGCCATCACGCCGGAACACGGCGAGCATGGGCATCGATGTGCCCTCCCCCGTCTCGGCGAGGCCCGTCACGGCAGCCGGAGCCGCCGCCGGGAGCGGACCGAACCATGGCATGCCCCTTTCAAAAGCGGCGGTTTGCTGCCACGCTGTCCTCCTGGCCTCAGGGGTGGGGAGCGCCTCTCTGCGGCCGCCCGTACGGGTGGTGTCGAGACAACGCGCCTTTCTGCACGGCCGTCTGACCTCTCATCACCCAGCGGGCCAAGCGGCGCCCCTGTCTAACGAGAGGTCCGATGAGAAGCAGACTCCTCCCCTTCGTCACCGGCGCCGCGCTCCTCGCGGCCGCCGGCGCGGCGACCCTCGCCACCCCCAACGTGGCGAGTGCCGCCGACTGCACGCCGGCCCAGGTGGTGGCCAACAGCGGTTTCGAGTCCGGAAGTTCGCCCTGGTCCGCGTCGAGCGGGGTGATCACCAGCGGCGGCGGCCAGAGCGCCCACTCCGGCAGTTCCTTCGCCTGGCTCGACGGGTACGGCTCCTCCCACACCGACACCCTCTCCCAGACCGTCACCCTGCCGGCCGGGTGCAGCACGGCCACCCTGACGCTCTGGCTGCACGTCGACACCGCCGAGACGACCACCTCGACGGCGTACGACAAGCTGACCGCCAAGATCGGCGGCACCACGCTGGCGACGTACTCCAACCTGGACGCCAAGTCCGGGTACCTGCAGAAGTCCTTCGACGTGTCCTCCTTCGCCGGCCAGAGCGTCGCGCTCTCCTTCACCGGCGTGGAGGACTCGGGCCTGCAGACCAGCTTCGTCCTCGACGACCTCGCGCTCGACGTGTCCGGAGGCGGCACCACGCCGCCGCCCACCGGCGACTCGACGCGTACGCCGGCCTCGCCCGGCTACACCGTCAACCTCACCAGCGACGCCTCGGGCAGCACGTGGAACGGGCACGAGAGCGTGAGCTTCACCAACGCCTCGGCCACCC
The DNA here is from genome assembly GCF_007828955.1 of Kitasatospora atroaurantiaca. NCBI lineage: Bacteria > Bacillati > Actinomycetota > Actinomycetes > Kitasatosporales > Streptomycetaceae > Kitasatospora > Kitasatospora atroaurantiaca. Next base: position 6,060,673 of record NZ_VIVR01000001.1, on the reverse strand, counting down.
CGCTCAACGAGGTGTACCTGCGGCTGTGGGACAACGCGCACGGCAGCTGCCCCACCACACCGATCACGGTGACCAACGTGACCGGCGGCACCGCGGCCGCCCTGTCGGTCAACTGCACCGCCCTCAAGGTCACCCTGCCCGCACCGCTCGGCCAGGGGCAGAGCGGCACAGTCGGCTTCGACCTCGGCATCAGCGTGCCGAGCGGCGCCGACCGGTTCGGCCACGACGGGGCGTTCAACTTCATCGGCAACGCCCTGCCGGTGCTGGCGGTCAGGGACGCCTCGGGCTGGCACCTGGACCCGTACACCAACAACGGCGAGTCCTTCTACTCGCTGGCCTCGGACTTCAGCGTCACCCTCGACCACCCGTCGAGCCTGCTGGTGCCCGCCACCGGCACCTCGGTGGACACCCCGGGATCCGCCGGACGTACGGTCACCAAGGCGACGGCGAGCAAGGTCCGCGACTTCGCCTGGGCCGCAGGGCCGTTCACCAAGATCTCCGGCACCTCGCCGGGCGGGGTGAAGGTCAACGTCTACTCGGTGACCGGGATCAGCTCCTCGGACTCCCAGTCGATGCTGAGCACCGCCACCTCGGCGCTCGACTCGCACGCACAGCGCTTCGGCGCCTACCCGTACACCGAGGCGGACGTCGTCCTGGACAACAACTTCTGGTTCGGCGGCATGGAGTACCCGGGGTTCGTCCTCGACCTGGTCAGCACCACGGCGCTGACCCACGAGCTCGGCCACCAGTGGTTCTACGGCATCGTGGGTGACGACGAGTACAACAGCCCCTGGCTGGACGAGTCGTTCACCGACTACGCCACCGACCTCGCCCTCGGCAAGACCGGCTCCGGCTGCTGGAGCAGCGTCTCCTGGGCCTCCTCGGCCGAGAAGATCACCAACTCGATGGCGTACTGGGACGCCCACTCCTCGCGGTACTCGACCGTCGTCTACGGCTACGGCAAGTGCGCCCTGCACGACCTCCGGCGCCAGATAGGCGACACCGCGATGACCAAGCTGCTCCACGACTACGCGCAGGCCCACTGGTACGGCGTCTCGACCACGGCCGAGTTCAAGGCCGCGGCCCAGGCCGCCACCACCACCGACCTGACCTCCTTCTGGACCCAGCACCGCATCGAGGGCTGACCCCCGACGAGACCCCGCCCGGGCGCGCGGTGCGCCCGGGCGGGGTCTGTCGTGCCCGGACACCGGTCCGGGCTAGTGCCGTCGCAACGCACCATGGATGAAGGCCGCCTGGCCGGCGTGCTGCAGGTCGTCGGAGATGACGCTCACCAGTCGTACGCCCAGCGTCACGGGCGGGGTCCAGTTGTCGTCCACGATCCGGTCGAGGTCGGCGTCACTGAGCCCGCGCACGAAGTCGACGGTGTACTCGTGCACGGCGTCGTAGTAGTCGGTGAGCAGCTTGGCGGAGTCCACACGTACGGCGGCGACCTCCTTGCTCGTGTGACCGAATCCGGTCGACCTGACGGGGAAGGGGAGGTCGAAGCGGTCGGCCCATCCCTGTGCGGTCCAGATCTGCTCGGTGCCCGCGACGTCGGCGATGTGGTCGTCCTGAATACGCGTCAGATGCCAGACCAGCCAGGCGATCGTGTTGGCCCCCTCGTCGAGACGTTCGGTCAGTTCCTCGGGAGTGAGACGTCGGACGGCGTCGTGGACGGTCTCCCGGACCCGGCCGAAGGCATCGGCCAAAAGATCCGCGCTGTTCATACGGGACTCCTTGCTGGGGCGCTGTGGCAGCGGCGTCCGATGGTGATCACAACCTTCCGATTGTGCGCGTCCACCGGCTCATGGGGCACGACGACCCGCGGGGAAGCCGCTGAGCTTCGCGCTACCGCGCCGATACTCCCGGGATATGGGGATCGATGAGTATGACCGGCAGGTGCGGTAACCGTCCGGGGAGGCGCAGTGACAGAGCCGATCGGCGTTCGCCGGGGCGTTCGCCGCCCGGCGCGCCGGCCCTCGTGCCCTGACCCGTCCCTCGTTCACCCGTCCCCGCTCGGCGACGGGAAGCTCAGACCCGGCGCTGCCCGGTCTGCGTCGAGAGCCCGTGTCGGCTGTACCGGCGTTCCCCGGCCGACGCGCACTCCCGTCCGTTGACCTGTCCGGTCCGCTGAGGACGCCCGCCCGGCGGCGCTCATGCCCGGAAACCACTGCCCGGCGCTGATAGCGCCGGGACCGCGAGCTGCAGCCGCGGGTAGAGGCACGCCCGCCACAGGTGCCGTCCGGAACTTCCTGATCACATCACTATCCGAGGAACCGCCTTGTCCGAATACACCGATATTGCCGGATTGGGCCTGCTGGTCCGTACGTATCCGGCGGAAGTGGTCGACACGGCGATCGCGTCGTGCGGTCGGACCGAGCAGCGACGGCGCCTGCTGTCGGCCCGGTTGATGGTCTACTTCGTCCTGGCGATGGCGCTGTTCTCCCCGGCCCCCTACCTGGACGTGATGCGCCGCCTCACCTCGGGCCTGCGCTGGGGAGGGCTCTGGGGCGAGGAGCAGATGCCCAGCAAGGCGAGCATCTTCCAGGCCCGCGAGCGGCTGGGCAGCGGCCCGCTGAACGCGCTCTTCCGGGCCACCATGCGCCCGCTGGCCACCGCGGAGGACCGGGACTCGCACTGGCGGGGGCGGCGCCTGCTGCTCGTCGAGGAGCATCTCCTCGCCCTGGCCGAGGGGGTCGGCCAGACCCCGCGACTGCACGTCAGCGGGCTGGTGGAGAGCGGCACCGGCGCGGTCCTGGACGCCGTCTGGGCCGCCTCCGAATCGGCCCGTACGCTGCTGCGCTCCACCGAACCCGGCACCGTACTGCTCGCCGACGGACTACCGCTGGACGCCGACCTGGCCTCCGCCGCGGCGGCGAGCGGCGTCGACCTCGTCTGGCGGCTGCAGGCCGTCCGGCTCCCCTTCCAGCCCCAGCGGCCGCTGCCCGACGGATCGTTCCTCTTCGGTTGGCGCGGACTGCCCCTGCGGGTGATCGCCCCCGACGTCGTCACCACCCTGCTGGACCCCTTCGCGGCACCGGCCGCCGAGCTGCTCGAGCTCCACGCTCGGGCCGCCGGCAGCCGCGGCTCGCTGCGCGACGCGCTGCTCGGCGCGGAGCCCGGCACCGGCCCGCTGGCCAGCAGGACCACCGACGGGATCCACCAGGAGATCTACGGGCGACTGCTGGTCCACTACGCGATGCGCCAGTCCATGCAGTACGCACACTCCACCCCGATCCGACACGAACAATCCCGCATGCCCGAATTCGCACGATAGCGCCCGGCCGGAGCCGTTAATCAAACGGCATTGCTGCTCGGATAAGCGGCGGATAATGTTCTGAGAGCGGAGAGATGACGAACAGTCAATTTCCGGCACGGACATCCAGCACTACGACGAAGGATGAATTGATGCGCATCAAGGCTGCTCTCGCCGTCGGTATCGCCGGTGCCGCTCTCGCCACGCTCGGCGCCGCCGGCACGGCCTCGGCCGGCAACTCGCTGACGCTGTACTACAACTCGAACTACGCGGGCAACTGGGCGAACTTCACGTCCAACGTCTCGAACTTCGCCGGCTACTACTTCATCGACGGCCAGCCGGTGAAGAACAACGCGGCCTCGGCGTGGAACTTCGGCTCCAGCACCGCGACCATCTACTTCAACTCCAACTACGCCGGCGCCTCCGACCGCCTGGCCCCGGGCACCGGCCAGGCCCGCCTCGCGAACACCTACAACGAGAACGCCTCGCTGCGCTTCTCCTGAGCCCCGCCGGCCGGCCCCACTCCGGTCAAAGGAAAAGCTCCGCGCCAACGACGAAGGATGAATCCATGCGCATGAAGTCCGTTCTCGCCCTCGGTATCGCGGGTGCCGCTCTCGCCACGCTCGGTGCCGCCGGCACCGCCTCGGCGGACAACCACGTCGGCCTGTTCTACAACTCGAACTACGCGGGCGACCAGGCCCACTTCTACTCCAACATCCCGGACTTCGCGGGCTACGTCTTCATCCACGGCCAGCCCATCAAGAACAACGCGGCCTCGGCCTTCAACTACGGCACCAGCACCGCGACGATCTACTTCAACTCCAACTACGCGGGCACCTACGACCGGCTCGCCCCGGGCACCGGCGAGACCCGCCTGGTGCACACCTACAACGAGAACGCCTCGCTGCGCTTCTCCTAGGCCGCACCGGCCGGCCGGGCCCAGCCCCGGCCGGCCACGCCCTGGTTTCCAGCACGGTTCAACGAGGAGTCCCAGGCATGCCCGGTCGTTCCCGCCTCCTGTCCTCCCTGGCGGCCGCTCTCTGCGCCGCGGCAGTCCTGGCCTCGGCGTCGGGCTGCTCCGGCTCCGCCGACGCCGCGACGCCCGCGCCGGCCCCCACCCCCACGGTGCTGGACAGCACCGGCCTGCGGCTGCCGGTCGCGGCCTACCTGTTGAGCCCGGACACCCAGCTCCAGCTCGACAAGGCGTCCCAGGTGCTGGTCAAGCAGTGCATGCAGCGCTACGGCCTCACCTTCACGGACCAGCAGGCGGCTCCGAAGAGTGCGCCCGCCACCGTCACCGAGATGCGCTACGGAGTGACCAACCCCGAGCAGGCCAGGACCACCGGCTACCACTTCGGACCGGCCAATCCCGGATACCTGCCACCGAGCAACGAGACCGCGCCGCCGGAGAACACCGATCCCGGGTACCAGCTCGTACTCAACGGGAACGGAACCCCGGGGAAGTCCGCCGGTACGCCGACGCCCTACGGTTCGCAGACGGTCCAGCCGGGCGGCTGCATGGGCGAGATGGGTGCCAGGCTCTCGGCCGGGGCCACCTTCCTCGGCGAGGCCTCGCTGATCCATCAGATCGACGGCCAGAGCTTCTCCGAGTCCCTGAAGGCTCCCGCCGTGCAGACCGTCTTCCAGGCCTGGTCCGCGTGCATGCTCGCCAAGGGCTACCACTACGCGACCCCGATGGACGCCGTGAACGATCCGGCTTTCAGCAAGTCCGCCCTCGGCAAGGACGAACAGCAGACCGCCCAGGCGGACGTGGCCTGCAAGCAGCAGGGCAACGTCGTCGGCGTCTGGTTCACGGCCGAGGTGGACCGGCAGAACGCCCTGATGGCCCAGCACAAGGACGAGCTGCGGACCATCAACATCCAGATGCAGAAGCAGGCGGCCGTCTTCGCCGACGTCCTGCGCAGCGCGGGCTGACCCCTCCCGCGGCAGACACCGACAGATCGCCGGAGGCCGGTCGGGCCGCAACCCGACCGGCCTCCGGCGTACCCGCCTCCGCCCTATCCGCGGAGGCATCCGGATGAGTGGATTCCATGGAGGCGATGCCCCGGCGCAGCAGAGAGTGACCAATATCTCCACATCCCGACCGGGCCGTGAAGGAACTCCTGGGTCGTGCTCGTAGTTTCCTCGAACGATCTGTCGACCCATCAGCTGACGGAGCCTTCCCGAGCCACGGGGAGAGCCCGGGTGGAGACCAAGGAGACTCATTGGCCCGCAAACCACGACCCGTCAATCCGGCCGACGGTCCGATACAGGCCTTCGCGTACGACCT